>JAZSFX010000008.1:0-2366 GCA_045532455.1 Clostridia bacterium
GCGTTAACCTCTTGAATTTACAGAGGTTACGCCACTTTTGGATTTGAAATAAATGTTGTATGGAAATGCTACTTTGAAAATTTTTTGATTTTTTTGTTTAGTTCCTTCGGCTGGTAGTATTTTTTGTCTAGACCAAGATCAAAAATAGCGTTTAGAGAGGTGCAAACCTGGGAGCTGCTATAGGTTGACATATAACACATATCCTCGATATTGGCTACTTCCATATTGGTTAAGGTTTCGATTATGTTCTCGGTTGTAAAGTGCGTTCCGTAACGGTTGAGCTTTGTTTCAAGCAACCTGTATATGAGTAATGCAGTATAACAAATCATGAAGTGTGCAATTATGCGTTCGCGTTTTTGGTGATATACCGGTCTTGCTGACAAGTTTGTTTTCATTACTCTGAAACAATCTTCAATCTTGTATCTGTTTGAGCTGATTTCAATAATGGTTTTTGCGTCATCATCCAGATTTGTTGCTACAGCATAAAAGCCATCATATTTTTCTTCCTCGTCTATAACACTCTGGTCAATTTCGTAAGAAGTTGTTACCTTTTCTCCACTTTTTGCAGAAGAAGTTCGTTTTATGAAGCGGGTAATATCATGAGGCCCTTTTTTATAAGTATCGGGATCGAGATTGGTAAGTAGTTTTTTTGCCCGTTCAATCTGTCTGTTGCGAATATATCTTTGATATTCCATCATTTTTCTGGAAAAGGTTATAATAACCTTTTGTTTTACGGTAGCTTTTGACTTTACTTTTCGTGTTTTACCATTTTTTAACTGTTTTTCTTCGTATAAGCCAAGGTCAAATGCTTTGTCAGCTTCGATGATCTTATATGCTTTATCGTTATATAACTTTTTGTTATCTACATCTGTTTTATCGAAGGTTTTCATGTCGGCAATCTTAACTGGCTCATTAGACGAAAGAAGGTGGTAATCATAGTCATTGAATACAGCTTCTTTGAGGGTGTTGGAGAGCTTTTTAATGGATTGTGTAACAATAAAAGCACGTCCACCCATTGAATTAAAGTTTCTAATATTGAGCGAGCCAAGACCGGCATCGGCACAGTATATAAATTTCTTGCCCTTAAACATCTGAGTAAGTTTCTTTTCTAACGGGATGGCGGTGGTCTGCTCGTTATCTGAACCGGAAGTAATACACATGGAAAGTGGGATTCCGTCAGAATCCATAAACAATCCCATTTCAACTATGGGATTAGGTCTGTGTTCTTTGGATGGTCCGTATTTACGGAGTCCTTTAATGAGTTCCCCAGTCACTTCATCTACATAATCTTCATCATCCGTTTCTGTTTCAAAGTAGTAATTGCTACAATCGTAGAAACAAACAGAAGTATCTCTCTTTACGATGTTGCAGCTTTTTTCAAAAAGGTGACTGATATATTCATCATAATGTTCCTGCAAAATATCCATAGTTCGTAAGATATGAACGTAGTCAAAATCAGGCTGCTCATAATAGTTCATAAGATGCTTATGAGTGTCGAGCTTTGAACCGGGATCAAGGATACGTGAATAAGTAAGGAATCTGTTTACAAGATTAGGGTCGAATGTAACCTTGGAATCAGCAGTTGCAACTTTGAAAAAAGAGTCGATTTCAAGTTCGTGATAAAGCTGTTGAAGAAAAAAATATCCGATATTAAGTTGTCTGCTTGAAGAAGCAATCGCATCTGTTGCCCTTATCTTTTCAGCAAAATCGATTTTTATATCTAAAGACACCTTATTTTCTTTCTTATATTCCTCGTTATATTTTTTGACCTGTTCTTTTGCATATGCAAGAGGGTCATTGGTAATCTTCAGAAGTTCAGAGTGTTTACCGATGCGTGCTACATTTTTTGTTGTTGTTTTTTTGCCATTACGAACTCCGAGTTGAATGAAGTAGGTAGGGTCTTTTGATTTTCTATCATAATTTAGTTTCATACATATATTATAACACATAATACAACGACGTACAACACATACAACGAAAATAATTGAAAAATTTGACATAAAAAATACCGCATTTCTGCGGTTTGTGAGCATTTTTTAGATTTACAACTGTCGAAGACCCGTTCGGAAGCAACAAGAATTGCCGCATTCCGATGCAGAAGGCAGCTATTTCCGTAGTGGAGAAGCCTGAGAAGAAAGAAGCGTAAAATAAAATAGAGTGATAAGAGTGAAAGAGACGAGAACATTCGTCTCTTTTTTTGGGAAAGAACGATTCTTTTCCATGAAAAATAACTTTTTTTGTTGAAATATCTCGACAAATATAATCCCGTTTTCGACAGTTGTGAAAGTGTAAAGTGGCGTTAACCTCTTGAATTTACAGAGGTTACGCCACTTTTGGATTTGAAATAAATGTTGTATGGAAATGCT
>JAZSFX010000034.1:0-21853 GCA_045532455.1 Clostridia bacterium
CTGTCATAAAAAACTCATTGTTTAGACATTTAATGTCTTGACAAGAACTCTGCACTGTTTACTTTTCAATGTACATCCTGTCTTTGCGACAGCTTTGCTATTATATCACAAGTTTTACAACTTGTCAATACCTTTTTTAAAACTTTTTTAATCTTTTTGTAAAAAAGTTTTCAGTTGTCTTCAAAACACAACTTTGACAGTTTAACACAATTATCTCATATTGTCAATACCTTTTTTCGATTTTTTTATTTTTAGTGCAAATACTATGTATATACCCTATAAAACAGGCTCACCATTAGCAAAAAGGTATAAAAAATTATTTTTTAATAAACACTTTACAAAATGGCAAAAAAATTATATAATATAATAGGTATATAATAGTTTTTTGAAATTCATCTTTGTAAGGAGATTTTTTATGATTAATATATTTGGAAGTATATTAGGTGTTTTAATGAGTGTGGTATGTCGTCTGGTTGCAATAACAGGGCATGAGGTTGCACACGGTTTTGTATCGGACAAGCTTGGCGACCCCACCCCAAGACGCGAGGGTAGATTATCGTTTAATCCTCTCGCACACCTCGACATAACAGGTACAATATTAATGCTTTTAACAGGTTTTGGCTGGGCAAAGCCCGTTGCTATTGACCCACGCTACTACAGAGACACAAAAAAAGGAATGGCTCTTGTTGCAGTTGCAGGCCCTCTCTCCAATCTTGTTATGGCGTTTTTGGGGCTGCTTATTTATGCAATCTTCTTTATTATAAATGTAAAAACAGGTGCGCTCGGTACACTGACAAGTTTTTTACAAACCTTTTCGATGTACTTTGCGCAGACAAATCTTTGCTTTATGATATTTAACCTTATTCCAATTCCGCCGCTTGACGGTTCAAGAATTCTTGGAATGTTTCTTTCTAACCGCACATATTACAAGCTTTTGCAATACGAAAGATACAGTATGATTCTTATAATGGTACTTTCTCTTACAGGTGCGTTCTCGAGAATTATAGGAACAGGTGTAGGCTTTGTGTTTAACGGAATAATAAACATATTAAACGTTTTTGTAAGGATGGCTTTGTGATATGAATTCAATGTTATACAAGCTCGACACATTTGAAGGACCTCTTGACTTGTTGTTGACGCTTATTAAAAAGAACAAAGTAAATATATATGACATACCAATCGTTGAAATTACTGCACAGTATCTTGAGGCAATCGACGGAATTGAGGAATCCGACCTTGAGTATACTTCAGAATTTTTGGTAATGGCTTCGCAATTATTACTCATTAAATCGAGAATGTTATTGCCACGCGACGAAGAAGACGAAGAAGACCCTCGAGAAGATTTAGCAAACAGACTTATTGAGTACCAGAAATTCAAAGAGGCTTCGACTGAGCTTAGGAAATCGGAATTTTCATCAAAGTATATGGTCTTTAGGGAGGAAGAAGGTATTAAATTCCCTATCCCCGAATATTCGCACATTCACTCAATTAACGCACTGACCGACGCATTTAACAGTATTTTATCGAGACGGTTACGCGAAAGACCGCCCGAAAAGCGTGCATTCTCGGGAATAGTCGGCAGAGAAAAGGTGAGTGTGAGTGATATGGTTGAAAAAATAAAAACCAGACTTACCGCCAAAAAACGCGTAGGTTTTAAAAGTTTATTCAGCTACAGCGATTCCAAGCCTGAAATGATTGCAACATTTTTAGCAGTATTGGAAATGATAAAACTAAACCAGATTTGTGCAGATTATGACGAGAAAACAGATGATTTTGTCATAAGCATTGGAAAGGAAAAAATATAACAATGAACAATATAAAATACGCAATAGAGGGTATTCTGTTTGCTGCAGGAGAGCCTGTTAAAGCGGCAAAGCTTGCGGTTGTGCTTGATACAGATATTGACGAGATAAAATCCGCGGTTGCAGAGCTTTGTGATGAATACAACAACGAAAAGCGAGGTTTTAGCATAATAGAAATCCTCGACGGTTATCAAATCTGTTCGCGTCCCGAATATTATACATACATTCAGGAAATATTAGGAGAGCAAAGAAATCAACCGCTTTCAAACGCGGCTATGGAGGCACTTGCAATTATCGCCTATAAGCAACCCGTAACAAAGGGACAGATTGAACATATAAGAGGAGTAAACTCCGACGGTTGTGTAAACAGGCTATATGAGCGAGGTCTTATAGAAGAAGCAGGCAGACTTGACGCGCCAGGACGTCCCATTTTATACAAGACAACCGACACGTTTTTACGTTGCTTTGGTTTGAAGTCGCCATCTGACCTTCCACCTGTTAATTTTAAGGAAATCGTCGGCGAAGACCCTCACGACGGTCAATTAGAGATAGAAGATACTGATAATACGGAAAATTAAAAATGATTGTTATATATATTATACTGATAATATTGGCACTATTGCTGATACTTTGTCTTTTGCCGGTGCGCCTTGTGTTTTTAATAAATTCCGACGGTGCAACAATCGACCTTGGGTATATGTTTCTTAAAATGAGACTCTACCCCTCATTAAAAACAAAACACAAGGCTGAGAATAACAAAAAAACTGAAGAAGAAAAAAAGAAAAAAGAAAGCAATAAACAGTTTGAGATTTCAAAAGAACTGTTTGGTGAAATAATAAAAACCACAAAAAGACTTTTGCGCTACATTTTTCACCATGCCATAACTATTGAAGAACTTAATATAAGTGCTACAGTGGGAACTTCCGACCCTGCCGATACAGGAATAATCTGTGGCAGTGCATATGCGGCAATTTTTCAGGCCCTGGGATTTATGAAACAGAATATGAAGCTGAAGAAATTCAATGTGGACATATCTCCTGATTTTGATAACTGCACCATATCAGGCGGTATGTATACTGTATTGCGCACACGTATTGCACGTGCTTTTATTATGTTATATATAATTCTACAATTAGCAACAAAATATAAATTACTATCAAGGAGGATAAATAAATGAGTAACAACATTAACCAGATGCTTGATAACCTTATGAAAAACATTGACCTTGTATCCGAAACAAAAAAGGTAATCGGCGATGTTATATCTATGGATGATGGTACAATAATTGTACCCGTTTCAAAGGTTTCGATGGGTTTTGGCGGTGGCGGAAGTGATTTTGGGACTGCCGACAAGCCATCAAGCGGCGGCGGTATAGGCGGCGGTGTTAAGGTTACACCTGAGGCATTTTTGGTGATTAACAACGGAAATGTGCGTCTTATTCCTATGGACGGTGGCGGACCATCTCCACTCAACAAGGCAATAGATATGCTTCCTGGTCTTATAGACAAGGTAAACGGATTTATTACAACAAGAAACGCTAAAAGAGAGGGCAAAACAGAGTGATTACACTAAAGGACAAAATCTTAAGCAATGTTGAAAAGCCAACACGTTACACAGGCGGAGAGCTTAATTCAGTTTTAAAAAATCCTGAAGATGTTGACGTACGATTTGGCTTTTGCTTTGCCGACACATACGAAATTGCAATGTCGCATTTAGGGCTTAAAATACTCTACCACACGCTTAATAACCGCGAGGATACTTTTTGTGAGCGAGTTTTTGCACCGTGGACAGATATGGAGCAAGAAATGCGCACACGCGGTATGCGTCTTTTTGCGCTTGAATCAGGGGAGGAAATAACTCACTTTGATATACTTGGCTTTACTTTGCAGTATGAGCTTTCGTATTCTAACATTATTAATATGCTCGATTTGGCACAAATTCCTCTGCTTTCAAAAGACAGAGACGAAACTTATCCCATAATTTGTGCAGGCGGACCGTGTGCATACAACGTCGAGCCGATAGCCGATATTTTTGATTTTGTTATGTTGGGTGAGGGCGAAGATGTAATTCACGAGGTTGTGGACGCGTACATTAGCTGGAAGAAAAGCGGAAAAAGGAACAAGAAAGATTACCTCAGAGAAATCGCAAAATTTGAAGGGATATATGTCCCCTCTTTTTACGATGTTGAATACAACGACGATAACACAATAAAGTCGGTAACACCAAACGAGGCGGTTGCACCGCGCACTATTAAAAAGCGCATTATGAATGATTTTGATAAAACCTACGCGCCTGATACTATAATAGTACCCTTTGGCGATGTAGTACACGACAGAGTAATGCTCGAGGTTATGCGAGGTTGTATGCGCGGTTGTCGTTTTTGTCAGGCGGGATATATTTACCGTCCCCTCAGAGAAAGAAAGCCTGATACATTGCTCAACCTTGCAGACAAACTGCTCTCGTGCAGCGGATATGACGAGATTTCGTTATCATCACTTTCCACAAGTGACTTTGAGGGCTTGCCTGATCTGACAAACGGTCTCTTAGATATTACCGAGCAGAAGAAAATAGGTCTTTCTCTGCCATCTTTAAGAATCGATAATTTCTCGCTTGAGCTTATGAACAAAGTTCAAAAGGTACGAAAAACAGGTATTACCTTTGCGCCCGAAGCAGGCACACAGAGGCTAAGAGATGTTATAAACAAAAACATTACAGAAGAAAATATTATGCAATCGACGTCAATGCTTTTTAAAGGCGGTTGGACAAATGTTAAGCTATATTTTATGATAGGTTTACCCACCGAAACTGACGATGATATTAGAGGAATTGCCGACCTTGCACAAAAAGTATTGGACCAATACTTTGCTATTCCAAAGGAAGAAAGGGCAAAAAATATTAATATAACGGTAAGTACCTCGAGCTTTGTTCCAAAGCCATTTACTGCATTCCAATGGGAGCCACAGGATAGCCGCGAAATGCTTATCGAAAAGCAGAACACACTAAAATCGGCTATTACATCAAAGCGAATAAAATATAATTGGCACGACAACAAAACAAGCTATCTTGAGGGTGTTTTTGCAAGAGGCGACAGACGTCTTTGTTCTGTTATAATAAAAGCAGTCCAGAAGGGTTGTAAGTTTGACGGTTGGGGCGAGCATTTTAAGTTCGACTTATGGATGGAAGCCTTTGACGAGCTTGGTATTGACCCTGATTTCTACAATGCACGCCGACGTGATTATGATGAGATTTTGCCTTGGGACCATATTGATATTGGAGTTACAAAGAATTTCTTTATAAGCGAAAGTGAAAAGGCAAAGGCAGAAAAGACAACTCCTCACTGCAGAGAGAAGTGTTCAAATTGCGGTATAGCATCGTTCAAAAGTGGTGTCTGCACAGAAAAACGAGGTGGCAAAAATGAGTAATTACATTATAAAATACGCTCGTGATGAGCGCGTAAAATACATATCACATCTTGACTTTGTCCGCTTGTTTCACCGCACAGTAAGACGTGCCGATTTGCCGTTTATGTTTTCACAGGGGTTTAATCCGCATCCGATAATGACGGTTGCACAACCGTTGTCTGTTGGTGTTACCTCGGAGTGCGAATATATGAATGTCGGCTTTGACGGTGATTTTTCTACAGAGGAATTAAAGACACGTATAAATTCATCACTTCCACCCGGATATTCTATTGTAGATGTAAAAAAAGTAAACTCAAAAAAGGAAATAGACCTTACTACTCTCGACAGAGCAGTATATGTTGTTGAAATTGAGTATGAGGGAAATATTGATATTGATACTTTTTTAAAGAACACTGAATTAAAGGTTATGAAAAAGAGTAAAAGCGGTATAAAGGAATCGGATATCAGGCCATATATATACGATTTAAAGTGTCTTGATAAAAAAGACAACATACTCACCATAGAAATGTGTATAGCAATCGGGAATGTATATAATCTCAAGCCCGAAACTGTTATTGACGCGATGGAGAAATACAGTAATAATTTTAAGTGTATTTTCTTTAACTCACACAGAAAGTCTATGCGATGCGGGGACACAGAATTTTAATAACAGGGACATAAAAACAGAGTCTTAAATGATATGCACCCCAAAAGTTAAATACTTTTGGGGTGCATATTAAAATTAAGTCTCTTTTTTATTATTTAAAATAATCCATCTGCAATTTCTTCTGTTGCACAGAATGTTACATTTTTGTGGTTTTGAAGCAGTGATGCAGGAATTTGAGGTTGTACTTTATCGAAAAGTACGTGCTTTACTATTCCATGCTGCCATGGTCGGTTTAGAGCAATATATATTGAACGTGCTTCTAAAATCTGCTTCATACCGATTGTTATACACCATTCAGGCATACCTCTTAAGTCGCCTCTTTGGTATCCGTATGCGTTTATTGTTCTTGTTTCGCGTGTTATAGATAACACTCTTGTACCAAGGTTTGCAAACTCCTCTGCTGTGATTGGGTCATCGTCTTCTGCTGCTTCGTTAAATGCAAGGTGTCCGTTAATACCAAGACCGCCAAGACACAAATCAACACCGCCAAGGTCTTCTATAAGCTTATCAAATTCAGCTTCTTTGCCAGGTTCAGGGAACTTTCTCTGACTCTCAGGCATTAAAAGCTCAGGGTCTACCTTAGAATAAAATTCATCGTTCATTCTCTTATGAAAACTCATATAGTGGTTTTCATCAATAGCTGTGTCAGGTGTTATTAAATACTCATCCATATTAAAGAAGTAAACATTTTCTAGTGAAACCTTAAAATTATTTATCATCTTTGCAAGTATGGGATATTGGTCTGTAGGGCCAACAGGCACTATCATAACAGTATTTTTTCCCTCTTTGTTGTTCTTCATAATTTCGTTCAGCATACAAAGAGCCATATCAAAATATACGTTCCATTCTGATTTCTCTGTTTTAAACAAAATGTTACCTATTTTCTTTTCCATTTGAATTAAACCTCTTTTCCGTTTACTATTGTTTTAACAACCTTTAAATCCTTATCCATGAAACAGAAGTCGGCGAATTTACCGATGCTTATTGAGCCAACCACATTGTCTATACCTGCAACCTTAGCAGGTGTTAACGATGCAATTCTTATTGCGTCGACAAATGGAATTTCAGCGTCATTTACAAGATTTCTCACCATCTGACTTATAGGCTGTATACTACCTGCATAACGAGTGTTGTCTGGTAGTCTTGCAACACCGTCTGATACTATAAACTGCATTGCATCTTTATCCTTGTATGAGCCTAATGAATAGAGCTTTCCATCCATTGGCATTCCGCCTGCTCTTAGAGAGTCAGAAACAACACACATTTTGTCTGCACCCTTGCACTTGTATACAAGTCTTGACATATCGGGTGTTATGTGGTGATTATCGGCAATAAGCTCTACACTTAATCTGTCGTCTAACAGACCAAGCTCAAACAGACCTATATCTCTTACACCGTCGCGCATTGCAACTGTGGACATTGCACACCACAAATGTGTACAGTGCGAGAGTCCCGCATCTAATACAGGTGTAATAAGCTTCTTCTGACCGTCGTCGTGTCCCCCCGATACAACTATGCCGTTTTTAACAAGCTCCTCGGTCATTTTTGCAGCTCCGTCAAGCTCAGGTGCAATAGTTACTGTTTTTACAATATCTTTATTTTCTAATATAAAATCATAACTATCCCTTGAGGGTACTCTTAGGTAGCTTTCGTGCTGAGCGCCCTTGTTCTTAACAGATAAATACGGTCCCTCCAAGTGAACACCCATAATTCTGCACTTTGCATCCGCCTTTTTTGCATACTCCCTTGCAAAAGAAATCATTTCCTCTATCTGCTCCACGGGTGCGGTTACAGAAGTCGGTAAAAGAGATGTTGTACCATTTTTGGAATGGAAGCTTAGTGCATTATCAAACGATTCTTCGGTGGCATCCATAAAATCTCCGCCGCCACCACCGTGTGTATGTATATCCACCAAACCGGGACATACGTATAAACCACTTGCATCTATTACTTCTTCACCGTTTACATCTATGTTTCCGATTTCGGTAATAATTCCATTGGCAACTCTTACGTCGCACTTTCTTTTTTCGTAAGGGGTAACTACAATTCCGTTTTTAATAATCATTTTGTCTCTTCCTTATTACTTCTTATTATAACGAATACCAGATATCCTCTAAGTACTTTTTAGCAAGCATAACATCGTCTTCAGGATTTGCAAGACCTTCACGTTCTATTGTTATATATCTGTCATAACCGATATCGTGCAATTTTTTAAGCATTGCCCTAAAGTCAACCATACCCTTGCCTATTGTAGTTTCTTTACCAAGTACTCTTGGCTCTGTTGGCACGCAACCGTCTTTTCCGTGTACGTTACGTACATACTTGCCGAATACATCAACCGCATCGACAGGGTTACCGTAACCATACATCATTATATTTGCAGGGTCTAAGTTTATAAATAAGTTACCTGTGCCGACGTCTTCTATTAATCTTAAAAGAGTTATAGGAGATTCGCCGCCTGTTTCGAACAACAAATTCATTCCAAGACCTTTACAGTAGTTTGCTATTGAATATACTGCCGCACACATTGTTCCGTATTCAGGTGCAAATGGATTGTTTGGAACAAAGCCTGCATGGATAATAATATCCTCTATGCCGATTTGGGCGGCAAACTTAGCAGCCTGCTTTACGTATGCAACTCTTGATTGTCTGAATGCTTCTACGTTAACACCGGCATTCTGGTAACCCCAATATATATCCCATGTTGTTTCGCTATCGTAAAAACCGCAGAACATTGCAGAAATATCAACATTGTATTTCTCTGCTGCTGCTTTTATAATCTTTGCTTCTTCAAGGTCGTAGTTTTCGGGCTTGTATACAAGCTGACAGCTTTCGAAGCCTTTGTCTACAACTTCCTTAAAGGCTGCATCTGTATCTTCTATATTCTTTAAACGAAGAAATTTACCAAATTTCATTGTTAAGTCCTCCTATTATAGTTCGTCAATTTTAACGTATGTTTGTGTTTTTGCAGATTTTATTGCTGCTTCTAAAATCTTCTGACATTCTACACCCTGGTCGAGATGTGCCAAGCACTCGTCTTCTTCACCGCAAAGCATCTTGACAAATTCTCTCGACTGAACTGCCTGAAATTCCTCAGGAGTTTCCACGTCATGTAACGGGTCGCCCTTACCAAGTGATACCTTTATGCTTGAACCGCCTGATTCACCTGTGTCGTTTACTCTTACTCCGTATATCATATAACCGTCTTCACCATGAACCTCGAAGCTGATGTTATCCTTTATATTTTTAGCAACTCTCGAAATTCGCATTGTAACGCTTGCGCCGCTCTTTGTCATAGCATTAAGGTTACACCAGTCGTCTGTTGTAACAGGAAGAATTTCGTCGCTATCCAACGCCTGACGCTCTGTTACAGTAATACCCATATTAGTGAATACACCGTCAATTTCTTCGCCAAGGAAACGTACCGCGTCTATCATATGAACACCCAGGTCTCCAAGAACACCGCTTCCTGCTCTTTTTTCGTCAAATCTCCACTCTAAACGTCTTCCTTCTATAAGACCGCTGTCCTTAAGATATGTTAAATGGATATTTCTTATCTTACCTATTTTGCCGCTTTTTACGATATCGCGCATATATCTGAAATCTGCCATATATCTGTATGAGAAACAGACAAATGATTTTACATCAGAATTATTTGTTTTTTCCAACAAATCTCTTGTTTCCTTTAAGGATATACCCAAAGGCTTTTCGATACTGTAAGGTAACCCTGCCGCTACTGCCGCTTCTGCCACCTTGCAGTGAATGTCGTTTGGTGTACAGATATCAACTGCATCAACAAGACCACTGTTAATTAAATCGTTGTAGTCTGTAAATAGACATTCGTCAGACAAGCCAAGCAACTCTTTTGCAAGCGCAAGTCTTTCGGGGTTAATGTCGCATACTGCAGTAATCTGGGCAATATCTTCACACTTCTTGTAGCCGCCAAGATGTGCGCCCTTACAAATTCCTCCAAAGCCAACAAGTCCAATTCTTTTTTTCATTTTACTTCATTCCTTTCGTTTATATAATAAAATGATTTTTAAAATTTATCCAATATGCCATAATCTGCATATTCAAAAATTCTTGCATCCCTGTCGGGATTTATTGCTATTACAGTTTGGGCATTCTCGATGGCACACGTATGATGTACCGCACCCGAAATTCCTACTGCAATATATATTTTTGGCGAAACGCTCTTACCCGTTAAGCCCACCTGTGTTTCTACATTCATTGCACCCGCATCTACCACTGCACGCGATGAGCAAAACTCAGCATTAATTTCTTTTGCAAATGCCTCTACCCCATCAAGCTCATCTATGACACCTCTGCCTGCAGATACTATAACATCACAAGCCTCGCTTACGCATCTTACGGTCGCCATTTGCGGATTGGTAGTGCATATGATTTTTGCAATTATGTTGCCGCTCCTTGCAGGGCGGTACATAAACAGAGTTTTACCGTCTGTTTCGAGCTTAACGCAATCGGCACATAAGCCTGTATTTAAGTGAACTGCGGCAATAGGTGCATTTTTACGTCCCCACAGATCTGCATTCCACAAAATAACCTGCGGTTTTTCTTTTTGTGCTCTTTTGGCAATTTGGGCGGGGTCAGTCTCCTCTATTAAGGTAACTGTTTTTGCTATTTTTTTCGCTTCTTTTTCGACCGTTGTGCCTACTGCCCAGACATTTTCGAACAGAACATCACTTTGCTCTTGCAATGCTTCAACTCTCTCCTCTTTTAACAGTTGGTCAATTAAGGACGGGAGTTCGTCTCTTTTTATAAATTGGCACTTTCTTTTACCTTTTTTGTTTTCGAACGATTTAACAACCCTTGTGGGTGAGCCACTAAGACCGCATTTTGAAAGGTCTGCTTCTATATCCTCTGCATTCCACTCGCATATGGGTTGTGTTTTTGAACGCATACGCGGAAATCTTAAAGTGTTAATTCGCTCCACACTTATTATTGCTCTAAGTGGTGCACTTTCCTCGCCTGCTCTTGTTCTGCATTTTATTTCGTTATCAACCGAATAAATTTCGAGAACATTTGTGATGATTGGTAAATTCAAGTTTACCGATAGCATAGGCGGTGTTTGTGCGGTATCACCATCGGTTGTCTGTCTGCCGCAAATTATTAAGTCGTAGTCAAGCTTTTTTATTGCCTGTGATAATATGTATGCAGTTGAAACAGTGTCGGCGCCCGCGAACTTATTATCGCAAAGCCATATAACCTTTACACCCAAACGGGTTAGTTCTGTAAGCGTGCCACAGGTGCTTTTCGGACCCATACTTATTACTGTAACGTCATAGCTAAGTAATAGCGCACTTTCGATGGCACTTTTATCGAAGATATTTATTTCACCGTCGCAAACCTTTGCACATACAACTATCTTCATTTGTATATGCCCTCCAGCGCGTCGTGTACCGCTTTATATTTTGTATATAGCTTTTCGTACTGTGCTTTCTTAGCGAGGTCGGGTTTTGTTATGGACTCGATTTTTGAGCACGCATCAAGCGCTGCTGCCTCGTCCTTCCAGAAGCCTGCCGCAACACCTGCAAGCATAGCACTTCCGAATGATGAGTCGGAGGTCTCTTTTACTACAAGCTCAATTCCAAGACAGTCCGATAAAATCTGCCGCCACAACGGGCTCTTTGAGCCGCCGCCGATTGCAGTTGCTTTTATATCGTGTTTTATATTCATACTATCGAGTGTTTTCATACAATCGAGCATAGACAGTGCAACACCCTCTAATACTGCACGCGTAAAATGCGCTTTTGTGTGTCCCCCTCTTATGCCGATAAAGCTTGCGCATAGGTCGGGGTCGTTGTATGGTGTCAGCTCACCGTTTAAGTATGGGTGATACATAAGTCCATCACAACCCACTTCAATTTGCTCTGCACCGTCATCGAGGTCTTTATAGTCTCCGCCAAAAGTATCGCGATACCATCTGTACGATGAAGCACACGCCTTTGTAGCAGTTCCGGGGTACCACATTCCGTCGACAATATGCGAATAATTTACAAGATTAGCGTCGGGGTGCGCTTTTGGAGTTATAGCACAAATTCTGCCTGCGGTTGCAAGCTTGATTGTCATATTCCCCTCTTTTACTGCACCTGCCGCAAACACCTCCATAACAGTATCGGTGCTTCCGCAGATTACTCTTGTACCCTCGCAAAGTCCCGTATCTGCCGCCGCTTTTTTGGTTATAGAGCCAACTATATCCTTAGGATTTTTGAGCTCGGGAAGTGTACTTATATCAACACCGCACAAGTCGCACAGTTCTTTGCTCCATTCCTTTTTTTCCATATCGTAGAACATTGAGCCTTGTGCTTCGATGTAGTCCGTGCAAAAATCATCTGTAAGCATATGTCTTACAAAGTCCTTTGCAAAGAATATGTGCTTTGTTTTTTCCAATATCTGCGGCTCGTTTTCCTTTATCCACAAAAGTTGTGCTATTGTCCAGATTGTGCCAACATTGTGATATGACTTTTTCCATATTAAATCACCGTAGTTCTCTTTAAGGAACCCAACCTGTTTTACACTTCTTGTATCTGTCCAATAGATTGAGGGACAGACCACGTTAAAGTCCTCATCACACAAAACTGCAGTATGTGTGGCGGCATCCAATGATATACAAACAATATCCTCGCTTTTTACGCCGCTATTTTGAAGTATCGACTTTATATTTGTCTTTGCCGCCTCGTACCAATCCATAGGATTTTGCTCCACATATCCGTTTTTGGGATATATTGTTGCGTATTCGGAGGACGCAGTTTTTATAACCTTTCCCTCTTCTGAGAGAAGTGTTGCTTTTGATGAGCCGCCTCCAAAATCTATACCGAGTACATATTTCATAGTATATGTCCTTTCATATTTCGCATAAAAATCCTTAATTTGTGGTTAGTCGTTTAACCATTTATGCTCCTCGTCAGTTGTCATAAAGAAACCTCTTACAGGACCTGCCATTATCCATAGCATATAGTTTTTGTAACCGGGTGCACTATGGAATGGATGATAGCCTCTTGGTATTTCTACAAAATCACCCGACTTAACTGTATATGTTTCGTCAATGTCGCCCTCCATAGTGTATACCTTTTGAATACCAAAGCCCTGTGGCTTATCAAATTCATAGTAATAGATTTCCTCTGTATTAGCCTCTGTAGGCATATTAGAATCGTCGTGCTTATGCGGTGGATAGCTTGACCATTGTCCGCCCTCTATCCAGCATTCGCCTATGTATATCTGGTCTGCCTCAACTCTTTCGTCAAGAACAAACATTGCGTGTCTTTGCCAGCCAGGTTTACCCAATTCCTTGGCAATAACGTCTTCAGGCTTTATCAAAACAGGCTTGTGGTCGTTCTCTGACGGGCACTTGCACACTGTTATTTGTACCTCGCCAACACCTGTGATTGTGAATTCTTTGTTTCGCGGTACATATACACATGTTGCATTTCCGTCGAATACTGTTTCTCTCTCGCCTATGTTTTCATATTTGAAACCATCACCAACAACAGAGCACTTACCGCTTAAGATTAGCAAACCGTACTCCTTGTCTGTTTCTGAATAGGTTTTTGATTGTCCGTGGGCAAGTTTTACCATGTCTATTTCAACATTCTTGCAAGGACTGTTTTCTTTTGTTATAATTTGAGACTTGCCATACTTATTAGTCCATGTTTTCTTCAAATTCATCATATCCACGCTCCTTTAAAAATTCTATAACCTCACTGTACTGAGGAACTCCCGCTCTTGCGCCCACCTTGGTGCATTTTAATGCTGATACTGCACTTGAGAAAATACAGGATTGATAAAAATTGAAACCGTGTGTGAGTGCATATGCAAAAGCACCGTGAAACACGTCGCCAGCACCGTTTGTATCAACTGCATTTACGCTGAACGCGTCATAATGCACACACTCTGCACCATTATACATATATCCTCCGTTTTTACCGTCTGTGATAACTACAACATCGGGGTTATATTTACTATACAGTGCTTTTGCCGCAGAGGGTGCATCTGTTGTGTTTGTAATCTGTGTTGCAAATTCAAACGACGGTATTAAAATGTTTGCAACCTCCAACATTTTTTCTACGTTTTCGTATAATCCCCCCGCATCGTATAAAACATCAACATTATTTTCACGCGCCAGCTTTGCCGCGTCAAGTGCCGCGTCAAGCTCGTTACCATCAACCATAAGCAGCTTACTGTTTAAAATAGCTTCCTTGTGGTTGTTATCAAGCTCTAATTTTGGAATATTTCCTTTGTCAAAAACTATTGTTCTTGATTTTTCTGCATCGGATAATATTACATACGACGAAAAAGATGCAAAGCCCTTGTGAACATCGCAATTTTGAGTGGAGATATTGTAGTTTTCAAAGTCGTTCTTTAAAAACACTCCGCCCTCATCATCTGTGAAATTGCCAATAAATTCACACTCTGCACCTAATTTTGCCGCAGCAACAAGACCCGTTGCGGTGGGACCGCCACCGCAACGCATCAATTTATCTGCCTTTAATTTTGTGTCCTCGTCAGGATATTTGGATACACATATTAATGTATCATATACATTTGCACCAATTCCAACTATTTCACTCATAAGATTATGCCTTTCCGTTTGCATCAACCAATCTAATTTTTTCGATTGCAAGCTTCTTGACTGTTTCAATCGGGTGTTTCATAAACAAGTCGATTGCTAAACTTCTGTTAGGGTCGTCTAATGTTTCCTTTGTACCCTCGGCAAAAGCACAACATACGTCAGTACCGATATTCATTTTACGGATACCTGCCTTTATTGCTGCTTTAACCTGGTCATCAGGAATTCCTGAGCCGCCATGAAGTACAAGCGGTGTTCCGTTTGTTGCTTCTCTTATGGCTTTTACTCTTTCTATGTCAAGTTTTGGTGTTTTTTTGTAGTGTCCGTGTGCGTTACCGATTAATACTGCAAGACACACAACGTTTGCCCTCTTTACAAATTCTGCAGCTTCTTCGGGGTCTGTAAACTCCTCCATTGCATCGTCGTTTACACTGCCCACATGACCAAGCTCGCCCTCAACTCCAACGTCGATAGCGTCGCAGATATCAATAATGTGCTTTGTGTTTTCGACATTTTCTTCGAAAGGATGAACAGAGCCATCGTACATAATACCTGTTGCACCCCAACGTAGAGCCTTTTGAACTTCAAGCTCGGATGGGCCATGGTCTAAGTGGAAGCAAACAGGAACTGTTGCTTTTCTCGCCGCTGCAATAATAGCAGGGCAAAGATAGTAACCAACTTCTTCGTTTAAAAGTCTTGGATATACCTGAATGATAATCGGTGCTCTTTCTTCCTCTGCCGCTTTTATAACACCCATTACCGTTTCGGTGTTATATACGTTGAATGCAGGAATTGCAAAGTTGCCTTTTTCAGCTATATCAATAATTTCTTTAAGATTTACAAGCATGATAGTATAGCCTCCTCAACTGTTAACAGCTCAACATTTTCGGGCTTTGTCTCGGCTAACTTAACAAAATCTGCCGGACATGCTGTTACAACTGTTTGTGCGTCCATATTCTTTGCATTAATCCATCTGTTTTTAGCAACCTTTGTGATTACATCTTCCATATACTCGTTCATTACAAGGTTACCTGCAAGCATTGTATTTTTGCCATTTAAGAGCATCTCACAGTTTTCGCCTATTGCATCTACGATTTTTCTTAAAGGCGCTTCTTCCTCTAATATTCTGCCAAGTGATGGTGGGTCCTGAATAGTGAATGCTTTATCTGACTTTTTAATGTTAAGCTTATCAAGATTCTCTGCTACAAACGAAGTAAAGGTAACAACCTTAGCCTTCATATCTATGCCCCATTCTTTATACTCACGCATAAACATTTCTGCATCAAAAGGATCATAACATATTACTGTGTCAAAATCAAGTGCTTTTGCAGTATTTGTTGCAATTTCCTGAGTTTCTGCAACTGCACCAACCATAAAGTTCATATGGTATCCGCTTGCAGGCTCATCTTCCATAACTGTAAAGTCAATGCCCATTTTTTCTAATAGTTCAATTGCCTTTATAGCCTTATCGGGAGCTTTATATATTGCATCGTGTCCCAAAAGAAGAAGTGTTTTTGAGTCTTTTAGTGTATTTATTTTTTTAGTAAGCTCTGCATTCTTATCAAGACCGTATACGTTGCCCTTTTCTTCGTAATTATCGAGCATTTTTTCTATGTACTGCGGTAATTTATTCTCAAGTGCGGCAATTTTTCTTGCTTCCTTTGTAAACATTACAGGGTCCCAGCCTGTAACACAGTCTGCCATACAGCCTGCACAAAGGCAACACTCGTAAACGTTATCTATAATATCGTCTGAATATTCAACTGCATCACGTGCAACAAGAGAAAGTCCCAATGCTCTTGCACGTGCTGTATTTCTTTCCTGACCTGTTGCATTTCCGATTGGACATACGTGATGGCACATCCAACAGAAACGACAGCTATCTATATGTTCTTTCGCTTTTTGTGAAAATTTCATTACAAATCATTCCTTTCTGTCAATTAAAGACCTAATTTAAACGGATTCATAATACCATTCGGGTCAAGCTGCTTTTTGATACCCTCAAATACCTGCATTGCAGGACCGTATTGTTCCTTCATAAGTCTTCCAAGCTTAATTCCTACACCGTGATGGTCGTTTACAACACCGCCGTTTTCGAGCGCAGTTCTTACACCGCAGTTCCAGATTGCCTGATGAAGTCTTAGTGCTTCGTGTGGGTCTTGCGGAACTTTGTCGCCGTCAACTATAAATCTGTCGTAAATCATACATCCCCACTCGTACCAGTGTGAGAAATGTGCAATAAATTTAGCTTGCGGGAAGTTTGTTTCGATAGCTTCCTTCATCTTCCAATAGATATTTTCAATCTTATCGTATGGAGCGATTGTATCCATAGTACCAAAGCACTGTGGTAAGTCCATCATATGTCCGGGATAGAAGAATGTAATCTTTTCTTTCCACCACTTTTCGCCGTATTCGCTGCCCAAATCCTCTGCACCGTATTTAGCAAAGGTTTCAAGAAGAATCTTCATTTCGAGGTCTGCCATTTCCTTAACACCCTCTACTGCGATATTCATAAATGCGCCCGGCTTTTCTACGCCGACAATCTTCTTAATCAGTGAAGCGGTTTCTGCCTCGTCGTAAAGACGCATAACAGATGGCTTGAACTTTTGTAACAACTCACGGCCAGCATTGAATGCATCTGTCATATTATGGAACAAGAAGCCTCTGAACTGTCTTGATTCGGGTTGTTCGTAAATTCTCATTTGTGCCTTTGTAATAACACCAAGTGTACCCTCCGAGCCTATAAATATCTGGTTAAGGTCAGGGCCTGCTGCGTGCTTTGGTGATGGTGAAGTTTCTATTATATCACCGTTTGGAAGAACAACCTCCATTTGCATTGCCATATCATCAATTTTACCATACTTTGTTGATGATACACCTATACCTCTGTGCGCCAAAAAGCCACCTACTGTTGAACATGTAAGAGATGACGGATAGTGCATTGTTGCATATCCCTTTTCGTTTGCAGCCCACTCAATGTGCTTGTATATAGCACCTGTGCCACATTCTATGTACATACTTTGTGTATTAACATCGTAGATTTTATTCATACGCTTTGTATCAAGTACGATACCGCCTTTAACGGGAAGCGGACCACCCTGAGTGCCGCCGCCTGCACCCCATGGAGTAACAGGAATTTTGTAGTAGTTTGCAATTTTTAAAACTGCGCTTACCTCTTTTGCATCTTTAGGTGCTACAATAAATTCGCCCTCAGGCATTCTGAGGCCTCTGTCTGCCCACATTCTTGATAGCCAGAAATAGTCAACACTGTGTGCTACTTTGTCTATCATTCTTGTTGAACAGTTTTCTCTGCCAACTGCATCTTCAAGTTCTGTTGCAATCATGTCAAATAAAAAATCCGTCATTTTGCTCTTCTCCTTTTAAATTTTAAAAATAATTTTCACCTTTTACGGTTTTTATACTGCCATTATAACATATAAATATAATAAATTCAATAGTTTTTGAAAAATATTTTCAAAACTTGACAAAAATATCCTTTTATTATAAAATAAATGAGTAGAATTTTTTGATTTTAAAAAGGACGATAATTATATGGATAAAATTTCTTTAAAAATACAGTTGTTATATTCGGATATGGGCAGTGCCGAGAAACGTATTGCAGATTGGATTTTGGCAAATCCCGGCGAAATTCTCCCATTGTCTATAGTAGAGCTTGCAGAAAAATGCAACTGCGGCGAGGCAACTATTGTTCGTTTTTCGAAAAGATTGGGTTGCAGTGGTTATCAGGAGCTTAAAATCTCGCTTGCACAGGAAACTACCCCACGCAGTATCAGCGAAGAAATCACAACAGATGACACTTGCTACAACATATTCGAAAAGCTTACAAATGAAATATATTGCTCATTAGAGGCAACAAAATCGGCTATTGATAAAGAGGAATTACAAAAAGCCGCAGAACTTATAAACGGTGCAAACTCAGTTGTGTTTTTCGGTCTGGGAAATTCCTCATCTGTTGCGCAGGATGCCTCGCATAAGCTTCTGCGTGCAGGCAAGCACGCATATGCTTACATAGATAATCACATGCAATCGATAGCTGCCGCTCAGTTAAAAAAGGGCGACGTTGCAGTTGGCATTTCTCACTCAGGCTCGTCTAAGGATATAATTGATACCTTAAAGATTGCCAAAGAATGCGGTGCAACCACCATTTGTATAACTAACAAAGGAAAATCACCGATTCTTAAATGCTCTGATGTTGCACTCTTTACCTCATCCCCCGAAATTAAATATACTATTTTAGGATTGAATTCGAGAATTGCTGCGCTTGCAGTTATAGACTCTATTTATTCGTATATCGTATGTAACGATAAAAATGCGCAAAAATCTATTGAGCTTACGGAATTCTCTTTAAAGAGCAAAAAATTCTGATTTTGTGTTATAAAACTAAAATAATGCAGACAATATAATACATGGAGGTTTAGTTATGAAATCGGACAGAAAAATTTTAATAGCATTTTGCCTCAATCTCTTCTTCTCGGTTATTGAATTTATTGGGGGTACAATAACGGGAAGTATTGCTATTGTTTCGGACTCCATTCACGATTTTGGCGACAGTTTAAGCATTGGTATTTCGTATGCCTTTGAAAAAATAAGTATGAAAAAGCCCGACGAAAAATATACCTTTGGATATTACCGCTATTCTGTTCTTGGCAGTGTTATTCAATCTGTTATTTTACTTTTTGGCTCTTGCTGGGTTGTTTATAATGCAATTCTACGTCTTATAAATCCCGTGCCTATTAATTATGGCGGAATGATTGTTTTTGGTATTATCGGCTTTGTTGTGAATTTTGCCGCGGCATATTATACCGCGGGTGGCGAGTCGCTTAACCAGAGAGCAATTAATCTTCATATGTTAGAAGACATTCTTGGTTGGGCAGTTGTTCTTATAGGCGCTATTGTAATGCGCTTTACAAGCTGGTCGTTTCTCGACCCGATACTTTCTATATGTGTTGCAGTTTTCATTATTGTAAATTCACTTAAAGGGTTAAAATCCGTTCTGGATATTTTTCTCGAAAAAACACCGCACGAAATCAGTATTCCCGAAATTAAAGAGCATTTACTTTCTATCGACGGTGTTTGTGATGTTCACCATATTCATATATGGAGTATGGACGGATATAAAAACGCCGCAACACTCCACGTTGTAACAGATTTGGATTTTGGCACGGTTAAGGGAAGTGTCAAAGAAGAACTAAGAGAACATGGTATTTCACATTCTACAGTCGAATGTGAACGTGTTGGAGAGGTATGCACAGATATGTACTGTCAAACCCAAAAACACGAACACCACCATCATCACCATCATCACCATCACTAATATTGGTTTTAAAAACAACGAAAGAGTATTGCCTTATTGCAATACTCTTTGTTGTTGTTTTTTAAATTGTTCCTATAACTATTGCTACAATAAGCAAAATTATACTTATAATTTTTTGAACCCCCATTTTCTCTTTAAATACTACTTTCGAAACTACTGCAGTAAGTATTATATAAAATGTCGGGCTCATTATTGAATAAAGTATAAGATCTGCCATACCTATTGCTTTTATTGAAAAATATGATCCAACATTTGCTGCCACCAGGGATATTACTACAATCAGGAGCGTTTTTATATTAATTTTTTTAACCTTCTCATAAAAGTTCTTTAACGACATCCTTCTTTTAAGCATAAAAAACACAAGCGGTATAATCAATGCATTTGAATAAAAGAAAAATATCTCTTCCGGCATAACAGCCTCACTTGCTGAATAAAGCTTCAATATCAGGCCATCGCTTCCTGACAGCAAAAATATCAACATACACAAGGTTTTTCCTCTTGCGTCGCTCTTTTTTTCTGTTCTGTTGCCAAAAAACAAAATTATAACTACAATAAGCAAACAGATTATACTTAAAACTCTTTTTAGTGTTAAATTCTCGTTAAAAATAAGCTTTCCAAACACAGAACTCCACAATATTGCACCGGATTGCGAAAAAATAGAAACATTTGCTATTCCTGCTTTTTCTATCGCATGCAAATTCAATATAACACATACGCAAATAACTATAGCATAAACCGCAGCAAAACCCATTGTTACAAAATTAACACGCAAGTCAAATTCGGCTAAAAAGGCATAAACCCCCATTGCAACAAAAACCATCAGCGCAAAATGAATATTGTCCTTAATGCTTTCGTCCTCAATTTGACTTCTGTATACTTTTGTTAATGCATTTGATAAAACATTAGAAATTGACGCCAAACTCAAAAGAAGATAAAACATAAAAACCCTCCTCCCCAAACATCTTAAATTATAGCACTTTTGTGATTGACAACACAAGAATTATATTGTATAATAATAGACAAAAATCAACTTTTTTAATCGGAGGTACTTAAATGATATTTACTGATAGCTGCGTGTGTGCAAATCATTCTTTCTACATCAGGGAGTGGACTAATATAAATTGTCCGCTACATTATCACTATACCTTTGAGGTGGTTTTTGTTATTTCGGGAACTTTCACAGTGAAGAAGGATTATAAGACATACATTTTATCAAAAAACGATGCCATAATTATAATGCCGCTTGAGTTTCACGAATTTGTTACTGATACACAATCCGAAATTTCCGTTTTTGAACTGTCGCCAAATCTTATTTCTAACTTTAATCAGCTGTTTACTAACAAGACGCCTAAAGATCCGCAGTTTAAATTCTCTGATGACGAATTGTCGGACATATACAGACGGTTGAAATACACCGATAATTATCTCCTTGAAATTAACTGCATATTCTTTTCGCTACTGAATAAAGCATTAGGTAATACTGAACTTATTCCGAATAATTTTTCCGATAACCTGTTCAAAAAAGTTCTTCTTTACATAAACGATCATTTTGATGAAAATATATGTCTTAAAGATGTTTCGACATCTTTAAATATAAACTATGTATATCTGAGTCGTATGTTTATACAAAAGTCAGGATTTAAGTTTAATGATTTTTTAAACAATCTGCGTATTCAAAAAGCACTGTCTCTGCTTGTTGATACTTCAATATCTATAAGCGAAATCGGATACCTATGTGGTTGGGGAAGTCTGCGCAATTTTAATCGCGTATTTTTAAAGACAATGGGATTTACTCCAAAAGAATTCAGACAAAAATCAGTTCCGAACAAAAATATCTTTCACTTTGATCAGGAATAGTGCATTAAAAAGGAGTTGTAAAAAATATTTACAACTCCTTTTACTTATTTTCGTCCTGTTTTTATTCCGTATATAATACTTATAATGGCATAAGGTATCAGTAAAAACAGACAGATTACTGAAAATACGGGTGGCAGAAAAACACTGATTATAAACAATAAGCCCATAATTACTGTCTCGTAACCTATAAATCTGTTTATCTTT
>JAZSFX010000023.1:0-4851 GCA_045532455.1 Clostridia bacterium
TGTGGGCTTGGATTGTCTTCCTAAGACCGCTTGGCCTCCGACTTGTAGAAGAAGTGTTTTACATCAAGCTTTTTCAATATTTCAAATATCTTTTTATAAACATTTTCGTTTTTTTCGTATGATGGCAGTTTGTATCTGCAACTACCCAGATATGATGACGGTGTACGTTTTAATAGTTCAATTTCGTCATTACCGTGAATATAATCACTCATATCAACCACACGTTCATCAAGCAAGCCCTCAATTCCGTTTAACATTCCCAGAATTCGTTTGCAGCCTGCTTTTTTTGCCGCGTCAAACACGCCCGCAAGACTTGAATTTATAACTGCAGTTGGTCCTCCTGATTGTCCTACTATAACATTTCCAATCATTTTTTATCTCCTTTGTTTGTTTTTAGTTGTATAGTTTAGCTAATCCACCGATGCTTGTCTCTCTGTATTTATGAGATATATCCTTGCCTGTTTCATACATTGTCTTGATTATCAGGTCAAGTGATATTTTTCTTGTATCGGTAAGGAAATTAGCAAGATTAACTGCGTTTATAGCTCTCATTGCCGCGACCGCATTCCTTTCTATACACGGTATCTGCACAAGACCGTTAACAGGGTCGCACGTTAAGCCAAGATGATGCTCTATTGCAATTTCCGAGGCATATTCAATTTGCTCTATACTCATTTCAAATAGCTCGCCAAGTGCCGCAGCAGCCATAGAGCACGCAGTGCCTATCTCTGCCTGACAACCGCATTCCGCACCGCTTATCGAGGCATTTGTTTTTACAAGGTTGCCTATAATTGATGCAGTTGCAAGCGCTTTATATATTTCTTCGTCAGAATATCCCTTTGTTTGCTGATAGTAATATAAAACCGCAGGAAGCACACCGCATGCACCACAGGTTGGTGCAGTAACAATTACCTCACTTGATGCATTTTGCTCACTCACCGCAAACGCATATGCACACACCATTCTGTTTTGCTTGGTTTCGAATGTTTCATCTATGTGATTTTGCTTATATAAATATCCGGCTTTTCGTTGTACATTCAAGCCCCCCGGTAATACACCGCCAGCTTTGAGACCTGTCTGCAGACTATCCTTCATATACTTCCATATATCTGCCAAAAACGGCCACAACTTTTCGCCTTCCTCCTCATATACATACTCCCAGATACGTATTTGATTTTTTGTACAGTATTCTGAGATTTCCTTAAATGTAGAAAATCTGTATATACTCTTATCCTCGGATAAATTAATTCCGTCTATTAATACCGTTCCCCCACCTATGCTATATGCCATTTTTGTGTCTATAAGCTTTTTGCCTGAATATGCATTAAGCTCCATAGCATTTGGGTGTGCAATATCTGTTTTTAAATAATCACTATCAATTTCAACGGGTATTGGGTTAAAGCATTTTTTGATTACAATATCTGTTCCGTGTCCTATACCTGTCTGTGCAAGTGAGCCAAAAAGCGTTACTTTAAAAAGTGTTGCATCAGGATTTTGTGATTTAAAAATATTACATATTTTTTCAGGACCAATAGTATGTGAGCTTGATGGTCCTCTGCCAATTTTATACAACTGCTCTATTGATTGCATTCCCTTGTTTTTAGAGCTATTATCACTAACAGAGTGCTTGTCTATAAAATCCTCAAAAGAAATATTGAAGTATCTGCACATTTTATATACTTTATAAATATCAGGTGTTGATAAATCATTTTCCCATTTTGACACTGCCTTATCGGTAACACCAATAATTTTAGCAAACTGCTTTTGGGATAACTTTTTGTTTTTTCTTAGTTTATATATTTTTTCTCCTATGGTAGAACTGTTCATACCGCATACACCTCCTGTTTATAACAGTATATCAAATTTTATATGTACTATAAACATACTACTTCAAAAAAATATTCAACCAATGGTAGAATTATCCTGTTACAAATATAATTATACATAAAATATGCAAATAGTCAAGTAATTTTAACCAAAAATATGCTCAACAAGCGTTTTAATACCAATAAGAATAAGCACAACACCGCCTATAATCTCTGCTTTACCTGCAAATATATTACCGCACTTGCTGCCTATGTATATTCCTGCAAAGGAAAACACAAAAGCAACTATGCCTATAATAATAGCAGGAACAAGTATAGGCGTACCAACTGCCGCAATAGTTATGCCAGCCGCAAGTGCATCTATGCTTGTTGCTATTGCCATCATAAGCAATACAGAAAAAGCAAGCGGATTTTCACAAACTTCTTTTTCTTCATCTTTAGCATCTACTATCATTTTAATTCCCAAAAAAGCGAGAAGCACAAATGCAATCCAATGGTCAATGGCTTCTATATAATCCATCGCAAAGTTTGCTAAAAAACTTCCTATGCATGGCATAATAAACTGAAATGCACCAAAGAAAAAACCTATTTTAATGGCATTTGTAATTTTCACCTTTTTTAAAATAATTCCGTCTGTGATACTTACACCAAAAGCATCCATAGCAAGTGCTACTGCAAGCGCAAAAACCGATATAAAATCCAATATAAAAACCTCCTGCATATAATAATTATATTTCTATTTATATGTTACAAACAAATAGAAAAACAACAGTTTATGTTGTTTTTCTATCGTAATTTTATTATAGATATTCTCTTAATTTTCGAGCGAAAGTATTAAATACGCATTTTTAAGTTCAATCTCGTTAAGATTTGCTGCTTCGTTACTGTAGTTATACTTTGCATTTTCTTTATACCACGACTTTGACTTAAAATAATCACTGTATTCTTTTATTTTAAAAGTTCTACCATGTCTTGCATAGATTTCGTTTCTTGCAATTGCCAATTCTTTTTTGCTTAGCTTTGAAAGCTCACTCTTTGTAAGCATTCTAATTCCTGAATCCGGAACAATGTATCCATCAGCATCGTAATATGTTAAACTTGTAATATCATAAATAGTAGAACCCTTATATGTTTGCTCTGTAGGATCAGCAGCAACTGTCATATATTTACCATTAATCTGAGACGTAACACTTCCCACTGAAACATATGCATAATATGTTTTGTTATTAATCTCAAATGACATTATTGGTCTTTGTGTATTATTATCAAACTCAACAATTCCACCAACAGCAAGTGCTGAACTTATCTTTGCAGTTGAAACACCGCTTGTTGCTGATGCAGTTTTGTAGCCTGATGCTCCTGTTCCCTTTCGGCTTGGCTTATTATCTGACTGAGTATTTGAAGTATTAGGTGTTGCTGCCGGTTTTGCCGGTGTTGTTGCAACAGCATTATTTGTTGACTGGGTAATAACCGGTGTTGGTTGTACAGTAACATTATTTGTTGGTATTGGTATTGGTGTTGGTGTTGGTGTTGCCCCCTCAATCTCAGGAGTACTTGTTATCACAGGTGATGGAGCTATGGTTGCAACAGGTGCCCCCGTAGGTACAGGCTTAACATTTGGCTCTATACTGTCTCTTAACAAATATGCTCCCACTCCTGCAGCAGCTGCTATAATAGCGCATATAACAACAATAAGAATTACTTTTTTTCGTTGTTCGCGTTTTTTCTTTTGTTCACGTCTTGCATTAATTTCGCTTAACTGTTGTTGCCTTTCGTCCGTGATTTTTTCTGTCTGGATTTTACGTCTTTGCTTGTTTTCTTCAAAAATTTCGTGAGTTGAACGTTGTTCTTCTATTGGGGCAGATTGCTCAATTTCTTCTTCAACTGAAGTTTTGGCAAGCATTTCGCCGCAAAACTCACACTCCAAGGCATTATCATCTATCTGTGCCCCGCATTTTTTACATAGCATAAAACTACCTCCATTCTAAATATGCATATTTCTCATTAATTTACATTATATATCATTTAATATCAATAGTCAATAACGATACCATTACAATAATACTACAATTATTTATCTTTTTTGTATACAAGTTTTCGTATGTATTCCTGCAACATAAATCCTCTGCAACCCGCAATATATCCAGCCATACACGATGCAATAGGAACAATCACCCACAGTATAAATGAATACATCATCACGTAACCCTTGCTTGCACCTATTATGCCTACATAAGGATATGTCCAAAACGAGAAAATGATATTTGCACAGACTGTAAGTGTAAAATTAACATTATTCTGCACATCATATATACTCCACGAATAGTGGTAAAAGGCATATGAAATAAATGAAATTATACATATTGCAAGTCCCCACAAAAATGATTTGAATATCCGTGGCTTTAGCGGAGTATATGGTTTATTATCCTGAAGTGCAAGCTCATTTGCTGCAGTGTACAATATTATTCCGTATATTAATATAAATATCACAGATGCAATTTCCTTTAACGGTGTTACGCCAAAGCACCACGAAAATACCATCATCAGAACAAACGCCACAGCACAACCTGCTAAATGCTGCACAATAATGTACCAAAATTGATATGGAATTGTAATTTTTACACCTTGTCTCATAATTAGTTTAATCTCCTTTTTATTTTGTACATTCTATACCTGCAATATATCCCGAGGACCACGCCCATTGAAGATTATAGCCTCCGCAATCACCGTCAATATCCAATATTTCACCGCAAAAATATATTCCTTTTTGTTTTTTAGACTCTAATGTTTCAGGATTTACCTCAAAGGTATTTATTCCGCCACGGGTAACCTGAGCATTATTCCACGACATTCTGCCACTGACCTTGAACCTCCAACCTTTTAGCGAAGATGCTATATTTCTTATATCTTTTTCAGAAAGCTCTGACGCTTTTTTTGATAAAGGCTCAATACTGATACTCTTTAAGAATACCTGTCCTACTCGTTTATTCAGCATACCCACAAAAAAGTTTTCCATTTCGCATTG
>JAZSFX010000011.1:0-6740 GCA_045532455.1 Clostridia bacterium
GCTTTACCTTCTGTGATTTTTGTAAGAATTTCGAGCATTCTCTTTGTACCTACACGGCAAGGAGTACATTTACCGCAGGATTCGTCGCATATAAATTCCATATAGAATTTAGCAACATCAACCATACAGTTATCCTCGTCCATAACGATAGCACCGCCCGAACCCATCATAGAGCCTTTTGCAACAAGGTTGTCGAAGTCGATTGGTTCGTCAAGACTTTCCTTAGTTAAGCAACCGCCCGAAGGGCCGCCTGTCTGGATAGCTTTGAATTCTTTATTATCAGGGATACCGCCACCGATATCGTATATAAGCTCACGTAATGTTGTACCCATAGGGATTTCAACAAGACCAACGTTGTTAACCTTACCGCCAAGAGCAAATACCTTTGTACCCTTTGAATTTTCTGTTCCACATGAAGCAAAAGCTTGGGCACCCTCACGAAGTATGTATGGAACACAAGCAAGTGTTTCAACGTTGTTTACTATTGTAGGCTTGCCCCACAAACCTTTTACTGCAGGGAATGGTGGACGTGGACGCGGCATACCTCTCTTGCCCTCAATAGAGTTAAGAAGTGCAGTTTCTTCACCGCAGACAAACGCACCTGCACCAAGTCTGATATGAGCCTGGAAGCTAAAACCGCTTCCCATTATATTTTCGCCAAGTATTCCCATTTCATTCATTTGGTCGATCGCATTCTGCAAACGTTTTACAGCGATAGGATATTCGGCACGAACATAGAAATAACCCTCTGATGCTCCAATTGCATAACCTGCAATCATCATACCCTCAAGAACTGCAAATGGATTACCCTCAAGTATTGAACGGTCCATGAATGCACCAGGGTCGCCCTCGTCGCCATTACATACAACATATTTCTGGTCTGATTCGTTTGCATATGCAAATGACCATTTACGTCCTGATGGGAAACCTGCACCACCACGACCGCGAAGACCTGCTGCAAGAACTTCGTCAATAACTTCTTTAGGGTCCATAGATAAAGCACGCTTAAGTCCTTTAAAAGCACCCTCACCCATAGCTTCGTTTATATCTTCAGGATTGATAACACCACAACCATGAAGCGCAATTCTCTTTTGCTTCTTGTAGAAGTTAATATCATCCTGCTTAACAACTTTTTCGTTTGTTAAAGGCTCAACATATAGTAAACGTTCAACAATTTCTCCGCCCTTTATATCCTTTTCGAATATTTCTTCTACATCTTCTACTTTCACAAGGCGGTATAGTGTGTCTTCAGGGAATATTTTAACAAATGGACCTTGTGAACAGAAACCAAAACAACCAACAATGTTAACGCTAACTTTATCCTCTAAATTGTTGCTCTTGATTAATCTTTCAAATTTTTCCTTAATGTCCATAGAATTTGAAGATAGACAACCTGTTCCGCCGCAAAGAAGTATAGCACGCTTACCGTCAGCACCGTTTATTTTATTTTCAAGAGCTTCGGTACAGCTACATATTTTAGCATCTAATTCTGCAAATGTTTTCATTATTCAACACCTCCGGCACGATAGTTTTCAATTATAGAAGGTACCATATCTACTGATAGCTTCGGATACACCTTTCCGTTAATGGTAACTGCAGGCGCAATACCGCAAGCACCAATACATCTTAGAGCGTCGATTGTAAACATTCCGTCATCAGTTGTCTGACCGGGAGCAATACCAAGAATTTCGCTAAACTTGTCCATAACAAGTTGTGCACCCTTAACATAGCACGCTGTTCCCATACAACATCCAATAACATACTTTCCCTTTGGTTTTAGTGAGAAGAATGAATAGAAAGTTACAACACCGTAAATTTCTGCCACAGAAATTCCTGTTTTTTCAGATACTATTTGCTGAACATCCAGCGGAATATATCCATATTCGTTTTGAATATCACTAAGTATCATCATAAGTGGAGTCTTTTCATTTGCGTATCTATCACATATTTCGCAAATTTTCTTAACTCCTGTTTCGCTAATATGAGCCATTATGTGTCCCCTCCTGAATATAAAATTTTGCAGTTATACACTGTTTATATACAACATATATATTCTATCATAAAACGTAATAAAAAGCAAACCTTTTTTGCGTTTTTTAAATAATTCTATATTATACCAAAATTTACATGCATATTTTTGTTAATTATTTAACACAAATATTCCAAAAACCATACTGTCAAATATAATTAGATTACTTTCCGCACAACAATTCAACCTGTAAACATAAAAAAAATAGGAACAAGTATAACTTGTTCCGATTTTATACGCCCGAAGGGATTCGAACCCCCGACCTACTGGTTCGTAGCCAGTCACTCTATCCAGCTGAGCTACGAGCGCATTTTTTCAACAAAAGCAATTATACCACAATAAACAGACGTTGTCAAGTGCTTTTTATAAATTACACCTTTAATTTTGGCAAAATTTATTCCCCTCAATTTAAGTATCAAGGGGAATAATTTTATTATACAATGCGCGGGTTAAATTTTTCTAAAAGATAATTAACCTGAACAATGTAACCTATAAACTGCGGCATTGCCATCAGCTGACCAAAGAATGGCTTTGAATAATCAAAAGTTCCGTTTATAACGCTTTGAAGCTTTTGCTTATCGCATAATGCTAAAATAGGCGCATTATTATTAATGATAATATCTGATAACATTTCTTTTACTGCTTTTTCGTAGTGAGGATTATGTGTTTTAGGATACGGACTTTTACGTCTTGTACGCACGTCTTCGGGCAGTATTCCCTTTGCCGCCTCACGCAGTACATTTTTTGATATGTTATCCTTATTCTTCATACTCCACGGAATGTTCCACACATACTGCACAAGATTATGGTCGCAAAACGGAACTCTTACCTCAAGACCGCTTGCCATACTCATTCTGTCCTTTCTATCGAGAAGATTTGACATAAACCACATTATATTAAGATACGAAATTTCACGTCTACGCTTTTCCTCATCATTATCACCATCGTACGCAGGAACTTGCGCTATAGACTCCTCGTATCGCTGTGATGAGTATTCTTCTATTTTAAGAGTATCTCTCACACAATCAAGCAGAATGTTGTTTCTGCAACCAAGGTCATAGCACCATGGGAATGCACGTGTTTTGAATGCCTTTTCATCCCTGAACCATGGATAGCCGCCAAAAATCTCATCCGAACACTCACCTGATAATATAACGGTATGTTTTTTCTTTATTTCCCGACAAAAATACAACAGCGATGCATCAACGTCTGCCATACCGGGTAAATCCTTGGCAACAAAAGCTTCGTATAAAAGCTCTGTGAGTTTTGACGTGGGACAAGTTAAATATGTGTGGTTTGTTTTAAATTCATTGACCATTCTTGGCACCCAGATTGTATCGGAATCAGGTTGGAAATTCGAAGCCTTAAAATACTTGGAATTGTCCTCATAATCAAACGAATATGTGGAAAGTTGCTTATTCTCCTTTGCAAACTCCATTGCTGCAACTGCAGTTATTACACTTGAATCCAAGCCGCCTGAGAGTAATGTTCCCACACTCACGTCCGAAACAAGCTGACGTTTTATGCTATCATATAACAAATCGTGTGTTTTTTGTATTGTAGTATCGTAATCATCTGTATGCTCATGGCTTTCTAAATTCCAATATCTTTTTAATCTTACCCTATCACGCGTGATTATAAGATAATGCGCAGATTGCAGTTCTTTTATATCCTTAAACACACCCATTCCCGATGTCCGTGCCGGACTCATTCCAAATATTTCGCATAATCCATCTCTGTCGAGTTTTGGCTCAACACCAGGATATTCAAACAATGTTTTTATTTCTGACGCAAAAATCAAAGTATTATCTCTCATGGTGTAAAACAGCGGTTTAACACCAAAACGGTCTCTGCACAAAAATACCCTCTGACGCATTGAGTCCCATATTGCAAATGCATATATACCGTTGAGATATTTTGTACATTCCTCACCATAATGTATATATGAATACAGCAAAACCTCTGTGTCGGAATTTGTGGTAAATTTGTATCCATATGTTTTTAGCTGATTTTTTATCTGGTCTGTATTATACAACTCACCATTATATGTTATTGTAAATTCATACCCCTCAACAGTTCTTTTTAAGGGTTGTTTTCCGTTTTCTATATCTATTACAGACAGTCTGCTATGCCCGAACACTGCATGCTCTCCAACATATTCTCCCCATTCATCAGGTCCTCTGTGGCGCAGTGTTTTTGCCATTTTATGTATTAGTGCCCTATTCTCGCCATCGTTTACTATATAATTTTCCTTAAAGCCAATATATCCGCAAATTCCACACATACAAGGCATACCTCCATTTATACAAATTTTCTTGCTATTGCATAATATGTTTTTTTCTAAAAAATGTGTCGTATAGACTTAAACAAAAAATTTAAGCTTATACGACACAACTTTCATTATACATATTTGCGCATTTGCTTTAAGGCAGATTTTTCGAGTCTTGATACCTGTGCCTGAGAAATGCCTATTTCATTTGCAACCTCCATCTGCGTTTTACCCTGAAAAAATCTTAAATTAAGGATATGCTTTTCTCTGTCCTCAAGGTGCTTCATTGCTTCATTTAACGCTATGTTTTCGAGCCATGTTTCGTCGGTGCTTTTGTTGTCTTTAACCTGGTCCATAACGTATATTGCCTCGCCACCATCGTGATATATAGGCTCAAACAAAGAAACGGGGTCTGCTATTGCATCAAGTGCAAAAACCACTTCTTCGGGACTAAGTTCGAGCACTTTTGCTATTTCTGCAATTGTTGGCTCTTTTGAGTTTTTATTTATAAGGCTCTCCTTAACGTGTAACGCTTTATATGCAATATCCTTAAGTGAACGACTCACACGAATTGCATTGTTATCTCTCAGATAACGACGTATTTCGCCAATTATCATGGGTACTGCGTATGTGGAAAACTGAACATTCTGGCTTAAATCGAAATTATCTATTGCTTTTATTAATCCAATACAACCCACCTGAAACAAATCGTCTGCATTTTCGCCTCTATTATTAAAGCGTTGTATAACACTTAATACAAGCCTTAAATTACCCTTTACAAATGTTTCGCGCGCTACTGTATCTCCTTGCTTGATTTTTATAAAAAGTTCATCCTTTTCTGCTCTTGAAAGAACAGGAAGTTTGGATGTATTTACTCCGCAAATCTCTACTTTATTATTCATAGCTTCATCCTCCTTTATGGCTGTAACATTCATATTTTATTTTTACAGCTATGTACGAAAGATGAGCTTTTAACTAACTCATTTTGGCAATTTCTTTTTTAAGTCTGCCTATTATACGTTTTTCGAGACGTGATATGTATGATTGAGAAATACCAAGTAAATCTGCAACCTCTTTTTGTGTTTTTTCCTTGTAATTTCCTAACCCGAAACGCAACTCCATTATTTTCTTTTCGCGACCGCCAAGCTTATCTAATGCCTGCAGTAAAAGCTCTTTATCAACCTCATCTTCTATGTTTTTATATATGACATCATTTTCTGTCCCTAATATATCCGAAAGCAACAACTCGTTACCGTCCCAATCCACATTTAATGGTTCATCTATAGAAACTTCGGAGCGCATATTTGAGTTTTTTCTCAGATACATTAAAATCTCGTTTTCTATGCAACGCGAAGCATACGTTGCAAGCTTAATATTTTTTTGAGGATTAAATGTATTTATTGCTTTTATAAGGCCTATTGTGCCTATTGAAATTAAATCTTCGATACATATTCCCGTATTTTCGAATTTTCTGGCAATATATACAACAAGGCGTAAGTTTCGTTCTATAAGCTCGGTTTTTACAGATGAATCACCAATGCGCAACCTGTAAATAAGAGCTTCTTCCTCTTCTTTATTGAGTGGCGGAGGCAGAGTATCGCTCCCACCTATATAAAAAATCTTGTTTTCTGCCAAACCCGAAAACATAATCAGTTTCTTGCTAATATCATTTATGAGCTTCATGACCTATTCTCCTCCTACATTCCCTATCAATGCATTATACTCCCCTGAACTTGACAATTTATTTTGTGTTATTGCTATGTATTGCAGTTTTAAAAACCGCGTATTATCTACGAAAATTATATCGGGCATAAACGCCTTTAATATTCCATTACCCGAAACTGTGCAATATGGTATTTCTGTTATTTTTTCATCTTCTTGTAGTATTTGTTTTGCAAACTCAGCCTCGAGTATTATTACGTCTTTTTTGCTTATTGGCTCTTTTAAAAGATTTCCGCTGTCAAAAAGCGCTTTTACGTTTACACTTTTTCCGTTATTTATGATTGTGAGATTATATATCCTGTTTTTCTTTTGTGCTTGCATAAATTTTGATATTAAATACACAACAGGATATGTAATTAAAAAGCATAATAATATCAGCTTTGGTGAAATATCAAAATACATTATATTATTTCTAAGTGTTAGTGCAATATTATTTTCAAATAGCGAAACAATCAATATAAACACAGATTGCATAACAAATATTATAAAGAGAAATACAAGCATATTACTTATGGTTTTTTTAATTTTTCCGCCATATGCTATTTTGCATATCACAAATACCGACAGTAAGTATATAATAACTTTTGCAGGAGCAGTAAAATTATTTATATATATATAAACTGCGAGTATTCCACCCGAAAAAGCACTAAACACCTTTTTTTTCAATGAAATTTTTTCGTATTTATATGCACTCACTATGCTTATAATTATATATACTAC
>JAZSFX010000028.1:0-8871 GCA_045532455.1 Clostridia bacterium
TTGTAATCGCCCTCCGGTGTCTTACGACTTGGCATTGCAGTAAATAGCTTGTCTTGTCCCTCAATTACTTTTATATCGTGAACAACAAACGCATCGTCAAAAGTTACCGATACAACTGCTTTCATTTTACCTTCTGTTGAAATTTTCTTGATTCTGATATCAGTTATATTCAAGATTTTCACCACCTTCCATTCCGAAGAATATATTGATTTATAGTCTGTCCAGTGATGTCTTATAATCATATGCATTAATTATACAATAAAAAAGTATGATTGTCAAGAGAATTGTGCAATTTTTATCAAAATGTATCTTTTGTACAAAAAAATATCGACATTATGCACGAAATTAACAAAATAATGTTTCTTTTTTTGCCTTTGGGGTGTATAATCATAGTATACATGTAAAATATTGGAAAGGTCAGGTATGAAATTTGTGGAAAGATTTCATCTAAATGATATAAATAAAGGTGCGCACATACATTTTATAGGTATTGGTGGAATAAGCATGAGCGGACTTGCGCAGATTGCCCTAAAAGACGGATACAAGGTTACAGGCTCGGACAGAGAAAAAAGCAATATAACAGATAAGCTCGAAACTTTGGGTGCAACTGTCTATGAGGGACATAGTGCCGATAACATAAACGGTGCTGTTCTTTGTGTGCATACTGCTGCGGTAAAGCAGGATAATCCCGAAATGGCTGCGGCAATAGCAAAAGGCATACGCCTTATAGACAGAGCTGAGTTTTTGGGCGCAGTTATGGAAAAATATAAATATGCAGTAGGTGTCAGCGGTACACACGGAAAAACAACAACAACATCTATGCTTGCACACGCGCTTATAAATGCGGAGGTTGACCCAACAATAAGTGTTGGCGGTGAACTCGATATAATAGATGGAAACATAAAAACAGGCGACAGTGAGTATTTTGTTACAGAAGCATGTGAATACACCAACAGCTTTTTAAAATTTTATCCCACTGTTGCACTTATAACAAATATAGAAGAAGACCATCTTGACTTTTTCTCGGGTATAGAAGAAATAAGGGAAAGCTTTGCAAAGTTTGCTATGCTTACCAAGGATAAGGGCAGTGTTGTTGCATGGGGCGAGGATAAAAATATAAAGATAGCGCTCGATGGCTTGCCACTTGATATAAGAACATACGGTATGAGCGATGAGTGTATGTATTATCCTAAGAATATAACATCTATTGCAGGTTTCCCAAGCTTTGATGTATACAAAAACGGGGAAGAATATATTCATATAGATTTATCTGTCCCCGGTGAGCATAATATATTGAATTCACTTGCGACAGTAGCAGTTTGTGATGCTATAGGCTGCGACCTCAAAAAAGCTACAGAGGGTATAAAAAAATTTACCGGTGTAAAAAGACGTTTTGAGAAAAAGGGGACACTAAACGGTGCAATTGTAATTGATGACTATGCACACCATCCCACCGAAATTAAGGCGACACTAAAAGCCGCAAAGGAATTTGACCACAACAATATAGTGTGTATTTTCCAACCGCATACCTATTCAAGAACAAGAACATTGTGGAATGACTTTACCGAGGCTTTCTTTGACGTTGATGAGCTTATTATAACACACATATACGCAGCACGTGAAAAATCCGACGGTGTAACCACACCGCAAAACCTTACACATGATATAAAGAAAAAGGGTGTTAATGCAAAATATATCGAAACATTTGAGGAGATTGCAGAGTATATTAAAAAGAATGCAAAGCCAAACGATATAATTTTCACTATGGGTGCAGGTACAGTAACGAAAATAGGACCCATGATAGTGGGCAAGTCTGAATAAAATTGTCCATCTTGGCACTCTGCCAAACTCGACGTATGTTAATACGACTTCGTTTTGCAGAGCATCAATCTGAATAATTTTCTTGCAGACTTGGGGTGAAATTGTTCATCTTACTATTTTCAAAAGCTCAGAGTGTTTTTATACACCGTCGCTTTTTTAAATATCAATAATCTGAGCGATTTTTAAAACTTATGAAAAGGAATTAATATAACTATGAGTAAAAAAGTAGAAAGAGCAAAAGAATTATTTTTAGAGGGATATAATTGTGCACAGGCAGTTGCAGGAGCATTTTGCGAAGATGTCGGAATGGACTTTGATACTGCAATCAGGCTCTCGTCATCGTTTGGTGCAGGTATGGGTATGCTTCGCGAGGTTTGTGGAGCACTAAGCGGCGCATTTATGATTGTGGGTTTAAAATATGGATATACTTCGCCAACAGATATGGAAGCTAAAACTGACCACTATAAATTAATTCGGGGAATAGCCCAAAAGTTTAAAGAGCAAAATGGAAGCATTATCTGCCGAGAGCTTTTACAAATGGTAAATACTGAAAAACAAAATAAGGTTCCCTCCAAAAGAACAAAGGAATATTATAAGGAGCGCCCGTGTCTTGCTTTTGTTGAGTCGGCTGCGACTATTACCGATGATATTTTAAACGGAAATTAATAAAAAAATGCTTAGATGCCAAAATGGTATTTAAGCATTTTTTGTTGAATTTTTTTAGCAAAAATCTATTTGTGTCAATAACTAAAATAGTCCAAAAAAATCAAAACATTATTAAAGTAGCAATACATAAACCACCTAAAACAACAAAACACTTATAGGGAATCCTATAAGTGTTTTGGGTGGTTATGCGGCTGAAAGGACTTGAACCTTCACGTCGGGGACACTAGATCCTAAGTCTAGTGTACCAAAAAAAACATAAAAAAATGTGTTTGCCCTTGTTTTTATCCTACAAAATAGCAGTTTTTTGTTTTTTTTTAAAAAATAATAAAATAAAAATCTTTTTTTTAAAAAAGTATAAATATTTTATTATTTTTAAGGGCGAAGTTTTCCACGTTGTGTGCAACTCAAGGAGTTGTGCACGTTGTGGTAAAGTGAGCCATATATTAAAAAGTTATCCACGATTTGTGGATAACTGTAATATATTATTCCTCTAAATCTTCCCAAATATCATTATTTAACTCGCAATTTAAACACTCGCCTATAACTTGCTCGAGCTCTCGGCAAAGCTGAATTTTAGCGAATGCTTTTTCTGCAGCAATGCGGTGCGTTGCCTCCGCGTGCTCTGCAGATGCCTCTGCGTGAAACATACGAATAATACGCACCACACTATAAAGAACTTCACACGAACGTGTGTTACTTGGTAGACGAGTTATTTTTTGTTGTTTTGTTTTTTTGAATAATTTAAGCATTTTTGACACTTCCTTTCTGCCCTTTGGCAATGCCTGGGGAACTCACACGAGCGCAACGGGGTTTAATGAGCGCGAGCAAATGACACCGCCGCCAATGTAGTTTGTTTTATAGCAAAAGGCGGCGGAGTCCCCCTTGCGACGTGTGATACAATTAAAAGATTAAAGGGCAGAAAAAGGAAGTTAACTTGCTTGTAATTTGCTTTGGTTGGTTGGTTGCATTGTTTGAACAGAGAGGCGCGCGCGCCGAGCTTTGCGAAACTTGAACGAAACAACGGAGTTGTGAGTTTGGTGGAGCAGAGCGGTTATACAAAAGGGGTGGCGGTCGGGGAAAATAAAAAATATTAATAGGCAGTATGTTTTAGGCGGTGGCTTACTAAGTTAGTGCCACTGCGTTGCATAGCGCAAAAGGTTTTTTTGTGGCCGCGCAAACGTGAGCGTTTGTGGCTTGCAAAATTGGGCGGAATTTTGCAAACCGTTTTTCGCCTTTGGCGAAAAACAATACAAGCCCCTTGCCCCTTGTGCCCCCAAGAGCAATTAAATAGCTACCTTTTTGCCCTTAGGCGCGCGAGCATCTGCTGCGCGGACAGTGCGAGCAAGCGCCAAGGGCGAGGGGATAAGGGGAAAAAGGGGGATGCCTTTGCGGCGGGGGAAAAAGGGGAAAAGGGACGGAACGCGGAAGTTTGAAAGCGGTACAAAATGACCGTGCGCGCTTATGCAGTGGCGCGGATATAGAGAGCATATCGAGGCGAGCATCTGTGCTTGTGGTTTGCAATGAGCGAGAGCGCTCTGACGTAGCGCGCAACGTGCGCGGAGTGAGGCGCGCGAGTGGGCAAGCGAAGCACGCGGCGCGCATCGTGCGCAAGCGAGCGGAGCGGAAGTATTAAGTTATTGACATTTTTATTTTTTAAGTTTATACTAAAAAAAAGGGGGCAGTTTTTATGTGTTATAATTTAAAAGAATGGGTTAGGGAATGGCTTATGGTTTATAAAAAAATAATGGTTAAACCGTCAACTTTTGATAGTTATTTATACGATGCAAAAAGGATAGAGTGCACTGTTCTGTTGAATGAGTTAACATCAATGGATATACAAAGTGTTGTTAATGAGCTTGTTATTATGGGGTGTCAGAGCTCAACCATAAAGCATACATTATGTCTTATACGTCAAAGCCTTGTAAAAGCTCGCAAGCTCGGGTATATTAATAATTTGTGTTGTCTTGAAGATATAGAACTCCCAAAGGCAACACCAAAACGTGTAGACTCTTTTACTTTGACCGAGAGTAATACAATATTAAAGAATTATAAAAAATCTTATTATGGGGAGTTTTTTGTATTCTTGTTGTGTACGGGTTGCAGAGTGGGCGAGGGTATTGCTCTAACCTGGAATGATATAGATTTTTTTAACAAGCGAATATATATTCGTAATACAGATTACAAGGGCGCTCTGCAGACCGTAAAAACAAGTGCAGGTGATAGAGCGCTGCCGATGTATGATATAATCGAAAAAATGCTTGTTCGATTATATAAAAAACGTTCTTCTGATTGCTCGAGGGTTTTTTTAAATACCTTTGGTCGACCTATAAATTATAGGAGCCTTTTAAAGTGTTGGCATAGGTTTTTAGATCTTTTAAATATTGCGCCTGTTGGTATGCACGTATTGAGGCATACTTTCGCGCATATGGCGCTTAGAACAAATATTCCCGTCAAGGTTGTGTCTGCTTGGCTTGGACATGCAGACACTACAATAACATTAAATATTTATGATAACGTTACAACAGACGATATGTTAAATGCCTCGAGCGAGCTTGCCCGTCTTTTTGGTTAGTTATAATAAAAAAACAAGCGCGTGAGGTGCGCTTGTTTTTTTGTAGAATGTTGTATATGTTTCTGCCATTGGTGTTATGGAAGAATGTTGTGATACAATCAGACAACACGGGCAAAGGGGATAAACCTCTGCGCTTAAAGTTTATTATTTGTTGTAAAAAGGATTAGAAAAAATATTATTATCAGAGGTTTTGCAGTTTAAACTGTCCCGTTGCCTGACCTTGATATTATTATACAACAAATATTGATGTTTGTCAACTTATTATGTCTTTGTTGTTCGCTTGGTATACCGCACTCAGAACGTGAGCCGATGAGCTCTCGAGCTTGGCGCTGTGCTTTTGGCGTAGCGCCTCGAGCTCTGGCTCTGATACCCCGTAAAATCTTAAACCGCGTATAATTGCCTCGAGAGATTGTATCGACGGAATACGTTTGGTATTTTCGTATTCTGAAAGCCTTGTAGCTGACTTATAAGCAATTAAAGCGAGTTTATATTGTTGTATGTGGTGGGTAGTCCTTAAATATTTTAAGTAATGCCCGAACTCTTTCTCGTCGATTTTGACGGGTATTTTGCCCGTTAATTTAAGACGTTCTATTGCTTGTTTTGCTATTTGTTTCAAATTGTAATCACTTTGTAACAAAAAAAACACACCCTTTCTATTTACAAATGCGGTAATTTGTGATAAGATATACCCGTATTGTGTAAATTGTGATGTATTTTCCAAAAATATTATAATTTATACAACGAAAAAAGTCAATAGTTTTTTGTGCACTCGTTTTTAAAAAACAAGTTGGTTTGGCAGAGCCGATGCTATAAAGTCTGCTCGGGTGGGGTTTCGCATTTATGGGGCACTTGCGCCACTCGTCAGCCGTGAACGAATATTCGGGATATAAATAATTCGGGTTGGAATGTTGCCCGTCGTAAGACGTACATAGTAAGAATGAGTTTGGGGGGCAATAAACTCTACAATATTCGCAGTATTGTAAAATTTCTTACTTGCCCCCTTTGCTCGCAAAATAACTTTCCTGCCTGGTCTGCTATTTTGCCATATGCTCAACCTCTACAAAGCTCTACAAGGGCAACTTTAGAAGTTGTTTTTTGCAAAGTACTGTATTCAACTGAATATGGTACTACTATGCCCTGGCATATCTCAACATACAAGATACAGAGCAACAAAAAGTTGTACTCTAAAAAGTATAAAAATATTACTATAAAGAGTTAATGCGGCTGAAAGGACTTGAACCTTCACGTCGGGGACACTAGATCCTAAGTCTAGCGCGTCTGCCAATTCCGCCACAGCCGCATATTTGTTGCGTTTGGAATGTACTCCCAAACAACAAATAACATTATAGCAGAAAAGCATTCCTTTGTCAATACTTTTTTTGAAAAAAGTTATAAAAATATTTACTGTAATTATTGACACTTTAATGCTTGTGTGATATAATTCTTTGAAGTAAATTTTTAAACCAACATACATATTACAACATACATATTAAATGTGAGGTTTAAACACACAAAAATTTCAAATAATATGAGGCGATTAATAATGATAGTTGCAGAGCAGGTTTTAGTGTTGCTTGTATTCATAGCCACAGGATACATATTAAAAAAATTACATATTGTACCCGAAAACAGTTCATCGGTTTTATCCAAAATGTTGTTTTTTGTATTCTCTCCTGCATTGACTTTTAATACCTTTGCTACAAAGTTTTCGCTTCCTATATTCAAGGAAAATTATCTGGTGTTGATATATGGAACTGTAATTTTAGTGGTTCTTATGATACTCGCGAAGTTTTTTTCAAAGTTGTTCACAAAGGACAAATACGAGAGGGGAATATATGAATATACCCTTACAACACCAAACTATGGTTTTGCCGGATATGCACTTATGCAGGCTTTGTACGGTGATGAAATGCTTCTGCAAATGATGATCTTTGTAATTCCGCTGACGATATATGCATATACCGAGGGTTACAGAAAACTCATGAATTTTGAGCATGTATCATTAATGAGAATTATAAATCCGGCTATAATATCTGTTGTTATAGGTTCGGTTTTTGGTGTTTTTTCGATACAATTACCCGAGTTTTGTATGGGCATAATAACAAAATTGGCAAATTGTATGTCGCCGATAAGTATGATTATGATAGGACTTGTAATTGGGGAATTCAACTTAAAGGAAACATTACTCGAAAAGAAAGCATATATAATATCGATTATAAGACTTGTTGTTATTCCAGCTTTGTTGTGCATAGTTCTGAAATTGCTTAATGCACCCCAGAACATTGTATTACTGTCGCTTATGACATATGCAATGCCCGTAGGTGCAAATACAATAGTATTTCCAAAACTTATTGATCGTGATTGCAGACTCGGAGCAAGCTTTACGGTTATATCATCAGTTCTCCTGAACGTTACAATGAGCGTGTTAATTAAAGTATTTACATAATAAAAAGGCTTAAAACCATTGGTTTTAAGCCTTTATTCATATAAAAGTTCGGGTTTTATAAATATATTTTTTAAAAGAATAGTGAAGAAGTAATAAGTAAAAGACGACAAGTCGAAACTTGTCGTCTTTTTACGGAGAAGTTAAGACTTCTTTTAATATCCTAATCATCCAAAACAACTTGCAAAATACACGATTTAGTTTGATTGTGTACCATAATAGGTATATATCGGTGCTTGAATGTTAAGCATTATACACTACTACGTATTATTTCTAATATTTATTATACTATATGTTATTAAAAAATGCAATACAATGTAATAATGTATCAGTTTCATTTTTTGCAATGTTTTTGATTTCTTTTTATACATTCATTGCCGTTAAAAATTTTATTTCGATTAGCTTTCAATTCAGAGTTGCATTGTGCACATATTTGTTCTGTTAAATTTTTATCTAGTTCTTTAAACAAAGTATTGCTACCACTATCATTTTCTCCAATGCAAATATACCCCTTTCTATCAACATCATTAGGGTTAATTATAATAAAATCATAAAGTGGTAGCATTAATTCTAAAGGAGAATCGTTCATTAAAACAAATGTTATGTTTTTAGATAACTGTCTATAATAAAGACTTATATCTTTCGCTCTTTGCTCCGATATCTCATTATGTAAAGCAAACATACAGTAATGAATATTTCTTTCTAAATTTTTTCTTACCACATCTGCAAACTCGTTTTCAAAGTTTGCCTCATAACTATAGTTTAAAGACATTAACCAAATCAAAGAACTTGAATTTTCCATTTCCATTTTAGCTAACATATTATCGTCCATTATTTTATTTTCCGATAAAATAGTATCGTTTTCAAATATTGACGCATACCATACTTCTTTAGGACAAGATAGCTCTGGATTATATTTACAAATTCTATCTATATTTCTAATTTTATATTTTATTAGTAAGAAAAGAATTAGAACAAAATAAAATATTACAATATTTGTTAGAATTAGAGAAAGTGTTAATTTAATTCCAAGCATCCCACTAATTTGAGATGATATTAATATTATAATAGCATAAAGAAAATATGATATCGTTTTTTTCATTTTGTATCTCCTATACATGCTTCTCTTATGTTTGACAATTCATTTATTATTTGATTAATTTCGTCGTTTGACATTTTCCTATACAATGTTTTATCGTTTTCAGCGGCAGAACCTATACAACAATATCCCTGCCTATTTTGAGTCATCGGATCGTAAAATACAACATCAAACTTAGGCAATAAGAAAACATTTTGTTTTGTATTCAAATAGTAAACTTCAATGTTTTCCTTTTCTTCTACATAGCTATTTAACAATAGTTTTATACTA
>JAZSFX010000046.1:0-43447 GCA_045532455.1 Clostridia bacterium
CGTGTTGTATTTGAGTTTTCTGCTCTGAAGGTCGGTCCGAATGTATATACGTTTCGAAATGCCATACAGTATGTTTCGACATTAAGCTGACCACTTACTGTCAGGTTTGCGCTCTTGCCGAAGAAGTCCTTGCTATAATCAACATTTCCGTTTTCGTCTTTTGGCATATTTTCAAAATCAAGTGTTGAAACCTTGAACATTTCGCCTGCACCCTCACAGTCGCTTGCGGTTATAATTGGCGTATGAACGTATACAAAGCCTCTTTCCTGGAAGAACTGATGGATTGCATACGCAATAACAGAACGCATACGAAATACTGCCGCAAATGTGTTTGTTCGAGGTCTCAAATGCGAGATTGTACGCAAATATTCAAAGGTATGGCGTTTTTTCTGCAGTGGATAATCGGGGGTTGATTCTCCCTCTATTATTACGTCGTCTGCTTTTAGCTCAAATGGTTGTTGTGCTTCGGGAGTCATAACAAGTACACCTGTTGCAGTAATTGACGCACCAACATTAAGCTTTGAAACCTCTGTGAAGTTACTAAGCTTATCTGCCTCAATTATGATTTGCAGGTTTTTGAAGAACGAACCGTCGTTAAGCTCAACAAAGCCAAAGTTTTTTGATACTCTTATTGTTCTTATCCAGCCTGAAACTGTTATTGCCTGGTTTGCAAACTCCTCAGGTGTTCTGAAAAGCTTTTTTACTACTGTGTTCATTGTATTTGTTTCCTCCTAAATTATATAAGTGTAATTTTAGCACTTTTACATTTTTCTATTTGTTCCTGCGGCCATACTGACGCGTGTACTTCGCCGATATGCGCCTTGTTAAGCATAAGCATACAAAGTCTTGACTGACCTATTCCGCCGCCAATTGTATACGGAAGTTTCTTTTCTAAAATCATTTTGTGGAATTCCATTGAGAGTCTGTCCTCGCAATTTGCCATTTCACACTGTCTTTTTAGAGTATCCTCGTCAACTCTTATACCCATACTTGAAAGCACAAACGATATAACCAAAAGCGGATAGTATACTAAAATATCCCCGTTAAGCTCCCAATCATCATAGTCAGGCGCTCTGCCATCGTGCTTTTCGCCTGAGTTAAGAGTTTTACCTATCTGCATTAGGAATACTGCTTTCTTTTCTCTTAACAGTGCATTTTCTCTTTCCTTTGGTGTGAGGTGGGGATACATATCCTCAAGCTCTTGTGTAGTAACAAAGGTTATTTCATCGGGGAATACTGTTTCTATTCCGTCGAATTTCTTGCACAAAATTGAACTTGTAGAAACTATTGCACCGTAAATTTTATTAACAACGTCAACAAGAGTTTCCATTGTTCTCTGGCTTTTGTCGATAACAAGCTCCCAATCCCATTGGTCAACGTAAATTGAGTGGAGGTTATCTACCTCCTCATCACGTCTTATGGCATTCATATCGGTATACAAGCCCTCGCCTACTCCAAAATCGTATTTACCTAAGGAGTATCTTTTCCACTTTGCAAGAGAGTGGACAATTTCGAGATTTTCTTTGCATACATGCGGTGCATCAAATGACACCGGTCTTTCTACACCACTTAGATTATCGTTTAAGCCTGTGCTTGGATTTACAAACATAGGTGCCGAAATACGTTGCAGATTAAGTGCAGTTTTTAATTCGTTCTGGAATGTATCCTTAATGAACTTAATTGCCAACTCGGTTGTACGACTATCGAGCTTTGATTTATAGTTCTCGGGTAAAATCAGTGCCATATTATTTATCTCCCTTTCCGTCTACTATTTCTATATTTTCTAAAGTAGCTCTAAAATTACTTTTTATTGCTTCTATATATTCTTTTCTAAGTTCTGCCTGTTCTTGTTTTTCCAACTCGGTAAGGCCCTCGTTTCTTGACTTTCTTGCCAATTCGTTTATACGGTCTATTTTTTCCTTAATCAAGGTTATACCTCCTGCTTATGTTTGAAACTTCATTAATATCCACTATATATAATACATCATTTTTTGGAAAATTGCAATAGGTACAGGCTCTTTTTTTCAAAAAAATCATAATATACATTAACAATCAAGGAAAGGAGGCACGTCAAAATGGGTGAATGTTGTGAAAACAGAATGTCTACATGCGGCCGCAACAATGGTTGTAACTTCGATTTAGATATGGTTCTTTGGGTTCTTATCATAATCGTTATTGTTACATGTGTATGTGATTAATAGCTAAATAAAAGAGAATGCGCGGTATATTTTTACCACGCATTCTTTTTATTTTAACCACCTATTTGCACCTGTAAATTTGGTGCGGCATTTTGTGCTGCTTTTAGCAGCTTTTCGACATATTCGTTTGTCATAGGCTCTATGTGCCTCATAAGATATTCTCTGTTTAAACCCTCATACTTACCCTGTCCCAAACGGTGATATGGCAAAAGGTGAAGTCTTTTAACTCCCTTTAGGCTTTGCGCAAAACGCGCAATATCACTTATTTCCTCAGGCGTGTGATTAAATGTAGGAATAACAGGCACCCTTATGGTTAAGTCTACCATTCCCGACTCTGCAATTTTTTTGGCATTTTCCAAAATACGCTCGTTAGGTTGTGTGGTAAACTCCTTATGCTTTGCACTGTCCATATGCTTTATATCCATAAGAACATAGTCAAGATAAGGCAAATACCGTTCAATTACCTCCCACTTTGCAATGGCAGTAGTTTCTATTGCAGTATTTATACCAAAATCCTTGCACGCTTTTAACAAGCCTATTGCAAATTCAGGCTGAAGCAGCGATTCACCACCCGAAAGTGTCATACCGCCGCCGCTTCTCTGATAATAAAAGCTATCCTTACGAACAATATCCATAACTTCTGCAACGGTTACGTCCTTACCCATTACCTTTTCTTTACCGTTGAACATCATTGTTTCGATATCAAAGCTCTGGGATTCGGGATTACAACACCATTTGCATCTTAGCGCACAACCCTTTAAAAACACAATAGTTCTTATTCCGGGTCCGTCATGTATGGAGTATTTTTGTATGTCAAAAATTCTGCCTTTTGTATCGTAATAATCCAACAATTTATTTTCTCCTCATCAGCAACCAAAAGTCTGCTCTGTTCTATTAATTATATCGTCCTGAAGTGAACGCGAAAGTGTTGTAAACAACGCACTGTACCCTGCAACTCTTACAACAAGAGATTTGTAGTTTTCGGGGTGCTTTTGCGCATCTAAAAGTGTATCACGGCTGACAACGTTAAATTGCATATGCATACCCTTTTGGTCGAAGAATGCTCTTATGTATGATGCAAAGTTCTGCAAACCCTCTACACCGCTTAGCGCTGACGGATGGAACTTCTGGTTATACAAAGTACCGTTCGAAGCAATACCGTGGTCTAACTTTGCAACTGAGTTTGCCGCAGCTGTCGGGCCTAATTTGTCGTAACCGCTTCTTGGACCTACACCGTCTGCAAGAGGTGTGTTTGCAAGTCTGCCATCAGGTGTTGCACCTGTCTGCTCACCTAGCGGTACGTTTGCCGAAACAGGATACAAGCCTGCATGGAATATACCACCTCTTGGGTTCTTATACTTTTCGAGTTCTCTTGTGTAGATATATGCAACCTCTCTTGCAAGCATATCAACTTCTTCGACGTCGTTTCCGTATTTGTCAACGCCATCTATCAGTTGACGCAGTTTATCGTAACTGTTCTTTTTAGCTTTATCAGTTTCACCGGCAAGGAACATTTTACAGATTTCCTCTACTGTGTTGGTATCAACCTTTTTGCCCATCTTAACAAGGTTATCTACAACCTCTTTTGTTGCAGCGGTTGCTGCTTTTGGTGTTAAGCCCTCGCCATAGTTATTTAGCATTGCATTCTTAAAGTCTGCAAGTGTTGCTATCTTTTCGTCAAATACAAGTTTTTTGATTGCATAAAGACCGTCTGCCATATTTGCTATACCAAAGCCCTGAGGACCTGTGAAGTTATAAATTGCTCCACCCTCTTGTGAGCTCTTTCCGCGCTTTATACAATCGTTAATCATACTTGAAAGATATGGTAGCGGTGCTCTTTCGGCATGGGCTACGTCTATTGCATTATTTGAATTTACCATAAGACGAATCATGTAGTGCATTTGAATTGTGTATGCTCTCATAACTTCTTCAAATGTCTTGAACTCGGTAACTTCGCCTGTTCTTGGACCTACCTGAACGCCCTTGTCCATACCGTTTGTGAATACAAGCTCAATAGGACGACACATATTAAAGAATGCCGCATCGTGCCAGCCCTCTGTCTTGGCGCGAACCTGAGGCTCAACACAACCTATTATGTTGTAATCTCTTGCATCTTCAAGAGAAAGACCTCTGCTCATCAGGGCAGGGATAATTACCTCGTCGTTGTAGTATGCAGGCAGACCTATTCCCGTTCTTGTAAGCTCTGCACACTTAATCAAAAATTCGTTAGGGGTTCCGTTCCATACTCTTACAGAGAATGACGGTGATGGCAAAAGTGTGTGCATTGATGCCTGTATACACATAAACGACAAGTCGTTTGTAGCATCTCTACCCTCTCTATCCTGACCGCCTGCACACAGGTTCTGGAACATACTGTATCCGGCAAATCCCTCTGCTGATGCTGAGTCTCTTACTTTACTCAAATCATTTAACTTAACCCATACACAATCCAAAAGCTCTTGCGCAAACTCTCTTGTTATTGCGCCCTTTTCTATGTCAGCTTTATAGTATGGGTACATATATTGGTCGAAACGTCCTGGTGATATTGAGTGTCCGCTTGACTCTGTTTGTATAAGCATTTGAACAAACCAGAATGACTGACAAGCCTCGTGGAATGATTTTGCACCATTCTCGGGCACGTTAGCACAGTTTTGTGAAATTGTTAAAAGTTCTTGCTTTCTTGTAGCGTCTGTTTCTTTTTGTGCCATTTCGCGTGCAAGAGCGGCATATCTCTTTGCATAATCAATAGCAGCCTGGCTTGTGATTATAACAGACTCAAGAAATTCGTGCTTTTTAGAATAATCAGGTGCATATATGTCCATTGAGGCAAGCTCTTTTGCTGCCTCTGCTATTATACCTTTATATCCGATTTTAAGTACTTTATCGTAATCAACTGTAACATGGCCCACACCGTTATAGAAATAGTTACCTGGTGTAAAAATGTTATGTTCAATAGCTAGGATTGCCTCAGGTGCCATATAAGAAGTAGCAAGCTCGCTTGTGGTTTTACCCTTCCAATACTCGCCAACCTCTTTTAAGATTTTTTTGCTTTCTTCGCTTATGTAGAATGGGTCAGCATCACGATTTTCGATAGTATCGAACTCGGTTTCGAGCCACTCATACGAAAACTCGGGAAATGTCTGACAACTTCTTGGGCGCTTTGTTGCACTACCTACAACAAGCTCATAATCTCTTATTATAATCGGAATATTTTCGAGTATATGCTTAAACGCCAAAGCACGTCTTTTTATCATAGGCTCAGATTCTGTTTGCTTATAGCTTTCGGTAAGCAGAACTGCTCTGTCAGTTTCAATTTGCGGAGTTGCAGAAAATGTGTTTTCAATCAACTTTTTTATTCTTTCCGTCATTGGAATATCAGTTGTGTTAAAAGTTTTCATAGCTATTCCCCTTTGTTTTTTATATTTAAAATTTTGTTTTGTTTTCTTTGTTTTTTGGTTTTTTACATTATAAAAACACTTTCTCACTAAACATTATAACACACCTTTTAAATTAAATCAATAGTTTTTTCAAAAAAATCACAAGAAAAACCAAGAAAAAAAAAGATGAATTTAACAAGTATAGGGTTTCGTCAACCGACGAAACCCTACCTCACCTATTCACCATTCACTATTACCTTTTCACTTGTTCATTCAATAAATTCTTTATTGAATGAACATAGCATCGCCAAATGAGAAAAATCTGTATTTTTCTTCTACAGCTCTTTCGTATGCCATTAAAACATTTTCTTTGCCTGCAAAAGCTGATACAAGCATTATAAGTGTAGATTCGGGCAGATGGAAGTTTGTTATGAGTGCATCGACAACCCTTAATTCCTTACCTGGATATATAAAAATATCTGTCCAGCCTGTGTCTGCACTGATTTTCTCGCCCGATAGTCCTGCAGTTTCTAAGACTCTTGTTGCAGTTGTACCTACAGAAATAACTCTTTTGCCTTTTCTTTTTGTATCGTTTACAAGGTCAGCAACATCCCCAGGGAGTATGTAGAATTCCGAGTGCATTTTATGGTCGTTTACATCTTCCACTTTAACAGGTCGGAATGTACCAAGTCCCACATGAAGCGTTACAAAGCCGATATTAATACCCTTATCCTTTATTTTCTGCATAAGCTCGGGCGTGAAATGCAAGCCTGCAGTAGGCGCGGCGGCAGAGCCGGGATTTTTTGCATATACTGTCTGGTATCTGTTTTTATCCTCTAATTTTTGTGTTATATACGGAGGGATTGGCATTTCGCCAAGTCTGTCGAGAACTTCTTCGAATACTCCCTCATATTCAAATTTCACAAGACGGTTGCCCTCGTTTACTATATCTATAACTTCTGCTCTCAGCTCTCCGTTACCGAATACAAATCTTGCACCTGGTTTTGCTTTTTTACCTGGTTTTAAGATAACCTCCCAAGTATCGAGGCTATGCTTATGCAAAAGCAAAAATTCAATAGCACCGCCTGTACCCTCTTTTTCGCCATATAGTCTTGCAGGAAGTACTTTTGTATCGTTTAAAATAAGAGTGTCGCCCTCATTAAGATAATCAATAATATCATAAAAATGCTTATGCTTGATTTCACCCGTATTTTTATCTAAAACCATAAGCCGTGATGAACTCCTGTCCTTTAGCGGTGTCTGTGCAATAAGCTCCCCGGGTAAATCATAGTAGAAATCAGATGTTTTCACTTTCTTCCTCCGTTATTTATAATTTTTCCAATACTGCTTTTAAAAGGTCTGTACAGTTTTTAACATCGTTTATATTAATCATTTCTGACGGTGAGTGAATATGTCTTGTGGGGACAGATATTCCGCCCGTTTTTACTCCGCCTCTTGAAAGATGCATTGCACCTGCGTCTGTTCCTCCGTCTGTCATAATTTCGAGCTGATAAGGTATATTATTTTCCTTTGCCGCCTCAACCATCAACGAGCGCACGTAGGCATCACACAAGACAGAACGGTCCATAACCTTTATTGCAGCACCCTTACCTAGCTTAACACTGTTTTGCGGTGCCTGGGGATAGTCGCCCGTGTCTGTAACATCTACTGCAATGGCATAGTCAGGTGAAATATCAAACGTTGCCACCTTTGCACCCCTTAAGCCGACTTCTTCCTGAGTTGAAAAGACGAAATATAAATCATTGTCAGTTTTTGTGTCCCTCATGGCTTTTAAGAGAATATAACAACCTACTCTGTTATCGAGTGCTTTTGATACAACAACGTCTCCATTTACATAAAAATCACCCACAAAAGCCGCCATATCTCCTATATTTACATATCTTTTTGTTTCTTCTTCATTTTTTGTACCTATGTCTATAAAAAGCTTTGATATTTGCGCCTTTTTTTCAAAATCTTCTTCCTCGCAGCCTATAACTCCCACTACTCCGTTTTTAAAACGCACTCTGCGTCCTATAAGTTGTTTTGTGTATAATCCGCCTATATTGGAAAAACGGATAAATCCCTCTTTTTCTATAAAAGAAACAATTATACCGATTTCGTCCATATGGGCACTTATCATTATCTTTTTACCGTTGCCTTTTTTGCGAGCAATAAGATTACCCATTGCGTCGGTTTCTACTTCGTCGCAATATTCTTTTGCATTTTCGTATATTAAATTGCTTATTTGTGTTTCAGTTCCCGATACACCATCGGTCTGTGTTAGGTTTTTTAATAGTTCCATTACTTATATATCCTTTCGAAATTATCACTTTTCGAGAATAGTTTTCGTTAAGTCGAACAGTGCTTTTACGTCATTTTGATTTGCAAGCTGTACAGGCGTGTGTGTATACCTTACGGGTACAGACAGTGTTATTGCTTTTACACCCCCATACGAGGTTATAATTTCGCCCGCATCACTGAATTCTCTTATTGTACCAGCTTTTTGATACGGTATTTTATTTTCATCTGCTTTTTTTATTACTTCGTTTAATAAGTCTCTGTTCGAAATTGAGTACTTGTCCGCATACTGAATTAAAACACCTTCACCGACTTTTGCCTGTATCTCATTTTCCTTGCTCCCGAACATATCTGCACTTTCGACCGTGTCTAATATAATTGCAAAATCGGGGTTGATTTTTGATGCACAAATATGCGCACCTCTCATACCTACTTCCTTTTGCATTGTAAACACAAAATACGTGTCATATCCGGGGTTTGTTTTAAGCAACTCAAGAACGGGTGCAACGCATATTCTGTCTAATGCCTTGCCTTTTAGAACGTCCCCTGTTTTTGAGAATTTTGTATCGAATGATATATAATCACCCTTTTTAACATATTTTTGTGCTTCCTTTTTATCCTTTGCACCTATATCTATAAAAAGCTCTTTTGCTTTTTTTACAGTTTCGCGTTCTTCTTTCTTTTGCAGATGTATCGCTTTCATACCGATTATACCGTTTACTTTATCTGCAATTACAACCTTTTTGGATATAAGCGAACGAAGCTCAACATTACCTACACATTCAAATTTTATAAATCCGTCGTCTGTTATATCCTTTACTATTAAACCGCACTCATCAACGTGCGTTACAACCATAAGCTTTTTAGTGTCCCCTGACGTACCTTTTTTATATACAGTGATATTACCCATTGTATCAACGCTTACGTTATTTTTACCAATATGATTTAAGATATATTCACGTAATTTATCTTCATTACCGCTTATGGCATTAAGCTCGCTTATTTCTTTTATAGACTCAACCACGATATATCTCCCTTCATATTCTTTATTAGTTGCACCAAAAGCTCAGCAGTAGTTTTAATATCCGAAAGCGACATTGTTTCTACGGATGTATGCATATATTTTAACGGGATTGACAATAGTGCAGTAGGAATTCCGTCTCTTGCGGTCTGTATTTCCCACGCGTCTGTGCCCGTATCACCTGCTTCTACTTCAATTTCGTATTTCAGCTTATTATCCTCGCACAACGATACGAGCTTTTTATATAGCTTGGGGTGAATATTAGGGCCTGTTGCTATTACAACTCCACTGCCCGTCTTGAATGCTCCGTCTGAGTTGTCGGGTGTTATCGCGTGAGTAACGTCAATAGCCACTGCCAAATCGGGATTTACCGAAAATGCGGCAGTTTTTGCACCACGGCAGCCTACCTCTTCCTGAACTGCACTAACTGCGTACACCTCAGCCTCTATATCTTCATTTTTGAGTGCTTTCATAACATTTACAAGTACCGCAACACCGGCTCTGTCATCAAGCGACTTTCCGCTCCATTGCTTCTTTCCAAGAGCACCTACCGACTGTGCCATTGTTATACTGTCGCCAACACTTACAAGCTCTTTTAGTGTTTTTGCATCAAGACCGGTATCTACCGCCATATCTTTTATTTTTACAGTTTTGTCTTTTTCTAGTAAATTATCAGGTTTTATTCCAATAACACCGTTTATGTCTTTTTTACCGTGTACAACAACCTCGAGCGAGGGTAAAATTCTGTTGTCTACCCCGCCGACGTTGGCAAATGTGATGTAGCCATCTTCTGTTATATCTGTAACTATAAGTCCAATCTCATCACAGTGAGCTTCTATCATAATTTTGGGTGCATTTTTGACATTGCTTTTTTTATGCGCAATAACACTGCCCAATGTATCTGTATATACCTCGTCTGCATATTCCATAAACATCTTTTTTATTTCGTCGGTTATTAAATATTCAAAACCCGAAACTCCGCGCATATTGCTGAGTTTTTCTATTGTTTTTTTCATAGACTATAGCCTTTCTGTTATATGAAATTAAAAAAAGATAACAAAAGGACGAATAACTCCGTCCCTTTGCTTAGTTCGATTAGTCGCCTATTTTGATTATCTTGATTTCTATGTTTCCTGCCGGTGCAGCTGCCTGAACAACTTCGCCTACTGAGTGGTTTAACACTGCAGCCCCTACAGGTGATTCATAAGAAATCATATTTTTATTCGGGTCCGCCTCTGATGTTCCGACAAGTGTGTATGTTGTCTGCTCGCCAAACATTTCGAGTACAATCTTTGCCCCCGGTGTTACTACATCTGTTTTTATGTCTGTTGCCTCTATAATTTTAGCATATTTGAGCATTTGCTCAATCTCACTTATACGTGCTTCTACTTCTGCTTGTTTATCTTTTGCTGCATCGTACTCAGCGTTCTCCGAAAGGTCCCCATACGAACGCGCTTCTTTGATTTGTTCAGATACTTCTTTTCTTGTAACATTTTTTAAATGCTCAAGCTCCGCCTCGAGCTTTTGTTTACCCTCTGCGGTCAAGACATATTCCTTAACGTTCATTCCTGTGTTCCTCCTCTATTATTATGATATACTTAGTAAAAATACATACGCGGTATATTATACAACATAATTTTGGAATTGTCAACTATTTTATTTTTATCACTTACCTGGTATAAGTAATCTTGTTCCCTCCTTAAGTGTTTCCTCCTTAAGTGAATTAAAATCTATTATTGCCTGTGTGGGAACACAGTATTTTTTGGCAATATTCCATAATGTGTCATTTTTTTGTACAAAATAAATTATTATTCCATTGCACACTTCACTGTTTTCTTCGCCACTCACCTGACTTATTATATCTATACTGCGTTGTTTTATAATGTTTGCACTAAGCGATAAAACAATCCTAAGCTCAATTTCGCCTGCGGCATTAAGGCTATAGCCGATATGCTTGATTTCAGCTTTTACCTTTGGTGTAAGCATTTCGCCATCAGGACAATCGTCAATCATATAGCTGAACGGTATCTCCTTTTTTATGCTGCATACAGGGCTTTGTGCACTGTCCGAAATGTATAGAATAAATGCTTCTATTTTACCCTCGCAAACCACTCTGTTTCCTGTTATTGATGCGTTAACTGCACAAGGATGTGCTAATACGTCATATACTCCCGTAACAGATGGCATATCCTGGTTTATTTCTATAATATCTCTTATTGTATTTTGTGTTTGCGGACGTGATACTATTTCATCTATCATTATATTTTCACGTTCAACTGTAATAGATTTATATGGCTCATAGCAATCTGCTATCATATCAACTTCAATATCCTCAACCGCTTTTATGCATACGTTAACACTGCCCTCTATGTCTATTATGCGCATATCTCCGTCAGTGTCTTCTTCGGTTGTAACAGAGCACTCACCAACTGTTAAGTCCATATCACAATAACTGCTCTCAGACAGATTTTCTATTTCCACAATCTCGGTAAACGGAATTTCGCTCTCGCTGAATTCTATATTGCCTGATTTTGATATGTAAAGAACACTCACACACAACGTACCCTTTAATATAACCTTTTCGCCCATAGGCTTATGCTCACAATCAGATATTTTTATATCATATTTAAGAAGTTCTTCTATACTCTCCTGACCTGAGGCAATTTCTGCTTTTTCGTGTATATCGAATACACTCTCAACAACACCCACACTGTTTTGCACCGATACTGTTTCTCTTTTCACCTGTACATTTTCGCATTCCTCCGTATCAACTGCAAGGGACAGGGGCGCTATTTTTATAAGCTCATACTCGATTGCCACAACAACCTTTATTTTTAATTTACGACTATTAACAACATTAACTTCTACTCTTTCAACATAAGAGTTAAGTATTGCACTGTCTGCAGCGCTAAGCCCTCGGTTCACAATACTTTCTTCAAAATCAAACGAAGTTGCAATGCTTTTTATTCTCTCCTCCTCCGAATCTGGAATATAGAGCATTGTAAGGTCAACTTTTCCTTTTACATCTACACAACCATCACCAATATGTTTGTCCGTAACAGTGGTTAGTGCGTCTGTTTGCAAGAGTTTTAAAATATCCGGCTTGATGTCCGGCACAATCACGTCGCCCTCAACAAGCTTTTGCATTTTTGATGAGGTAATAATGCGGTTTAGTTGTAACTCCTCAGTAATTATATTCATATCTATAACCATTCCTTTCTGCTATATTGAAATAAAAAAATTCTCATAGTATATACTATGAGAATTTCTTTTGATATATGAATATTTAATTACTGTTAAAACCATTTTTCTTGTACCTGGTAAGTGCAACAAACGAAGAAATCATATTTATTGTTTCACATATAAGACCGCCAAGCGAGAAGTTAAATATATTATGTATAATCCACGCCGGAGACATATATGTTATCTGCGAAATTCTTATATTCTTTCCGTTACCGTTCCACATACATACACTCATAGCCACAAGCGCCGCATACGGCAAAAATGCTATAAATATCTGAAAATAGTCAGTACCTCCCGTAAAAACGGCAAATACAAAGCATATAGTATATAAAACCTCTACCACAATAAGCTTCCATAGCTTATGTGTGTTTTTAGAAAACAACATTCCCCTTATAAAATTAGTAAGATTAAACAGTGCTCCTGCAACTGCACCTATCATTATAAAGTTAAGGAAGAACAATACACTTCCTACACCCTGTAATGTAAAGAATTTTTTGTTTTCTTTAAACTGAAACGACGAAACTATAATAATAAGTCCAAGAATTCCATACGCCTGTGCTATTATTTCGGTTTTACTCATATATAAAAATCCTATCTGTTATATACTTTTTATAATTCTCTTCCACTGTTCGTATGCAGCGTCCCAGGCATCGCTATCCTGTGGCTCATAAACCTTAATATCAAACGAGTTTTTAATTACCTGTCTACCTTCTTTGAGGTCTTTTATTGCACCCATTGCCATTGCCTGAACAACTACATTACCTATACTTGTTGCTTCTACCGGACCTGTGCTTACCTTTCTCTTGGTTGCATTTGCGGTAAACTGACAAATCATCTTATCCTTAATACCGCCGCCGACAATATTTACAACATTATACTTGTTGCCTGTAACTTCTTCCATACCCTCAACTGTCTGACGGTACTTAAATGCAAGAGATTGAGCAATACAACGCACAACCTCGCCCTTTGTCTCGGGGACTTTTTGTCCTGTCTTTTCGCAATACTCGCGTATTCTCTTTGGCATATTACCGGGTGTCTGGAATGTGTGATAGTCGGGGTCTATAAGACTTGCAAATGGCTCAGCAGCATTTGCCTGATTTTCGAGCTCATCAAAGCTTAAAAGCTCACCCTCTCTGTCCCATTGACGTCTTGATTCCTGAATTAACCACAAGCCCATTATATTCTTAAGGAAACGTATACTCTTGTTTACGCCGCCTTCGTTTGTGAAGTTATACTCCAATGCATCTTCTGAAACATTTGGCTTATCAAGCTCAACACCCATAAGCGACCACGTACCCGAAGAAATATAAATAAAGTCTTTTTCGTCAACAACAGGAACAGATGCAACTGCACTGCCTGTATCGTGTGATGCAACTGCAATAACCGGAATCTCATCAATTCCAAGTTCCTCTGCTAATTCAGGCTTGATTTTTCCTACAATCTCACCCGGATATACAACGTCTGTTAGTATATCTGTAGGCAAGCCCATTTTTTCTAACAAGTCGTATGCCCATTCGTGCTTTACGCTATTGAACATTTGTGTTGTTGATGCAATGGTATACTCTGTCTTTTTCTCACCTGTTAAGAAGAAATTGAACAGGTCGGGCATAAGAAGCATTGTTTTTGCATTCTTTAATGAAGAATCGTTCGAAAGCTTTGCAGAAAGAAGCTGGAAAATAGTATTAAACCAGTTGAATGCAATACCGCCGCTTTTTTCGAATATTTCTGCCTTTGGAACAATCTTGAATGCTTCTTCGTACATTCCTTCTGTTCTTGTATCACGGTAATGATACGGATTACCTAAAAGCTTATCATTTTCATCAAGCAAGCCATAGTCAACACCCCAGGTATCGATACCAATACAATCGATGTCTCTGTCTCCTGAATTTGCACATTTTAAAATACCCTGCTTAATTTCAAAAAAGAGTCTTAAAACGTCCCAATGTAAATTACCGTTTATATCAACAGGGTCGTTAGAAAAACGGTGTTTTTCTTCTAATGTTATTTTTTCGCCATCGAATTTTGCAAGCATAGCTCTGCCTGATGATGCTCCAAAGTCGAATGCGAGAAACTTGTATGTCTTTTTCATATTTATAGCCTCCATAAAAATATTAAATATATTATACATTATTTTTCTTCCTTTGTCAATTTGTAATTTCTAAAATTACACAAAAAAGAAGTTTTATCTTAAATTAATAAAAAGTTTAAAATAATTCCCCATATCATACTTGAAATAAGTGTAAATTTGTGTTACAATAATCTACGTATAATTACAAATAACACAAATTCAGGAGATGTTAGTTATGGGATTATTTTCACCAGGATATTTAAAGCCCGGAAAAGGCGTTAATGCAGACGAGCCGGAAAAGAGAAGTTTTTTCAGATTTTGGGAGATTATAGGCGAAAAGTTTTCGAAGATACTTGGTCTTAATATTATTTATGTGCTTTTGAGTCTGCCCTTTATTGCACTTATGGTTTTTATAGCACCAATAGATTATGAATGGATTAGCACTTCGCTGCCTCAGCTTGATGAGGGGACTGCAAATTCAATATATATTATTCTGAGAATTATTTTCAGTATTTGCATATTTACGCTCTTTGGAAGCGGACCTGTATCGGCAGTATATGCATACGTTATACGTTGCTTCACAAACAGGACTCCTGTATGGATAATAAGCGACGGAAAGGATATTTTTAAAGAGAATTTTAAGCAGGGTATGTTACTTGTACTGATTGACATTATTTTTGTGGCACTTGTGCCTAATTCAATCAGGCTTTATTATTCACTGCATGCTCAAACACAAAACACGTTATTTTATGTTGCAATAGTTGCTTTGCTGGTAGTGTTTATGATATATGCCTGGATGCATTTTTACATATACCAGCTTATGACTACATTTAAGCTTAAGTTACGACACATATTTAAGAACGCATTACTTCTTACATTAGGTTCAATTCCTGTAAATTTAATACTTACTGTGATAAGCATAGGAATTGTATTTGTTTTATTTATGTTCTTAAATACTGCATTTGCTATTCTGGTTATGTGCATTGTTGCACCTATTCTCACAAGAATGACAATAGAATTCTCGGCAACAAACCGTATAAAACCTATTGTTAAAAAGGCACAGGAGCAAGAAAAAGAAGCACAGACAGAAGAAGCGTAAATATAAAAGGAGACAGTAAATGTTATTAGGAGAATATGACGTTGTTGTTATAGGCGGAGGACACGCGGGTTGCGAGGCGGCACTTGCATCGGCAAGGCTTGGCGTTAAAACTGCAATGTTTTCGATTAGTCTTGACGCTATAGGAAATCTCCCCTGCAACCCATCAATAGGAGGTACTGCAAAGGGACATCTGGTACGCGAAATTGACGCTCTTGGCGGAGAGATGGCAAAAGCCGCCGATGAGTGTTTTATTCAATCAAAAATGCTTAATCGCGGTAAAGGTCCGGCAGTACACTCATTGCGCGCCCAGATTGACCGTTCATCGTATCATATTTATATGAAGAAAGCGGTTGAGGGTGAGCAAAACCTTGACGTAATACAACAAGAGGTTACGAAAATAAATATCGAAGACGGTAAAATTCAAAGTGTGTCGGTCGCAACGGGTGCAATGTATAAAACAAAAGCAGTAATTATAGCAACGGGCACATATCTTAAAGGCAAAATACTTATAGGCTCATACTCAAAGGAAAGCGGTCCTGACGGAATGTTCCCCTCAAATGAGCTTTCTTCGTCATTAAAAGAAATCGGCGTTGAGCTTTTGCGCTTTAAAACGGGTACTCCCGCAAGAATACATGCCGACTCTCTGGACTATTCAAAAATGGAAATTGAATATGGCGACGAAACGATTGTTCCTTTCTCGTTTGAAACTGAAAATACAAAGGAAAATTTAGTACCTTGTTACCTGGTTTATACAAACGAAGAAACACACAGAATAATTCACGAAAATCTGCACAGAAGCGCTATGTATAGCGGTCTTGTGGAGGGTATTGGTCCGAGATATTGCCCATCAATAGAAGATAAGGTTGTGCGTTTTCACGACAAGCCGCGTCACCAGCTTTTTATTGAGCCGATGGGACTTAATACAAAGGAAATGTATGCACAAGGCTTTTCTACAAGCTTACCCGAAGACGTTCAGCTTGCAATGTACCGCTCTATAAAGGGTCTGGAAAACTGCCAGATAATGCGCAGTGCATATGCTATTGAATACGATTGCTGCGACCCTACTCAGCTTTATGCAACTCTTGAATTTAAGAATATACCAAATCTGTACGGTGCCGGACAGTTTAACGGTACGTCAGGCTATGAGGAGGCTGCCGCACAGGGACTTGTTGCCGGAATAAATGCAGCACTGAAGCTTTTGGGCAAAGAACCTTTGACGCTCGACAGAAGTGACGGATACATCGGTACACTTATTGACGATTTGATAACAAAAGGCACTAACGAGCCATACAGAATGATGACCTCGCGTTCGGAATACAGACTGCTTTTAAGACAGGATAATGCAGATGAAAGGCTTCTCCCCTTCGGTTACAGAGTAGGTCTTATAAGCGAGGAAAGATACAACAGATTTTTGCACAAGATGTCGCTTATAGAAGAAGAAATAAAAAGAGTAAGCTCAATAACTATACCACCAAAAGTTGCAAATCCAATTTTAGAAAAAAACAATTCCACCCCTGTTAAAACGGGCATAAAGCTTGCAGATATGATAAAGCGTCCTGAGCTTAACTATGATTTATTGGCTGAGGTCGACGAATCACGTCCATCTCTTCCACCATCTGTATGCGAACAGGTTGAAATAAAGCTCAAGTATGACGGATATATTGCAAGGCAGATTGCACAGGTAGAACAATTTAAAAAAATGGAGCAACGTCTTTTGCCACCTGATCAGGACTATTCGGACATTCACGGTCTGCGCCTCGAGGCAAGGCAAAAGCTCAATAAAATTCAACCAAAATCATTGGGACAGGCATCACGAATAAGCGGTGTATCTCCGTCTGACGTATCGGTTTTGGTTATATGGTTGGAATCGCAAAACAAAAAATCTTAAAATTTCTCTTTTATAAAAGGAGTTATAGGAGTTATATAATATGAAATACTATGCAGTACGCCAGGGACATAAAGTTGGAATTTTTAAAACCTGGGAGGAGTGCAAACAATCAGTTGACGGGTATAGCGGAGCTGAGTATAAAAGCTTCACCTCACTTGTGAGCGCACAGGAATATCTTGATAATGCAGAGTTTGCGCCCACAAAAACAACATATCCTCCCGACGTCGCAGTTGCCTATGTTGACGGAAGCTACAATACAGGGACACAAAACTTCGGGTGTGGAGTTGTGATTTTATATAACGGTGAGGAAACTACATTTAACCAATCATATGACGATAGTGAGCTATCAAAAATGCGTAATGTTGCAGGCGAAATATGCGGAGCAATTCTTGCTATGCGCTATTGCCTGAAATACAACATAAAAACATTGCATATATACTACGATTATCAGGGCATAGAAAAATGGTGCACAGGTGCGTGGAAAACAAACAAACCGGGCACTGCACGCTACAAAGATTTTTACGACAGTGTAAAAGACAAAATTAACATTTCTTTTCATAAAGTAAAGGGACACAGTGGCGACAAATATAACGATTTAGCAGATAAATTAGCAAAACAAGCAGCAGGAATTGAGTAATTTAATTCCTGCTGTTTTTTGCAATAACTAAAATTAACCAAAATTACATATATATAACAAAAACACTACCTGTTTTTTGTTAAATATTTAATGAAATGTTCTATTGACACATATGTTCTGTTATGGTATAATAATATTAGCTTTGTAAAAAGTGTATAGGGGCAGTATGATATTCTCATAAAAATATCTGCTGCCAAAAATTTTTTTAACGAGATTGTTAAATTCTTAACAAAGATTAACTTTAGAAAAGGAGTGTTACTATTGAGTAAAGCAACTATTATCGGTGCAGGTAACGTTGGTGCAACAATAGCATATACTATGGCACTGAATGCGATTGTATCGGAAATCGTAATTATTGATATCAACAGCGAAAAATCATTTGGTGAGGCTATGGATATACGTCAGGGTACACCGTTTGCTTCCCCTGTAACAATATATTCGGGAGATTATGAGGATGCAGCAGATTCCGATATTGTGGTCATAACCTCTGGTTTAGCAAGAAAGCCCGGTCAGTCAAGACTCGATTTGGCGCAGGCAAATGTAGATGTATTAAAATCCATTGCCCCAAACATTGTAAAATATGCACCCGACGCAGTGTATATACTTGTAAGTAATCCTGTTGATGTTTTAACATACGTATTTAATAAGATTTCGGGTATTCCCGAAGAAAGAATTATAGGAACTGGAACTATACTTGATACCTCGAGAGTACGTTCAAGAATAGCAGAACACTTTAAAATGAGTCAGAAAGGCGTTCATGCTTACGTTTTTGGCGAACATGGCGACAGTGCCTTTGTGCCATGGTCTTTGGCTACAATAGCAAGTATTCCTGTTACTGAATACGAAAAAGCCCTTGACCCTGAGTTCCACAAGGAAATAGGCAATCTGGATTATGAAGAAATAGTAAACTACACAAAAACTGCAGGTGCAACCGTTATAGCAAACAAGGGTGCAACCTTTTATGCGGTATCTATTGCAACATGTCATATATGTAAGTGCCTGCTTGGAAGTAACGATACAATTCTTACTGTATCTACAATGATGCACGGCGAGTTTGGTATAGACGATGTATGTCTTTCTGGTCTTGCTCTTATTGGTAAAGGCGGAATAAAGAGAAAAATCATACCTGCACTCACAGACGAAGAAAAAGAAAAGTTTGTATACAGTGCAAACAGAATTAAAAACGTTATAAAAGAAATTACATTTTAAGTTAGAGGGGATGTAAAAAATGGTATATAGCTACTATCCCGGTTGTACGCTCAAAACAAAAGGCAAAGAGCTTGATATATATGCAAGAGAATGTGCCACAATGCTTGGCGTAACAATGGAAGAAATAAAAGATTGGCAATGTTGCGGCGCAGTATATCCTCAGGCTAATGATGAAATAGCAACAAGACTTTCATCTGCACGTGCACTTATAAGCGCAAAAAACAAGGGTCAAAAGCTTTTGACACTATGCTCTGCATGCCATCATGTAATAAAGCGAGTTAACAATGATATAAAAGAAAACGAAGATATAAGAACAAAAATAAACCTTTATCTTGACGAGGATTACAATGGCGAAACCGACGTTATTCACTACCTTGAAATGCTTCGTGATGAAATCGGCTTTGACAACATAAAAAAAGCGGTTGTTAATCCCCTAAAGGAGAGAAAAATAGCTGCATATTACGGCTGTATGCTACTTCGTCCATCTAAGGTTATGGCATTTGACAATCCCGAAAATCCCACAATTATAGAGGACTTTATAAAGGCAATAGGCGCAACTCCTGTTATTTACTCATACAGAAATGAGTGTTGCGGAGGTTATCTGACAATGGAAGACAAACCACTTGCGCAAAAAAAGGCACAATCAGTAGTTGACAGTGCAAAAAATGCAGGTGCTGATACTATTATAACCGCTTGTCCTTTATGTATGTATAATTTAAAGGTTAATTCTGATAAAGTTATGCCCGTACTTTATTTTACGGAGCTTTTGGCTGAGGCACTCGGCTTAAAAAATATGACGGAGGGGCAAGAATGAATACAAAATATGATGCATTAAAAGAAACTATACTCCGTATAAGCGGTGTTGACCCAAAAAAGTGTATGAAGTGTGGAAAATGCTCAGGTACTTGTCCGGCATATGACGAAATGGAATTTCATCCACATCAGTTTGTTGGCATGGTAAACAATGGCGAAATTGAGCCATTGTTAAAATCGGAGTCTATATACAAATGTCTTTCGTGCTTTGCATGTACACAAAGATGTCCGAGAGATGTAGAGCCGGCAAAACTGATAGAGGCACTAAGACTTTGCGTTATAAGAGAACAGAGTAAAAATCATTTAAAGAGTGATAACATACCCGACTTGTTAGATGAGGATTTACCTCAACAGGCAATAGTCAGCGCAATGCGCAAATATTCGAAATAATACGCAATTTAGATAAGGAAGTGAAATAATTGCAAAGAATAGGAGTTTTTGTTTGTTGGTGCGGAAGTAATATAGCCGGCACAGTTGATGTAAAACAAGTAGCAGATACTTTAAAATCTGAGCCGGGTGTTGTATTTAGCACCGATTATCAATATATGTGTTCCGAGGCAGGTCAGCTTATAATAAGAGATGCAATAAAAGAACACAACTTAACAGGTATTGTTGTTTGCTCGTGCTCACCTAGAATGCACGAGGCAACATTCAGAAAGACTGCCGAAGTAGCCGGTCTTAATCCATTTATGGTGGAGATTGCAAACATTCGTGAGCAATGCTCGTGGATTCATAAGGATATGGAAGTCGGCACTGAAAAGGCAATTATATTGGGACGTGCAGCTATTGCAAAGGTAATGCTAAACACTCCCCTTAAGCCCGGCGAGAGCAAGGTTGTAAAGAGAGCTCTTGTTATTGGCGGAGGTATTGCCGGAATACAAACTGCGCTTGATATTGCAGATGCTGGCTATGAAGTTGATATAGTCGAGAAGTCGCCCACAATAGGCGGTAAAATGGCTCAGCTTGATAAAACCTTCCCTACCCTTGACTGTGCTGCTTGTATTTTAACACCAAAAATGGTTGATGCGTCGGCACACGAAAAAATCAATCTTTATACCTATAGCGAGGTAGAGTCTGTTTCGGGCTTTGTGGGTAATTTCAGTGTTACAATCAAAAAGAAAGCAAGAAGTATAAAAGAGGATTTGTGCAGCGGTTGCGGCGTATGTACCGAAAAATGTCCTTCCAGAAAAGCAGACAACGAATTTAATATGGGACTTAACAAAAGAGGTGCTATATATATTCCATTTGCACAGGCAATTCCAAATGTACCGGTTATCGACCGCGAAAACTGTATTAAATTTAAAACAGGTAAATGCGGACTATGTGCTATGAACTGTCCTGCAAATGCCATAGACTTTGAACAAGTCGACGAATTTGAAACAAAGGAATACGGTGCTATTGTTGTAGCAACAGGTTTTAATCCAATAAAACTTGACAACTTTGACGAGTATGCCTACAATCAATCACCCGATGTTATAACTTCACTCGAATTTGAACGTTTAACAAATGCGGCAGGTCCTACAAAGGGCAAGCTTTTAAGACCATCAGACGGAAAGCACCCACATAATGTTGTGTTTATTCAGTGTGTAGGCTCACGTTCAACAGTTGAGTGCGGTAAATCGTACTGTTCAAAAATATGTTGTATGTACACTGCAAAGCATGCAATGCTTATACGTGATAAGTACCCCGATGTAAATGTATCTGTATTTTATATAGATGTAAGAACACCGGGCAAAAACTTTGATGAGTTTTACAGACGTGCCGTTGAGGAATACGGTGTAAACTACATTAAAGGTATGGTTGGTAAGGTGTACGTTGAGGGCGACCACCTTGTTGTGCAAGGCTCTGATATGATAGCAAACAAGCAATTAAAAATGGATGCGGATATGGTTGTCCTTGCAACTGCGATAGAGCCATCACCCGATGCAAAATCAATAGCAACAATGCTTACTGCGAGCATCGATACAAATAACTTCTTTACCGAAGCACACCCAAAACTCAGACCTGTTGAAAGTCCAACTGCGGGCGTGTATCTGTCGGGTGTGTGTCAAGGTCCAAAGGACATTCCCGAAACTGTTTCACAGGCATCTGCCTGTGCAGCAAAGGTTCTTGGCTTGTTAAACAAAGATAAGCTTGTAACAAATCCGTGTATTGCCGGCTCCAATGAGCTATTGTGTAACGGTTGCGGTCAGTGCGAAAAGGTTTGTCCTTATGGTGCTATAACCTACGAAACACTCGAAATAAACGACCACGGAGTAAGAGAAACAAGACGTGTAGCACGTGTAAACTCTGCGGTTTGTCAGGGTTGCGGTGCTTGTACGGTAACTTGTCCTTCAGGTGCTATGGACCTTAAAGGCTTTACAAATAATCAGATTATGGCGGAGGTGGATGCAATATGTCGATGAGCGAAAAAAGCGAATGGAAACCACGTATTGTAGCTTTTTGCTGCAACTGGTGTTCGTATGCAGGCGCGGACCTTGCAGGCTCGAGCAGACTTGCATATCCTGCCGATGTAAAGATAATAAGAGTACCATGTTCATGCAGAGTTAATCCCTTGTTTATACTGCGTGCATTCCAAAAAGGTGCAGACGGTGTTATAATAGCCGGTTGTCATCCCGGCGATTGCCACTACACTTCAGGTAACTACTTTGCACGAAGAAGAATGACACTACTGTTTTCTATGCTCGACTTTTTGGGTATAGAAAAAGGCAGAACACGCGTTGAATGGATAAGTGCGGCAGAGGGTGCAAAATTCTCTGCAACAATGAACGAATTTGTTAAAACAATCACCGATTTGGGTGAGAATAAGAAATTGGAGGACCTCAGATGCAAAGAAACTTTGAACTAATAAAAAAGAGAGCCTCTAAGCTTCTATCTGATACTACTGTAAACCGTGTGCTCGGTTGGCAGGAGGGTGAGTTCTTTTATGACAACACCCCTGCAGTATTCAATAGCGAAGATGAGCTAAATAATCTTGTTTACAACTGTTTTTGCGGTGCAAACCTGAGCAAATATCTTGTAAACGAAACAAAAAAAGACGGTAAAATATTAGCATTCCTAAAGCCCTGTGATACACTGTCTCTGAATCAGCTTGTTCAGGAGACAAGAGTCAACAGAGATAACGTTTATGTAATAGGCGTTGAGTGCAACGGAATGGTTGATATAAACAAAATAAAAGAGCTTGGAATAAAAGGCATAAAATCCGCCAAAGAAGATGGCGAAGAATTAGTTATTGATACCTTATACGGCGAAAAGCGTTGCAAAAAAGCAGATGTTCTTTTAGAAAAGTGCATAAACTGCAAGAGCAAAAAGCACTTCACCTACGATGAGCTGACATATGAGGGCGACGCGGAGGAAATATCTGCAAACGGCCGCTTTGATATGGTAGAAAAGTTAGAGGCTATGAGCGATGAGGAGCGTTTTGAATTCTGGAGAGGCGAGCTTTCTAAGTGTATAAGATGTAATGCTTGTCGTAACGTTTGCCCTGCTTGTACTTGTCGTACCTGTATTTTTGACAGAGATAACAGTGGTGCATTCTCAAAATCACCAACAAGCAGTTTTGAGGAAAATATGTTCCATATAATACGTGCATTCCACGTAGCCGGCAGATGTACCGATTGCGGTGAGTGTTCGAGAGTTTGTCCGCAAAATATTCCTCTTCATCTTTTAAACAGAAAGTTTATAAAGGATATAAACGAATTTTACGGGGAATATCAGGCAGGCGAAGATACTACAACTCCAGGTCCTTTAACTAATTATAAAACAGAGGACTGCGAACCAAGTATCGTTCACGAGAGGGGGAATAAATAATGCTTAAAATAAAAAAAGATAAGCTAAATGATTTATTTTCCAAAATAAGCGACAGTATGCCCCTCTATTTACCGATAGAGAAAAACAACTCCTCGGAGTTCGGGTTATATCAAGACGGAGTAAGAACTGCTCTTGATATGCTGAATACTGTTAAATCACCAAAGGATTTGTTCTTTCCGCAAACCGAAACACTTGCTCATTTTAAAATAAGCGGAAAGAATATCGAAATTTTACCGCCCGAAATTAAGAGCGAAAAGTTTGTTGTTTACGGTGTAAGAGCATGCGACGTAAAAAGCTTTGATATTCTTGATATGGTATTTATGTCAAACCCCGTTGATGAGTTTTATGCTACAAGACGAAATAATAGCATTATTATATCCTCTGCTTGCTCAGCTCCTGAGGAAACTTGCTTTTGCAATGTATTTGGTATAGATGCAACAAACCCTATGGGTGATATTTCAACGTGGGTTGTTGGTGATGACGTGTTCTTTAAAGCTACAACAGAAAAAGGCGAAGACTTTTTAAAGATTTACTCTGATATGTTCGCAAATGCCGATAATAACGACGAAAATGCACTCAACACTCACAACGAAAATGTAAAAGCCATTGTAAACGAGCTTCCTTTATCAAATCTTGATTTATCGGAATTTGGCGAGGGTGCAACTCCTAAAATGTTTGACCGTAGCGAATGGGATGAGCTTTCAAAGGCTTGTATAGGTTGCGGTACCTGTACATTTACTTGTCCTACGTGTCAGTGCTACGATATTCGCGATTTTGATACGGGACACGGTGTACAGAGATATCGTTGCTGGGATTCTTGTATGTACAGTGATTTTACAAAAATGGCGCACGGCAACTCAAGAAAATCACAAAAGGAACGTTTCAGACAGAGATTTATGCACAAGCTTGTGTACTTCCCCGATAACAACAATGGCGAATTTTCGTGTGTTGGTTGCGGAAGATGTGTTTCAAAATGCCCTATATCAATGAATATAGCAAAAGTTATAAAAGTTCTGGGAGGTAAAAAATAATGGATATGTTAATACCACAATTAGGCGTTGTTACAGATGTAAGACGCGATACTCCCGATGTTAAAACATTCAGGGTTGAAGCTATTGGCGGCGGCAAGGCTTTTGAGCATATGCCCGGTCAGTGTGCAATGCTTTCAATCCCTGGTGTTGGTGAGGCAATGTTTTCTATAACCTCCTCGCCCACTGTAACTGAATATATGGAGTTTTCTATAAAAAAATGCGGTTGCCTTACAGAATGGCTTCACCAGATGGATGTTGGTCAGCAAATAACAATAAGAGGTCCATACGGTAATGCATTCCCCGTAGAAACCGAGCTTAAAGGCAAGGATTTGTTGTTTATTGCAGGAGGTATCGGTCTTGCACCGTTGCGCTCAGTTATAAACTATGTAAGAGCAAAACGCGAAAACTACGGAAAGATTGATATTGTTTATGGCTCACGTTCAAAAGAAGATTTGGTAGACTATGAGGAAATTAAGAACGAGTGGTCAAAGGATACGGGCATAAATGTGCATTTAACAATCGACCGCGAACAAGAGGATTGGGACGGTAACGTCGGCTTTGTTCCCAATTACGTAAAAGAGCTTGGGTTTGACACAAACAAGACAGTTCTTGTTTGCGGTCCCCCTATAATGATAAAATTTGTTCTTGCGGCATTGATGGAGCTTGGCTTTGAAAAGACACAGGTATTTACAACGATGGAATTAAGAATGAAATGCGGTATAGGTAAATGCGGAAGATGTAATATAGGCTCAAAATACGTTTGCAAAGACGGTCCTGTTTTCCGTTGCGATGAGCTTAGTGAACTACCCGACGAATATTAATTGCAGGAGGAAAAAGAATGGAAAATATGGTTAATGTGTACTTTTTCGGCAAGAAATATACAGTTCCTGCCGGTCTTACAATAATGACTGCTATGGAATATGCAGGCTATCAGCTTGTCAGAGGTTGCGGTTGCCGTAACGGTTTTTGCGGTGCTTGTGCAACAATTTACAGAATAAAGGGCGACAGAGAATTAAAGGTGTGTCTTGCTTGCCAGACAACTGTTGAGGATAATATGTATGTGGCAACTCTCCCCTTCTTTCCGCTTGTTAAGGAAGTATATAACATTGAGGAAGTCAAGCCGACAGAGCAGATTATGATGCAACTCTATCCCGAAATATATTCCTGTATTGGTTGTAACGCGTGTACAAAGAGTTGTACACAAGGTCTTAATGTAATGCAGTATATTGCATACGCTCAAAGAGGCGAATACGAAAAATGTGCAGAAGAATCTTTCGACTGTGTAATGTGCGGTGTATGCTCATCAAGATGTCCTGCCGGAATTTCACACCCACAGGTTGCTCTTTTAGCAAGACGTCTTACAGGTAAGTATCTTGCTCCGACTTCAGACCATCTCGAAGCAAGAGTAAAGGAAATTGAAAACGGAACATTTACTGAGCTTATAGAGGATTTGATGCAAAAGCCGATTGAAGAATTAAAAGAGCTTTACAACAACAGAGAAATCGAGAAATAAGGAGGGGTGCAAGATATGTTTACTGAGGAAATGCTTGAGTCTATCAAAAAGGTAGAGGCAACAAGAAGTGAAAGAATTGGCTTTGAGCCAAAAAGAATGAGTGCCGAAGAAAAAGAAGCACTGTTAAAAGAATTCCACCCCGACTACAAAACAGACGGTTTTGCAACGCTTAGTGTAGGTGCTAACAAGGGCGACAAAGTTCCTGAGGAATTAGCTGCACTGTTACAGGGCAAAAGCAGAGTTTTAGACCTTGACGTTGACCTTTCAAAAACGGATTACACAACTGATGTGTTAATCATTGGTGGCGGCGGTGCAGGTGCATCTGCGGCTATTGAGGCAAACGAAGCCGGTGCAGATGTTATGATTGTAACAAAGCTGAGAATTGGCGATGCCAATACTATGATGGCAGAGGGCGGTATTCAGGCAGCTGACAAGGAACACGACTCACCTGCACAACACTATATCGACGCGTTAGGCGGCGGACATTATGCAAACGTTCCCGAGCTTTTGCAAAAGCTTGTAACAGACGGTCCTGGTGCAGTCAAGTGGCTCAATGACCTAGGAGTTATGTTTGATAAAGCAGAAGACGGAACTATGATTACCACTCATGGTGGTGGTACTTCAAGAAAAAGAATGCACGTGGCAAAGGATTATTCGGGTGCAGAAATAATGAGAGTTTTGCGCGACGAGGTAATAAACCGTCAAATTCCTGTTGTAGACTTTACTGCGGCAATAGAGCTTTTGACCGACAAAGACGGTAAGGCATGCGGTGCAGTTTTGATGAATATGGAAACAAAAGAAATCCTTATCGCAAGAGCAAAGACAGTTATTATTGCAACGGGTGGTGCAGGACGTTTACACTATCAGGGCTTCCCTACTTCCAATCACTATGGTGCAACTGCAGACGGTCTTGTATTGGGTTACCGCGCAGGTGCAAAGCTTTTGTATGCAGATACTTTGCAATACCACCCGACAGGTGTTGCTTTCCCCGACCAGATATATGGTGCGCTTGTAACCGAAAAGGTACGTTCAATCGGTGCAATGCTTGTAAATGCTGACGGTGTTGCTTTTATGCACCCGTTAGAAACCCGAGATGTTAGTGCGGCGTCTATCATAAGAGAGTGTTCACAAAGGGGCAAGGGCGTAACCACACCTCACGGTGCAGCCGTTTGGCTCGATACTCCTATGATTGAGCAAATTCACGGCGAGGGTACAATCGAAAAAAGAATTCCGGGTATGATGAGAATGTATGGTAAATACGGCTGGGATATAAGAAAAACACCTATGCTTGTTTACCCTACACTTCACTATCAGAATGGCGGTCTCTATATTAACCCCAACGGAATGACAGATGTAGAAAACTTATTCGTTGCAGGTGAGGCAGTAGGCGGAATTCATGGCAGAAACAGACTTATGGGTAACTCTCTGCTTGATATAATTGTGTTTGGACGTCATGCTGGTCAGCAAGCGGCGGCCACTTCAAAGAATGTTGAAATCGGTGAGCCAACGCTTAATCACGTTGCAAAATTTGAGGCTGAGATTAAGAGTGCAAATATACAACAAACAACCGTTTCACCTCAGCTTCTTCCCGATTACAGAAGAAAATAAAATTTTATGGGGCTTGTATTCAAGCCCCATTGACACGTGGAAAAAATTTGTGTATAATTATAATGCATAATTATAAAAGGAGTTGCTAAAAAATGGAAACATTATTTAATCTCATGAACATACCGTTAGTATGTGTATTTTTGATAGCTGCATTAGGTTATCTCATAGGCGGTATTAAAATTAAGGGCATAGAAATCGGAACTGCAGGGGTTTTGCTTGTTGCATTAGTATTCGGGCATTTTAAGTTCGAAGTTCCATCGTTTGTAAATGATTTGGGTATTGCGTTATTTGTAACGTCTGTAGGCTTTATTGCAGGACCTAAATTTTTCAGGAATTTTTTAAAGAATGCAAAATCATACGTGGTTTTAGGTTTTCTTATAATACTCATAGGCGCAGCCACTTGTGCGCTTACCGTGCTTATAAGCGGTGGCAAGGTTAGTCCTGAGCTTGCAGCAGGCCTACTTACAGGTGCACTCACAAGCACACCAGGCTTTGCAGCTGCAAAAGAAGCGGCAGGTGGTGCACTCGCTGCAGATGTTGCCACAGGCTACGGTATTGCGTATCCGTTTGGTGTAATTGGTGTGGTATTGTTTGTTCAGCTTATTCCTAAGATATTAAAATTAAATATGGAAGACGAACGCAAAAAATTTGAGGCGGCAAACGAGGTTTCCATAAAGGAATACAAAGGCAAGCTGTTCAGCGTTGATGAATTTGGATTTATGCCATTGGCTTTAGCTATAGTTTTTGGTGTATTAATAGGAAAAATTTCTATCCCGTTGCCTGGCGGTGCGTCGTTTGCACTTGGTACATCTGGCGGTCCGCTTATATCAGGTCTGATATTTGGACATTTTGGTCATATAGGCAAATTAAGTCTTAAGGTAAAAACTGACGTTTTAAAAACAATGCGCGAGCTTGGTCTTGCACTGTTTCTTATTGCGGCAGGTGTACAAGGCGGTCAGTCCTTTGTTGAAATCTTAAAAGAGCAAGGTGCTATGTTGTTTTTATACGGTGCTTTGATGACAATATTCCCTATGATTATAGGTTATATATTTGCAAAATATGTTCTAAAGCTTAGCATATTCAATAATCTTGGCTCAATCTGCGGCGGTATGACAAGTACCCCTGCTTTGGGAACTCTTATTGGTGTTACGGGTACAGATGATATAGCTACTGCATATGCGTCTACATACCCTATTGCACTTGTTTGTGTAGTATTGGCGGCACAGTTTATTGTAGTTTTGATGTAATATGAATTTATTTAACTCTATCCCCGATGTCATACGGGAAATAATAGATAAAATTGAATATGACGGATATGAGGCATACATTGTCGGCGGTTGTGTACGTGATTGTATAATGGGTATTGAGCCTCAGGATTACGACCTGTGTACCAATGCCCTGCCCGAGAAAATCTTAGAGATTTTTGAGAGTGATGATATCGTAGACGCAGGCTTAAAGCATGGTACTGTAGGCGTTATAAAAAATCACAATGTATATGAAATCACCACCTACCGTATTGACGGTGAATATTCCGACGGACGACACCCCGACAGTGTTTTGTTTACAAGTCTTTTAAGTGAAGATTTAAGACGCCGCGACTTTACTATAAATGCTATGGCTTACAACCCAAAAACAGGCCTTGTAGATATATATGGTGGTCAGGAAGATATAAAAAACGGTGTTATCCGTTGTGTAGGCAGGGCAAAAGAGCGTTTTGAAGAAGATGCTTTAAGAATTCTTCGTGCCATTCGTTTTGCTTCACGTTTTAATTTTGAAATCCATACTGAAACTGCAAAAGAAATGCACTCTCAGTTTCCGTCAATAGATAATGTGTCAATAGAGCGTATATGTACTGAGTTTACAAAAACAATTATATGCAAAAATGCTTCTCGCTTTTTGGGTGAATTTCGTGATATAATATCACATTTTATTCCCGAAATAAAGCATATATCCGACACAGATTATGCAAAAAATCTTGCATCTTTACAAAAGAGTTCTGATGATATTTATGTTAAGTTATCACTTTTCTTTAATGGTATCGAAAGCGAGAGTGTAAAAAAGATTTTAAAAAGGTTAAGATGCTCTAATGTAATCATAGATAAGGTCAGCACGTTTATATCTTGCATAGATATGAACTTATGCGATACTAAGAGGAACACTAAACTACTACTTCAGCGCTTCGGCTATGAGGATTTAGAAAGGTTTCTTGAAATAAAGCTTCTTATTGGCAAGAACAATGATGAAGTTATTAACAGTATAAAGAAAATTGCAGAAGAAGTTATTAATAACAACGAATGTTACAGTATAAAAACTCTTGCAATAAATGGCGATACGCTAAAAGAATTGGGCATTACAAACGGTCTTGAAATCGGCAGCACACTAAAAAAACTTGTTGACGAGGTTATTGACGAAAAATTAGAAAATGACCGCGATGCACTTATAAAGTATATTATGGAAAAATAACGGGCAACTCACAGAGTTGTCCTTTTTTTAGTTTGTGTGATTTGCTTTTAAATTCCCTATAAACCTTGACTTTTGGCGAAAAAGTGGTATAATTTAGAATGGATAGTATTTTTTATAAACGGAGGTCATAACAATGACAAAAATAGACATATTTTCGGGATTTTTAGGTGCAGGAAAAACCACATTTATTAAAAAACTGATTAACGAAGCATACAAAGGCGAAAAATTAGTTCTTATTGAGAATGAATTTGGCGAGATTGGAATAGATGGCGGATTTTTACAAGATGCAGGCATAGAAATTACCGAGATGAATTCGGGTTGTATATGTTGTTCTCTTGTGGGTGATTTTGGTGAGGCATTAAAGAAAGTTATTAACGAGTATTCACCCGACAGAATTCTTATTGAGCCATCAGGTGTGGGCAAGCTTTCCGACGTAATATCTGCAGTAAAAAACCTGGAGCTTGAAGATGTTATACTAAACAGCTTTACCACAGTTGCAGATGCAAAAAAATGCAAAATGTATATGAAAAACTTTGGCGAGTTCTTTAATGACCAGATTGAACACGCACAATGTATTGTGCTCTCACACACACAGTCAACAAGTGAACAAAGACTTGATGAGGCAGTTAAACTTATAAAAGAGCACAACAAAAGTGCAGTTATTGTAACAACTGATTGGGACGAGCTTGATGCTCATCAGCTTATAGAGGCAATGGAGCACAAAGATACTCTCGAAAATGCTATTGACGAAATACACCACCATCACGAACATTGTGGGTGCGGACATAAGCACCATCACCACGAGCACTGTGATTGTGAACACGAACACCATCACCACGAGCACTGCGATTGCGGACACGAACACCATCACCACGAGCATTGTGAGTGCGAACACGAACACCACCATCACGAGCATTGCGAGTGCGGACACGAACATCATCACCACCACGCAGACGATGTATTTACAAGCTGTGGTTTTGAAACTACCAAGAAATTCAGTGCAGATGAAATAACAAACATTTTAAATGCACTTGAAGATGAGAATAAATACGGTATGGTTTTACGTGCAAAGGGTATTGTTGAGAGTGAAAATAATTGGATACACTTTGACTATATTCCCCAAGAGTGCGATGTGCGTTTTGGAAGTGCATCAATAATAGGCAGAATTTGTGTTATAGGTGCAAACATAATTGAGGAAGAAATAAGGAAGTTATTTAATATTTAAGGAGTTATACCAATATGGCAGAAGTACCCATTTACCTTTTTACAGGCTTTTTGGAGTCAGGAAAAACTAAATTTATACAAGAAACATTAGAAGACAAGCGATTTAATCAGGGACAAAATGTGTTACTCTTGGTATGCGAAGACGGTGAGGAGGAATACGATTTTTCACGTTATCCAAACGATCACGTCTTTAAAGAGGAGTTTGAAGACAGCGACCAGATTACTCAGGAGTATCTTTTATCTTTGGAAAAACGTTACAAGCCCGACGTTGTTATGGTTGAATATAACGGAATGTGGTTGCTTTCCGATTTGTATGAGGCTCTGCCGCAAAATTGGATTGTATATCAGGAGTTGATGTTCTGCGAGGCAAAGACGTTTATTCCGTATAACCAGAATATGCGTCAGCTTATGGTTGATAAGCTGACTAGCTGCGAAATGATTGCAATAAACCGTGCTGACGAGGCACCTGACCTCGACCGCGAGCAGATACACAAGATAATAAGAGGCTCGAACAGACGTTGTACCATAGCTTTTGAAAACTCAAACGGTACAGTTGAGTATGACGAAATCCAAGACCCTCTCCCCTATGATATTAATGCCTCAGTAATTAAAATAGCTGACGAGGATTATGCTCTCTTCTACCGTGATTTGTCGGAAGAGCAAGCAAAGTACGACTCTAAGGTTATAGAATTTCGTGGTGTGCTTGCAAGAGATAACGAAATGTCAAAAAAAGAGGCTGTTGTCGGCAGACAGATTATGACGTGTTGTGCCGATGATATTGCGTATTATCCTATAGTATGTACCTCAAAAACCGACCTTAATTTTAAAAGCGGTGATTGGGTTACTGTACGCGCAAAAATAAAGATAAAAAAGCACCCCATTTATGAGGGTGAAGGACCTGTTTTACAGATAGAAAAAATAATAAGAGCACTGCCACCGAAGGAGGCAGTCGCAACCTTCTTTTAAACTATAAAGTCTTAATAAAATTGCCCATCTTGCCATTTTCAAAAGCTCGGAGTATCAATATACGCCGTCGCTTTTTTAAACGGCAACCTGAGCAATTTTCTTACAGACTCAGTTAGTGCTATTTGGCACGGAAAGGAAACACTATAATTATGATAAAATATGACGGATATAAATATATAGATGGCGGTGTGTGTGCCGCTAAGGGTTTTAAGGCAAACGGTCTTAACTGCGGTCTTAACCCTAACAAAGAAAAAAACGACTTATGTATTGTGGTAAGTGATGTGCCCTGTTCTGCTGCTGCAGTCTATACACAAAACAAGGTTAAGGGTGCACCTATCGTAATCACAAAAAAGCATCTCGAAAAGACAGGCGGTAAAACAATGGCAGTTATTGCAAACTCCAAAAATGCGAACACCTGCAATGCAGACGGCGAAGAAAAAGCCGAGCGTATGTGTGAGTTGGCGGCAAACGAGCTTGGAATAAGTGCTGATGATGTTATAGTTGCATCAACAGGTGTTATTGGTCAGCCATTGCCTATTGAGCCGATTGAAAACAGTATAAAAGAATTGGTATCGGGCTTGGATTACAACAAAAACGAGGCTGCCGCCACTGCAATTATGACAACTGATACTATAAAAAAAGAGGTTGCAGTTGAATTTGAGATTAATGGTACAAAATGCCGCATTGGCGGAATGGCAAAGGGCAGCGGTATGATTCATCCAAATATGGCTACAACGCTTAATTTTATTACAACAGACGTTGCAATCGAGCCTGAGGCAGTGCAGTGTGCACTTTCGGATATTACAAAAATCACATATAACTGTCTGAGTGTTGACGGTGATACCTCTACAAACGATATGGTTTGCGTATTGGCAAACGGTATGGCAGACAATACAACGGTTAAAATTAATACAAGTGAGTATGAAATATTCAAAACTGCACTATACATTGTTATGAGCGAAATGACAAAAATGCTTGCAAAAGACGGTGAGGGCGCAACAAAGCTTTTAGAATGTACCTGTTATGGTGCACCTGACCAAGACACAGCAATTATAGTTGCTAAAAGCGTAATACGTTCACCTCTGTTTAAGTGTGCAATGTTTGGTGAGGACGCTAATTGGGGACGTGTTCTATGCGCTATCGGCTATGCTGAGGCGGATTTTGATATAAACAAGGTAGATGTTGCACTTCGTTCCCAAAACGGCGTTGTTGAAGTGTGCAAAGACGGTGCAGGCGTGCCATTCAGCGAAGAAGTCGCGGCAACTGTGCTTTCTGCGGACGAGATATTTATTGATATCAATCTTAACCAGGGTAATGCCTCTGCTAAGGCATGGGGTTGCGATTTAACGTATGATTACGTTAAAATAAATGGTGATTACCGTTCATAAAGGAGTTATTATGGATTTTTTAAACGATTTGCTTACAGGCTTTATACGCCCGAAAAAATACAAAGAGCTTTTAGAAAAAGGTACAAGTCGTGTTGCGGTTTATGTGCTCATATTGATTTTAATATCATCGGTTATTGCATTTATATCGCTTTCTAAATTATCGAGCGCAACTCAAAAATACTACAAAGAAGTTGTTCCCGATTTTTCGTTTACGAACAACGAGCTTAATATGAGTGAGTCTTTTAGGTTAGAGCTTTTTGGAATGATTATAGCTGCTGATTCGGACAAAGAGTTCAGCAGTGCAGATTTTGGGGATAATATTCAAGGTTTTTTATTTGATAAAAACAGTATGATTTTACGTTCTACGGCAGGTACAAAGGAATTTCAATACCGCGAGCTTGCAGATGATGAATATATAACTTTTTCAAAGCAGGATATATATCTTCTATCACCCACCCTCAGAATTCTTTTCTATGTTTTTTTAATATTTACTATAGCTTATAACGTTGCAGGATTTTTCCTTGGCGCGCTCGTTGTATCACTGTTTGCACTTATTCCAAACAGGGTAAGCAAATTAAGCTTTAGCAAGCTATATAAACTATCAATCTATTCACGGGGATTACCTATTATTCTTTCACTTGTACTAAGTGGGTTTTTAGGCACTATACCAACAATTATCAGCTTGCTGATATCCCTTATTGTAGTTAATATTGCATTAACTGCAATAACACCAAATGACACCAATAGAACATAAAAAAATCCCGAGTCTGTGTACTCGGGATTTTTTTTTTGCAAATTGATGAGGGAATACTATATCATTTGCAAGAGCAAAAAATCATTTTTATTTGTCGTCTTTTTTCATCTTAATGAGTATAAACCATACTGCAATCAACGCTATCAATGCACATCCGCCGCCAAATACTGCAATCGGTGTTTTTAGCCTTGACGGAATCTTTTTCTCTATATCTATCTTAGGTAAATTTATCAAAGGCTTTGATTCATTATCTGCTTTTGAAAGCTCTAATTCTGTACGTGATTGCTTTAAAAGTAATGTACTTCTTTTATATGTTTCGTATATCTTGTTAAGCTCAATATCCGATAGGGGTATACAGTCTGTTCGTACCTTAAGCAGCTGGTATCCGTCGGGTGCACTGTCGCTGCGTCTGAAAAGCGCGTAATTATAAAACGACCTATCTGTTGAAAAACGTACATAATATATTTCATCACCAAGCGAATACATATTGCTTATAAGATAGAACCTGTCTGAATTTGTTGTAAAATCCATTGCAGAGCGATACTCTGCCATAGACTTAAATCTGCTTATATCAAAATCACAGTAGTTTACTGCCTTTGCAAGTGCATCTTCTAAAAGTGCCTCGTCATCAGGCGATAACCTTAATGAGATATCCTCTAACGTAACACTGTCGGCAGTGTTATCCTTGAGCTTTTTAAAGAACAAGCCAAGAGTTTTGTTGAATGACGAAATATCCATACTCGAATGAATATGCGAGTTATTAAAATCGAGTATTCCAATATCCTCAACACCTGAGGGTTGTTTTATATACATAAATGCATCATTACCTATAACAGTATAATACTCACTCTTTAAAAGAACCTGGTTTTTATATGTTTTATAGGAAATGTATTTTTTATTATCTTTATAGCCTATATTAAATTCACCGCTTATGCCATCAGCTATTTCGGAGTACGATTTTGATATAATCCCTATAAGTTCAGCTTTGGTTGTTTCTTTATCATAGCTTAAAATATGAACTTCGATACATTCGCTGTTTTTGTCCATAAGGTATATAACCAAAAGCGGTATACCGTTGTTATTGAAGTCTATTAAATCTGCGTATATAACTCCGCCATTTTCGTCTGTTAACTCAGTGTCCGATAACATAACAAATCCGTCTGTGTTATTGGCAGATACTACACCATAATCGTACAGATAGTCGTTTAACTTATAGCCATAAACTGAGGACATTATTCCGCTCTGGTTACTTTCCTCACTAAAAACATTTATAGAAACAGAGGACAGTGCTACTACAAGAGATACAAACAAGCACATAATCTTATACATACCCAACTTCAAGTATATATCGCCTCCCCAAAAATATGTTAAAATCTGATATTTCGCCCAAATATCACATAATATTACACTATATCCATATATATTATATAATGCGTTATGTAACATTTCAACTTTATTGCAATTAAAATTATATGACAGATATATTACATATGAGTAAATATTGCTAAAAATATAAAATGCGTTATTTTTCTCTTGCAATAATGGATTTTTTATGATATGATATTATTAATAGTATATCTGTTAAGTGAGGGTTGACAAATGTATTGCAAAAGATGTGGCAGAAAATTAGATGAAAATTCTCGTTTTTGCGACCGTTGCGGAAAATCCGTAAAGACTAACAGTGCCGAGAAAACACGTAAAAAAGAAATTGAAGAGCTGGCACAAAGCAGAATTAAGAGAAATAATAAACTTAAAGAACAAGAAATTATAAATAAACCAAAAAAAGAAGGCATATCCGACAGAATTATAATAACTATTATTGTTATAGTTATAGCCGCAATATTAGTTGCCTCAATGTTGATTACATATAATCTATGGACAAATTCATCAAATAACGCAGCGTGGCGCTCTCAGGACGGAACTGCACTTATGAATGCAACTCCTACTCCCGAAGCACCTGAGGTTGATAATACTGAAGATGAACCGTCAAAAACACCCGTTAAACTCACGGGAAATATTAACGAAGACGGATACAGTGTCTACGAATTTGACGGCAAGGAATTCCTGTACCCGTCAGTTTTTAAAACAACAAATACAGGCGAGCTTGCCAAACTGAGACTTGTTGATTCCGAGGGCGAGGGCACTATTGAGCTTAATGTTCAAAATGCGGTCAAGTCCAAAGCTCACGACCTTATGTTAGAGTATGCCAAGGATAATCCCGAAAATGAAGTTGTTTCTTCAAGAGCAGGAGCTGACTGGTATATAATAGATATAGAAAATGCAGGGCTTCTTACTCACAGAAAATGCGTTATATCAAACGGACTTGCAATTTCCTATGATTTTACGTATAATGCATCATCACGATATATTCAGCTATACGAGCAATATATTGAGTATATGGACGAAGCTTTTAACTACTGATACAATTGAATATCCCAAACACGCATAACGCGATTGTTGTTACTACTATAGAAGTAATTACTGCAACACGGTTACGGCGTGTTTTTTTTAGCTGGGATTTTGTTTTTTTGCTTGTATATATTGATATATCGTTATCGCACACAAAATTTACATCGTTTAGAAATCTGCAGCCTTTCATATAATCCGATATTATCTTTTGAGCCTCGGATATTATTTTTGAATCGTTTACTTTTGCATTATCATTTAAGAATATTATTGCCTCACTTACATTAGCCATCGGAAAATTTTTTATTATTATTGCTCGTTTGGTGCTATTGGTCATATATGTGTATTCCTTTCAAATTCATTCTTTTGCAGTTATTTTTACCGTATTTATGGATAAATATACCTGTTTTAAGCAAACAAAAAAGGCTATAAAAACTATAGCCTTAATTGTTTTCTTCCTCAATTACTTCTTCACTCGACTTATTCATAATTTTCAAAATTTCTTCGTATACGGTTTCGTAGTTGTTCTTGAAGTATTTTACCATCTTTTCGGCTTCTTCTCTTGCACCCGTATAGAGCATAAGCTCAAATATCTGTGTTTTATCGTCATCAAAAAGCTTACACTCCGCACCAAACTCATTTTTGTGTATTGGTATAATCCTTGCCTGAACTGCATTACGTCGTCTTTCTTCGAGATATAGCTCTTTTATATCTCTCATAATCGGCTCGCGTATGTATATGGGCACTTGCATAGCAAGGTCTTTTGCAAGATTTCTTCCCTTTTCGGTTATTTCATACACACGTACGTGCTCAGTTTTTAAAAATGTAATTGCGTGGTCGGTTGTTACAAGGTTATCGAGCGATATCTGAAAATCGTTAAAATTAATATTACAGTTTTCCAGAACAATGTTTAAAAGGTCGTTATATTCAATGGGATGGTCGACGTTATGCAGTGTATATAATATAATAAAATGTATAAGAAGCTCGTTATCAATTTCGCGCTCATATTCCATTTATTTTCCCTCCTAAAAAAATTTTAAACTTTTTTCAATATAAGTATAGCATAATTTTAAAAAAAATGCTATACTTAATATAAAAAAAGAAAAAAATTTTTAAAATAAGAAAGGCTAAGGATAAAATGGCGGCAAAAAAACTCACTCCCGAAGAAGAAATGCAAAGAATTTTAGAAATGCACACAATAGAAAACCAAAGAAGAAATGAGGGTAGGTGCTACATAGCAGGCGTTGACGAGGCAGGCAGAGGTCCGCTTGCAGGTCCTGTTTATGCGGCAGCAGTTATACTTCCTAAGAATTGCTTTATAGCAGGTCTTAATGACTCTAAAAAGCTCAGCGAGAAAAAGAGAGAAGAATTATATGATATAATCATAGAAAAAGCACTCGCCTATTCCATATTCAGTGTTGACGAAAAGCGAATTGATGAAATAAATATCTTAAATGCTACATATGATGCCATGAACGGTGCAGTAAATTCGCTACGTATTACACCCGACTATGTCCTGATTGACGGAAACAGAATTCAGGGAATGAGTATACCTCACGAAACAGTTGTCAAGGGTGATGCAAAGTCGGCGTCAATCGCGGCAGCGTCAATTCTTGCAAAGGTCGCAAGGGATAGATACATAACCCAAATTGCACAAAAATATCCTGAATACTGCTTCGAAAAGCATAAGGGTTACGGAACCGCATTACACACAGAGGCGATTTTAAAATACGGCCCTTCCCCCATACACCGTCGTACATTCTTAAGAAAATTATTAGGCTGAGAAAGGGCTTGGAACTCAAAAATGGCTACAACAAAAGCAATAGGCGATTTTGGCGAAAAGGCGGCAACTATATATCTTGAGCGCAAGGGATATACTATTCTTGAGCACAACTTTCACTCACATTTTGGAGAAATAGATATAATTGCACGCGACAAAGACGGTTTTTATGTGTTTGTGGAAGTAAAAACTCGCAAAAACACTCTGTACGGTCGACCATCGGAGTATGTAGACTACAAAAAGCAGAACAGAATACGAAAAACCGCACTGTATTACACACACAGCGACAATGTTGATATGCGTTTTGACATAGTTGAGGTAATATACTCCGTAAACAACGGAAAAGGCAAAATAGACGAAGTAAATCATTTAGAGAATGCTTTTTAAAAGGAGGAAATATTTTTGCGCATATTTGATGCTCACTGCGACACACTCTCCCTCATTTGCGACAATGGCGGGACACTAAAAAACAACAACTATCATTTTGACCTTACGCGTGCAGGTAAAGAACATAAACAGATTTTTGCGTGTTTTATTTCGCCCGAGTATTCGCAAAATGCAATGTCGAGGTTTTTGGCACTCGCGAATGTATACCGCAAAAGCAATATTGACGCTATTTTAAGCATTGAGGGTGCGGATATGATAGAGAGCGAAGACGACGTGTTATACGTAAAAAATATGGGCGTAAGAGTGATAACACCCGTATGGAATTACGAGAATAATATTGCAACGGGAGTGCTCGGGGACGTTAAAAGAGGCTTTACGGAATTTGGCAAAGATATGATACGTGTCTTTAATCGCGAGAGGATACTCATTGACTATTCGCATATGAATGATAAAAGTTTTTACGATTGTTCATTACTTTCCAAAACCCCTATAATTGCAACACATTCAAATTCAAGAGCAATATGCAACAATCCCCGAAACCTTACAGACGAGCAGTTTTTGCAGATTGTAAAAAGCGGCGGTTGTGTGGGAATAAACTTCTATCCCCCATTTTTAAACGAAAGCGAAAGTACAACAACAGATGATATAATAAAACATATATTGCACTTTTTAGAGCTTGGCGGTGAGGATAATATCGGTTTTGGCTCGGATTTTGATGGGGTGGAATATCTGCCCGAGGGAATTAACGGTTGCGAGGATATGAAAAAAATTATTAATACAATGCACAGATATAATTTTAAAGAGGATATTATAGAAAAAATATGCTACAAAAATTGGGAAAGAATTTTTGACACAAATTAAAAACGAAAGGAAGAAATACAAATGTCGAAGTTTTTTGTATTAAGAGAAAAAATAAGTGATAACAAGATTATAATAGACAACACCGACGTATCACACATAACAAAAGTCTTGCGAATGGGCATTGGTGATGAAATTACCGTGTGCGACGGAATGGGTTTTGATTATAGTGCAAAAATTTGTGATATGCAAGCCGATAAAATAGTATGCGATATATTATCAAAGGCAAAATCCGACACTGAGCCGAATATTAATGTAACACTTTTTCAGGGGTTACCCAAAGCCGCTAAAATGGACTATATAATCCAAAAGACAACGGAGCTTGGAATCTCACAAATTGTACCCTGTGCTTTAAAAAGATGTGTTGTAAAGCTTGACGGTAAAAAAGCAGAGGAAAAGAAGTGCGACAGATGGCAGAAAATAAGTGAGGAAGCGGCAAAGCAATCGGGACGCGGAATTGTACCAAAGGTGCATATGCCACTATCTCTTAACGAGGTTTTAGACTCTGCAAAGAACTACGACTTGTTTTTTGTACCGTATGAATGCGAAGAGAATACAACCATAAAAGAGGTGTTATGCTCTGTTAAATCACCCCAGAATGTAGCGTTTATGATTGGTCCTGAGGGCGGCTTTGACGCCTCGGAAATTGACGCCATAAAAAAGTCAGGCATAAAAACTGTAACATTGGGGAAAAGAATTCTACGCACCGAAACCGCAGGCGAGGCAGTGCTTGCAATGATTATGTACGAGATTGGAGATATAAATGTTTGATATAGCATACCGTAACATAAAAGATTTGGATATATACAACGATATTCTTATTAACTCACTGAGCGCATACAGAACAGAAAAACTAAAAACCCTTAATAACGAATACTTAAAAAAGAAGTCGATTGGTGCTGAGCTATTGTTAATACAGATGATGTGTAATCAATACCGCGAAATGACACTTCCCCTCAAAATCAAGACAAGTGAAACGGGCAAGCCATACTTTTGCGACAGTTCAAATATATTTTTTAATCTGTCGCACTCCAAAGATATGGTTGCGTGTGTTCTTGCTGATAAGGAGGTTGGTATCGACATACAGCATATGGGTGAATACAAAGAAGAAATTATTCCGCGTTTTTTCACTGCCGATGAGCGCAAGTATATAGAAAACTGCAAAGATAAAAAGCTTGCCTTTTACGAGATATGGACCAAAAAAGAGGCATTATTAAAATGCAAAGGCACAGGTCTTGGTGCTATAAGTAAAGAAAGTGTGTTTGAGGCGCAAAAAAATGGGTATACATTTACAAATACCATTATTGATGAGTATATGCTTAGTACCTGTGTATAAAAAGTTTTTTAAATATGAAAAAAGTATTGAATTGCGCAAAATTGTGTGGTATAATTACTGTGTACATATTTTATTACATATTAAAATATATAAATTCAAAAACGGAGGTAAAAGAAAATGAAAAAAAGCATTTTATCAATCACAATCGCTACACTTTTGTCAGCATTATTGCTTACAAGCTGTGGCACAGAAACAGTAGGTAAAAAGGTTGCAGGTGTTGCAGACCTTGAGGGTGCAAGAATTGGTGTTCAATTAGGAACAACAGGTGATATTTTAGCATCTGATTACGAAGAAACAGGCTCAGTTGTAGAAAGATACGCAAAGGGTGCAGAGGCTATACAGGCTCTTAACCAAAACAAAATTGACTGTGTTATAATCGACCAGCAACCTGCAGAGTCTTTTGTGGCTATAAACGAAGGTCTTACAATTCTTGACGAGGAATTTGCATTAGAGGAATATGCAATCTGCGTTTCAAAAGAAAACACAGAACTAAAGGATAAGATTAACACTGCTCTTGCAGAGCTTAAGGCTGACGGAACGTTGGATAAGATTATTTCTAACTATATCGGTGATGAAACAAAAGGTAAATCACCATACGTTTCACCTGAGGGCGTGTCAAGAGAAAATGGTACGCTTGTTATGGCAACAAATGCTGCATTTGAGCCATATGAATACATCGAAAACGGTGAAATTGTTGGTATAGACGTAGATATGGCACAAGCTGTATGCGACAAGCTTGGTATGGACCTTAAGATAGATGACATCAACTTTGATGCAATCATCAGTGCAGTTCAATCAGGTAAGGCAGATGTTGGTGTTGCAGGTATGACTGTAACAGAAGACAGATTAAAGAGCATAGACTTCACAGATTCATATGCTACTTCTACACAGGTTATTATAGTAAAAGACGCCGAATAATTTTTAAAGCATCGGTCGCTTGGCCGATGCTTTTTTAAAACTTCTTTAACGGAGGGTTTAGATGAAAAACAAAAAGAAATACATATTCGCCATAATGCTTTTTGTGTTGGTGCTATGTTTTGCAGTTGTAGGCTATGCCACAGACGGCAGTGCAAGCGGATGGGAGAATTCAAAATTCTACCTGAATTTTGTAAAGGATAACAGGTGGGAATATCTTACATCAGGTCTTCTCACAACTCTTATTATAAGCTTATTTGCAGTATTGATTGGTATTGTGTTGGGCTTTATAATTGCAATAATACGAAGCAGCTGCGATATGAACAAAAAGCCCAACTTTATAGCAAAAGCAATAAACGGTATTCTAAAAGCATACATAACTATCATAAGAGGTACACCTGCGCTTATTCAGCTACTGATTATTTACTATGTAATATTTACCTCGCCTAACGTGAGTAAAACATTTGTTGCTATTATTTCGTTTGGTTTAAATTCGTCTGCGTACATAGCAGAAATTGTACGTTCAGGAATAATGTCTACAGATATAGGACAGTTTGAAGCAGGAAGAAGTTTAGGCTTTACACACGCTCAGACAATGTGGCACTTTATTCTTCCGCAGGCTTTTAAAAATATTCTGCCCGCACTTGGCAACGAATTTATTGTATTGATAAAGGAAACCTCTATTGCAGGTTATATAGGAATAAATGATTTGACACGCGGTGGAGATATTATCCGAAGTCGTACGTTCGAAGCATTTTTACCGCTTATTGCAGTTGCAATTATATACCTTATTATTGTAATGATTTTAACTGCACTTGTAACCAAGATGGAAAGGAGGTTAAAGACAGATGGAAAATAATATGCCAATGCTTCACGTTGAAGGTCTTTGCAAGTCGTTTGGAGATAATAATGTCTTAAACGGCGTTGATATAGACATTCACAAGGGTGAAGTGCTAGTTATAGTAGGTCCGTCGGGTTGCGGAAAATCTACTTTCTTAAGATGTCTTAATATGCTCGAAACACCAGATAGCGGAAAAATATTTCTTGATGGTGTGGATGTAACAAGACCATCAACAAACATAAACAAGCAGCGCGAAAAAATGATGATGGTTTTCCAGAACTTTAACCTGTTCCCTCACAAAACTATCCTCGAAAAT
>JAZSFX010000004.1:0-19893 GCA_045532455.1 Clostridia bacterium
GTACAAACCTTCACAAAAGAATATCCGGTGACGATAGCAAGGAGGATCCACCTGTTCCCATGCCGAACACAGAAGTTAAGCTCCTTTACGTCGATGATACTTGGTGGGCGACTGCCTGGGAAAGTAGAAAGTTGCCGGTTACATAGTCAAAGACGACAGTTTATACTGTTGTCTTTGACGTTTAATATTCCTCGTTAGCTCAGTCGGTAGAGCGCATGACTGTTAATCATGATGTCGTTGGTTCAAGCCCAACACGAGGAGCTGAAAAATCCGTACACGATTGTGTGCGGATTTTTACTTATTCACTTTTATAATTTTCATATTTACTCTCCAAAACATAGTTTTCAATATTTAACACTTGTCAACACAGAGATTATATGATATAATAAATACATTAGTGGTTCAAAAGTGAAAATCACTTTTGCTTATGATATAATAAAAAAGACAAGATACTTAAAAGTTGTCAAACAAAGGAGGACTCATTATGAAATATTGTTCAAAATGTGGTAAAGAACTTATGGATGAAGCGGTTATATGTCCCGGTTGCGGTTGCGCTCAGGATAACAAAGTAATTCAAAATGATGCAAGCAGCTTCGGATGGGCAGTACTCGGATTTTTCTTCCCGATTGTAGGCTTAATTCTTTATCTGGTTTGGAAAGATAGTACACCGTTAAAAGCAAAATCAGCAGGTAAGGGTGCATTGGTAAGCGTTATTGTGTCGGTAGTATTATGGATTATTTATGCAGTTATTATTGGTGCATTGGTTTCGAGCGTATTATGAATATATCTAAGATAATAAAAAGCACTTCGTAAGAAGTGCTTTTTGATTTTTTATATCTTATATGCTTTTTCGGTGGGGATAGCAATAGTTATTCCGTTTGCCGCAGAGGTTGTGCCAAAGTCTTTGTTTACATCCTCCATAATCTGTGCGCTTGTTTTAAGCGGTGCAAGAATACAAAGTATTTCTCTCTCACCGTCAACGTCAGTTTTACCTATATCTGCAAACTGTTCAATACTTGCAAGTCTGCCTTTTATAACAGTTCCGCCCGTAGCTCCTGCTTTTCTTGCAACCTCCATTACGTCGTCCGAAAAGCCTTCGTTAACGGAAATAATAATCAAATTATTGTGATGTTCGTTTTTCATAGAACCGGATCCTCTTTCTGTATTTTTATCATTATTAAAGCTCAAAATCTCTGTTAAAATTCTGTTTGCAGCAGATACTTTTAATATTATCATAAGTCCGCCATATTTGGAATGACTTTCAAAGGCTGTTCCAAAGTTTGTCATCATATCCTTAATGGCATCTTCACTGCCAAGACTTATTATTATATCCTTGTCTTTAGTTCCAAGACCGAATATATCCATCATCTCTGTGGGAGCAGTACCAAGCCCTACACATTGAAAATTAACCTTTATGTTTATATTCTCAAGTTTCTTGATGAGCTTTTTTCCTTTATCTCGTTCAACTATCGATAAAAGTACCATAGGTCGTTTACTCATATGAATTTTCCTCCTCATCAAAGAATAAAATATCGTCCTCTATCATACTGATTTCGGTATGCAGCTTTTTGAGCGTCCTGATGCGGTTTCTTCTCTCATACAAGCCTAAGGTCTGAATAGTAATAAGAGGCGCCATAGCAATCAGTGCAACTATTCCAAAAGCATCTGTCATAACATTTGAGCCAATAGCCTCGCAAGCGCCAACTGCAAAGGGAAGCATAAATGTAGAGGTCATAGGTCCGCTGGCAACACCGCCGGAGTCGAACGCAATACCTGTGTAAATAGTCGGTACAAAAAAGCTTATAACGAGTGATGCACTGTAGCCGAATATCAAAAATGGTAAAATCGGTATTCCTGTAAGAACTCTAAGCATCGAAATTCCAACCGAAACACTAACACCAACAGAGAGCGCAATACCAACCGACTTTTGCGAAATTGCACCGTTTGTTATTTCGCTTACCTGTCTTTTTAACGAGTGCACTGCAGGCTCAGCCAATACAACAAAGTAACCCATAAGCATTCCCAGAGGTACAAGCATAGCACTGAACGAGCTTTGTGAAATCATTGAGCCAATCAATCGTCCTGCCGGCATAAAGCCTACATTTGCACCCGTCAGGAACAACACCAGACCAATATAAGTGTACAAAAATCCGACACTCATTCTTATAACGTTATGTATATGAAATCTTCGGGTAATAAGCTCATAAATCACAAAAAGCAAAACAATCGGAATAAAAGCAACCATTATTTCGTGAGCATATATTGGCAATGCTTGTGTAAACTGCCCAAATGCCTCAACCGTAGTAAGTACGTTTGTGATTTCGTAATGTGAAGTGGTGGGTTGCGGCTTGTAGAATATACTCAGAAGAAGCACCGACATAATAGGTCCTATACTGCACAGAGCAACAAGACCAAAGCTTTGCTCACCGGTATGCTTTCCCTTTTTATTTGCCGCAAGACCAGCACCCAGCGCCATTATAAACGGAACAGTGATAGGTCCGGTTGTAACTCCGCCCGAGTCGAACGCAGTAGGTATAAACTCCTTGGGTGCAAAAACTGTTATGCCGATAATAATCGCATAAAAAAATATGAGCAGAGTTCTTAAAGAAAGCTCCTTTTTACTTCTTACAAGAGAAATACTGAGAAAAACACCCACACCAACGCCCACACACATAATAAGCATCATATTGGGAATTGTAGGTACCTGCTCTGCCAGAACCTGTAAATCCGGCTCCGAAACAGTAATAAAAAACCCAAGAATAAAACATATAACAAGCGGAATTATAATCTTTTTGTTTTTGCCAAGAGTTTTACCAATTCCGTCGCCCAACAACTCCATAAACATTCCCGAGCCTACAGTAAAAAAGCTCATTCCTAAAATAAGCATAACAGTGCCGAGTAAAAACATAACAAGCACACCCGTATCAAGCGGTATACAGCTGACAGATAGTACAAGAACTATCAGCGCAATCGGTATAACAGAGACAAAAGCCTCTTTAATTGATGAAAAAATATGTGTCATTATATATTACTCCTAAAAAATATCATATCAATATTATCATAAATATTTTAACATATTTAATTTAAAAAATCAACACTCAGGGATACAAAGTTTTATAAAAAGCAAAAATGTCTGACTTTTTGGGTGCATATCAGAAATCTGTGTTTTTGTTTTTTTGGGGGAGGGGCAGAGGAGGAATTATCCATCCCATATATTACATTTGATATTCTATAGGCTTTATGTTATTATATATAAGTAAAACAGAAGAAGGAGGACAAACAATGAAAAAGAAATTAGTTGCAGCCATAGCTGCAATTCAGATATTATCAGCACTTCCCACATATGCTGCCACTACGCAGACTCACAAGGTTGTAGCAGGCGACAGTATGTGGAAAATCGCAGTAAAATACGAGGTGGGATTGAGCGAAATCAAGAGCGCAAATCCGCACATTACAAATCCCGAACTCATTTATCCGGGACAAATTCTGAATATCCCCAAAACCGACTCTACCGTTACAAGCTACGAAAATGAGGTAATAAGGCTTGTAAACGAGCAAAGAGCAAAGAAGGGACTAAAAGCGCTTAGTGCCGATTGGGAGCTTAGCCGTGTGGCGAGATTCAAATCGCAGGATATGAAGGATAACAAATATTTTTCACACACCAGTCCCGTTTATGGCTCGCCATTTGATATGATTAAGAATTTTGGAATATCATACAGAAGTGCCGGCGAGAATATAGCCAAAGGTCAAAAAACACCGCAGGCGGTTGTAGACGCGTGGATGAATTCTTCGGGACACCGCGCAAATATCCTAAACCCCTCATACACAAAAATAGGAGTAGGCTACGTTGCAGACGGGAACTATTGGACACAGATGTTTATAAGACAGTAATAAAAAAAGATAAAGTATACAATAAACACCGTAGGGGAGGGGCTTTGGGCCCTCCCGCAAAAGAAAAAGGACAATCTGTAAAAATTCTATTACTAGGACTTTCGACACGTCGAGGACGCCGTCCCCTACAAGCAAATCGAATTTTTACAGACAGTCCTTTTTTAATGTTATCAAAAAGCAGTCATAATTTACACAGTACGATATATAAATTTCTCTTGACAAAAAAGTCATTGTATGGTATATTGAAAAAAATAGCAGGAAGGACTGATATTATGAAAAAAATATTATGTTTAATTTTATCGCTGCTAATTGTTCTTAGTGTAACAGTGCCCGTTATGGCAGATGACGAAATCAAAGTAAAAATCGACGGAGAGCAGATTACTTTTGACGTAGCACCACAGATTATAAACGACAGAACAATGGTACCTCTAAGAGCAATATTTGAGGCTCTTGGTGCAACGGTTGACTGGAATGGTGAAACACGTACAGTTACTTCAACAAGAAACGATACCACAATCAGCCTAACTATAGACAGTGCCACAATGACTGTTAACGGTGAGGACAGAGCGCTTGATAGTCCCGCATGTTTAATCAACGACAGAACACTTGTGCCCGTAAGAGCAATTTCGGAAGCATTTGGAACAACGGTTGACTGGATTGGAGAGGAGAGAACGGTTTTGATTACAACTGACGGTATAGTAGAACCAATTGTTTGTACGTGGGCAGATAACAAAACTGCGGCAGTTTCGGTAACTATAGATGACGGCGTTTATGACAGTGCAATCATATATAACGACCTTCAGAAGAAATATGGTATCCGCAGCACACAGTTTATTATAACAAAAGGTTTAAATGATGAGTTTGGCTCTAAGAATTTGTACTATGTTGACGGTTGGAATGAGATTTTCAAGCAAGGATATATGGACGTAGGTAATCACTCATATTCCCATGCCATTAAGTATTCTACAGATACATATACCGAGGAGGAGCTTGCACACGATATTATAACTTCGCAGGAGGAACTAAAAGAAGTATTTGCAGACCACGATGTTATATCTTTTGCAACACCCTGGGGACAAAATCCACAAAACGTTATTACAGAGCTTAAAAAGAGCCACTATGCAAACAGAGGAGCAGGGGGCGGAGTAATCAGTAACGGTAAAAAAATTTCAAATATGTATAAATTGCCGTCAGTTACAGTTCAGTTCGGCACTCCCCTTGAAGATTTGAACGGATATGTTGACGAAGTAGTTTCAACAGGTGGCTGGTATATTCCGCTTCTTCACGGAATAGGTGCAGATACATCTTCGGCAGAAAGCTATGCATCTAACATCAACACAATCGAAGAACACTTTAAATATATAAAAGAAAAATCCGATGCAGGAGATGTATGGTCAGGCAGCTTTAATGATGTTGTTAAATACATCTACGAAAGAAACAGCGCAAAAGTAGAGGTTGTTTCTTCAGCAGAGGATTCAATAACAATCAACGTTACCGACACTATGGAGGATAACGAAATATTTGACTATCCTCTTACAATAAAGGTAAATGTACCAAAAGAATGGTCAGAAAAGGCACAAATCACTCAGGGAAAAACAACCAAAGATGTAAAGGTAGTAGACGAAGACGGTAAGAAGTTCGTTTATGTGAATGTAATTCCCGATGGTGGCGAGGCAGTAATTATAGTAAAATAAATATTACAATGTAAAACCGAGAGGGAGGAATTAATATGAAAAAAATGTTCTGGACTTGGGACCACAGTACAAACTGGTGTCTGCATGCAGCAGGTGCTCAAAACTGCGGTGTTGCAAATGAGTATGCAAAATATCCCGAGCTGTTCGAAATGGACTACAAGAGAAATGTAGACTTCTGTGCAAAGCACGGCATTGATGCAATCGGTATTGTGGGAATGCTAAGAGATAAGCACGGCGGAGTAGAAAGTGCAAGACGTCTTTGCGACTATGCAAATAAAAAGGGCGTAACTATCTATATGATAGCAGGTCTTTATGCTTATGGCGGTATCTACTACGAGGGCGACCACAAATATTGCCTTGATAACTTCTTTAAGAAGAATCCTGAGTGTATGGGTACTAGCGAAGACGGTACTCCTCTTTATGCACATTACAAAGGCAAGCACGGTTACAAAATTCAACCACAGGGTTGTCCTACAAATAAGCTCTTAAACGAGTATGTATTAGAATCGCTTGATTGGGTATTTCGCGAAATGCCTGAGCTTGGCGGTATTCAGATGGAATCGGGCGATAGCGGTGTTTGTCAGTGTCCTACTTGTAAGGCTCGACGCAGCACTAACGAAAGTCCGCACCTTTCTATTGCCGATATGGCGGGAGTTTATCCGTATGCAGTAGAAACAATTAACAGAGTTGCAAAGGATAAGCTTTTGATATGCGAAACATACAGCCACTTCCTTGATGAACCATGTCAGTTCTTTGATTCTAAAGAGCCAAACGCTGATTTGAAAAAGCTACTCGAAATGCCAGAGAGTGTATATTGGCAGTGGAAGTGCGACGAACAACTGAAGAACGATTCATGGCCCACAGGTGCTCCAATGCTGAATAATATGAAGAAATTCAATCACGTTATGCGTGCTCACTCAGGCTCACAGTGGTGGGGCGCAGGCAGAGCGTCGTTTGCAGTGGAAAGAATCCGCAAGCAATGTCAGCTAAGCTATGATTCGGGCTTAAGTGCAGTTTCTATGTTTGGTGAATATGCACCGTTCCACGTAAATGCGGAGTTCAACTATCTTGCAATGGCATACTTTGCAGACCATCCGCACGCAACCACAGAGGACTACATAAGAGACGTTATGGCTCCCCGTCTTGGCGGCGAGGAGTTGGGTGCAATGTACTACGAATTTGCACCGCTTGTTGAAACTGATATGTCAAAAATTCCTGCAGCAGCTCAAAAGATTGCAGCTATAATGCCAAAAATAAAGGATTACGATACTTTGCGTCGTTGGCAGTATCTTGCATCATACCTTAACGGTTATTATTGGGAAGATACTCAGGCAGTTGCATCAAAAGCAGCAGAAGACTCAGACAAAATCGGCGACGAAGAATAAAAATATAAAAGTACTCCGGAGAGGTTTATTCTCCGGAGTTTTTGAATTGTATATGATAAACAAATGTAACAATTACGTAATGTGTTTTGAGTTGTTTTGTTGTTGATATTTAATATAAAATATGATATAATTCTTGTGTGGGATTTTATTCCATATGTAAAATTAAAATTCTAAGGAGGAAATGTTTTTATGGAGAAACTTTTCAAACTAAAGGCAAATGGCACAAAATTCTCAACAGAAGTTATTGCCGGTTTAACAACATTCTTTGCAATGTCTTACATTATTATTGTTAACCCTGCTATGCTTTCACAATCGGGAATGGAGTGGGGAGCAGTATTTCTTGCAACTATCATTGCATCTATAATAGGTACACTTGTTATGGGTCTGGTAGCGAATGTTCCTTACGCACAGGCACCAGGTATGGGACTTAATGCATTCTTTGTATTCACAGTAGTATTTACTCTTGGTTTCACATGGCAACAAGCGTTGTCGATGGTTTTCATCTGCGGTATTATAAATATTCTTATTACCGTAACTAAAATAAGAAAATCAATCATCAAGTCAATTCCAAGAAGCTTGCAGAATGCTATCGGCGGCGGTATTGGTATGTTTATAGCATACATCGGTATTAAAAATGCCGGTCTTATAAACTTCACAGTTGACCCGGGCGCATGGTTATTTGCAGGTCCTACTCCTGCAACAGGTGCAGAAGCACTAAAGAGCACAATAGTTGCTAACTCAAGTGCAGTTCCTGCATTGGTAACACTTAACAATCCTGCAGTGTTGCTTGCAATCTTTGGTATTTTGTTAACAATAGTTCTTTTGGCTCTTAAGGTTAAAGGCGCTCTTATTATAAGTATTATTGCAACAACTCTTGTTGGTATTCCTTGCGGTGTAACACAAATCGGTGGCAGCTCTACAGTAAGCTTTGGAGAATGTCTTGCAGCATTGCCATCAACATTTGGTGTTATCTTCACAAGCGAGGGTATTCCTTCACTATTCACAGATTTAAGCAAGCTACCGCTTGTTCTTATAACAATCTTTGCATTCAGCCTATCAGACGTATTTGATACAATCGGTACATTTATCGGTACAGGCAGAAAGTCAGGTATATTCAGCGAAGATGACGAAAAAGCAATGGAAACAAGCACAGGCTTCAAATCAAAGCTTGACAAGGCATTGTTTGCAGACGCAACTGCTACATCAATAGGTGCTATATTTGGTACATCAAACACTACTACATACGTTGAAAGTGCTGCAGGTATAGGCGCAGGCGGCAGAACAGGTCTAACAAGCGTTGTTGTTGCTATCTGCTTTGCAATATGTGCATTCTTAGCATCATTTGCAAGTGTTGTTCCAAGTGCTGCAACTGCACCAATCTTAATAATTGTTGGTGTTATGATGATGAGCTCATTCAAGGAAATTGAATGGAGCGATATTACAGAAGCAATACCTGCATTCTTTGCAAGTGTATTGATGGCGTTCTTCTACTCAATCTCTTACGGTATTGCAGCAGGCTTTGTTGCTTATTGCATAATCAAGATATGCAAAAAGGAAGCAAAATCAGTTCACCCGATTCTTTGGGTAAGTACATTGTTGTTTATACTTAACTTTGTACTACTTGCATTTATTTGATAATCACATAATAAAACAAACGGGCGACCCTGAGGGGTCGCCCGTCTTCTTTTGCTAAACGGTTCGTCGTAAACGCCGAACCCTACAATATGCAGAACATATAAAATGAAAAATCAAAGAGGTGTTGCATTTGCAACACCTCTTTATAATTATAATTTTTCTACAAGAGCGTGAATTTTATTCACAGGGTTAAGTAATTCTGAAATTGTTTCGTCGTAGTTTAGTGTATCAATAAGTAACGATACATACTTTGACATATCAACAGATGTGTACCACTCTCTTGTTGCAAGGCCTGGATTCTGATAAATAAGGTTTGTAGTAAATATTTTATTTATTATACCGTCAGCGTATGCCTTATCAAATACTTCAAGACCATTTGAGAACAAGCCGAATGATGTAAATACAAATATTCTCTTTGCACCCATCGACTTAAGCTTTGATGCAACGTCAATCATAGACTCGCCCGAAGAAATCATATCGTCAACTATAATTACGTCTTTATCCTTAACATCTCTGCCAAGATATTCGTGAGCAACTATCGGGTTTTTACCATCTACAACAGTTGTGTAGTCTCTGCGCTTGTAGAACATACCCAGGTCAAGATGTAATACAGAACTGTAATACATAGATCTTGACATTCCGCCCTCATCGGGAGATATAACGATGGTATCGAACTTGTTAAGTGATATATCAGGAACAGTTCTTACAAGTGCCTTAAGCATCTGGTAAGTAGGCTGAACGTTATCAAAGCCTGATAGCGGAATTGCGTTACAAATTCTCGGGTCGTGTGCGTCGAAAGTAACAATATTCGAAACACCCATATTAACAAGCTCCTGCAGCATAAGTGCCGCGTCAAGTGATTCTCTGCCAATTCTTCTGTGTTGTCTGCCCTCATAAAGCATTGGCATAACAACTGTTAATCTTCTTGCTTTACCTGCTATTGCAGCTATTATACGCTTTAAATCCTGAAAGTGATCGTCAGGACTCATATGAGCTTCAAAGCCGTACATTTTGTAGGTTACACCGTAGTTGAAAACGTCGCAGATAATATATACGTCGTGTCCTCTTACTGAGTTGGCAATCATACATTTACCTTCGCCTGTGGAAAATCTTGTACAATTTACGTCGGTAACATATGTGTCCACATTCTCATCACGAAATCTTTTAAGATATTCGTCAATTCGTTGTGTAAGAGTCTCACAACCTCTCATACTGATAATTGATAGCTTACCATATGGAATGGCGTCATCGTGGTGAATAAAAGTGTTAGTCATAAAAAATCTCCTTCTTTGGAAAAACAGTATACGTCTACGATACTAATATAACATAATCTGTCATTTTTTGCAATAGCAAATATTAATCATTTTAATATAAAAAACGACAAATTTTTTGTAATATATTTATTCATAATGAAAATTATTCATTTTTAAGCAATCTGCAAAGCTCTGACACACTTTTGTGAATAACAGGATGAACAACATTCGGTGCAATTTCTAAAAGAGGCTCTAACACAAAATCACGGTTTTGCATATCGGGGTGGGGAATTACAAGGTTATCCTCACATATGACGGAATTATCATACAGTAAAATATCAAGGTCGAGTGTACGCGGTCCCCAATGTATTGTGCGCACGCGACCGTTTTTGTTTTCAATTTGTTGCAAAAGCAATAAAAGCTCCCCAGGGGAAAGTAGTGTTTCTATTTCGGCACAACTGTTTAAGAAATTATCCTGCTCCACGTCGCCATATGGCTCAGTTTCGACAAGGGTCGATACCTTTTTTACAGAGCAGTAATCGTTTTCGTTTATAGCGTCGATTGCATTCTTTATGTATTGCGCCTTATCACCCATATTTGAGCCTAACGCAATAAATGCACGGTGTCTTTTTCGCTCCACTGTTGCACTCACATAATCAAAGTGCAGATGTATTGGCGGATTTGGCTTTTTTATTTCTAATTCCACACCATCTATAAGCGAAAACTCTTTTAAAAGTCCTTTTGCCATAGAGTCTGCTGCAGTTTCGATTAGTTTAAATGTATTTTTTTGATTAAAAGAATACAAAAAATTACACACAGCCGCGTAATTTACACCGTTCGAAATATCATCTGTTGCAACCGCCTTGTTAAAGGAAGTTGTAAGCGTGGCGCTTATTATAAATTTTTGTCCTAAGGTATTTTCCTCGTTTAAAACACCGTGGCGCGCAAACAATTCCAGGTTCTGTATTTTAATCTGTCCCATAAAGTATCCTCTCTGTCATAGTTATTACTCTTTTATTTTCCAATACGTCGTGAACTCTCACAAACATACAACCCTTCATAACTGCCATAACGGTCGTTGCAAGAGTACCCTCCAAGCGCTCGTTTACGGGTAAATTGAGAGCTTGTCCAATCATAGACTTTCTTGAAGCACCGTAAAGAATTGGTAAGCCGAGAGGGTGCAGCTTTTCGAGATTTTTTGTGATTAAAAGATTTTGCTCATATGTTTTTGCAAAGCCTATTCCGGGGTCAATAATAAGCATATCGCGCGGTATTTGGGCTTTTTGAGCAATTGCTATGCTCTCTTTTAAGTCTCGGATAACATCATCAACAAGGGATACATATTCTGTGTTGGAGCGGTTATGCATAAGACAACACGAGGCATTATATTTCTTTATAATTTTTGCCATATCGGGGTCATATTTTAGTCCCCATATGTCGTTTATAAAATGCGCTCCTGCCTTTATTGCACACTCAGCAACATTTGATTTATACGTATCAACCGAAATGGGAATGTCAAATCTTGAGTGTATTGCCTCGATGATAGGCAAAATCCTAAAAAGCTCCTCATCGTCGGATATTTTAGTGTATCCGGGACGAGTTGACTCTCCGCCTATATCTATTATATCCACACCGTCATTTATCATTTTTTCGGCATAAAAAAGAGCATTATCAAGACTATTGTGCTCACCGCCGTCAGAAAAGGAATCGGGTGTTACGTTCAATATGCCCATAATATGCGTTTTAGTGTTATCAAAAACCTTATTTGCAATAATCATAATAATCTCCAATTATTGTTTTTATACTTAATTTAATTATAATACTCATAAAGATAGGTGTCAAGCAGTTTTTGTAAAAATACCAAAATTATTGATATATACCTTGACATAAGGCAAAAAATATGATAAGATTTATTATGTTCATGCTACATAAATAATGTAAATTTTTTATGAACAAAAACAAGTATTTTTGCCGTGTGGCTAAAATAAATAAAAATCAAAGAAAGAGGTAATCTAAATGAAAAAGATGATGAAAGCAATAAGCGCTATTACAGCTGTTGCAGCAGCTATGTTGTCTCTTGCTGGCTGCGGTGCTCAAAATGGCGGCGAAGCTTCAAATGCAATCAAAATAGGTGGTATAGGCCCAATAACAGGTGCTGCAGCAATTTACGGTCAGGCTGTTAAGAACGGTGCTGAAATTGCAGTTGAAGAAATCAACGCAAAGGGCGACCTTGCATTCGAATTAAAGTTCGAAGATGACGAAAACGACGCAGAAAAATCAGTAAACGCGTACAACAACCTAAAGGACTGGGGTATGCAGGTATCATTGGGTACAGTTACAACACAACCTTGTATTGCAGTATCAACAGAAGTTGACGCAGACAAGATTTTTGCACTTACTCCATCAGCTTCATCAACAGACGTTCTTGGCGGACAACCTGACGGAAGTGGTAACGTAACAATTCCACGTAAGGCTTCTATGTTCCAGATGTGCTTTACTGACCCTAACCAGGGTGTTGCATCAGCTGACTATATTTCTGAGCAAAAGCTTGGTGAAAAAATTGCAGTTATCTACAACAACTCAGATGCATACTCAACAGGTATCTACCAGAAGTTCCAGGCAAAAGCTGACGAGCTTGGTCTTAACGTTGTTTGCGTAAAGACATTTACAGACGACTCTGCAAACGACTTTAATGCACAACTTACAGAAATTAAGACATCAGGTGCAGACCTTGTATTCCTACCAATATATTACACACCTGCATCATTGATTCTTTCACAGGCAAGAGATATGCAATATGCTCCTAAGTTCTTCGGTGTTGACGGTATGGACGGTATCCTTACTCTAGAGAACTTCGACACATCACTTGCTGAGGGTGTAATGCTTCTTACACCATTTACTGCAGACGCAGAGGATGATATGACAAAGAACTTTGTTGCAAAATACAACGAAAAGTATGGCGAAACACCAAACCAATTTGCTGCAGACGCTTACGACTGCGTATACGCAATCTACGAAGCTTGCAAGGCAGAGGGTATCACAGCTGATATGAGCGCACACGAAATCTGTGAAAAGCTTGTTGCAAGATTTACATCTGCTGACTTCACAATCGACGGTCTTACAGGTTTAGGTATGACATGGTCAGAGACAGGTGAAGTTTCAAAGGCTCCTAAGGGTATGGTTATCCAGAACGGCGTTTACGTTGGTATGTAATTAAACCGATAAGAGTTAATTTGCAATAAATTTTCAGAAAAAGAGGAGGCTGCTTTTGCAGCTCCTCGTTTTCTGCTTTTATATATCACTTTAATCAGCTTAAAATGATATATAAAAGTAGTAATTTTTAAACTTTTAACGATAAAAAAGATATGAGGTGTGATTGAATGACATTTATTTCTAATCTGATTAACGGTATAAGTCTGGGCAGTGTATATGCCATAATAGCATTGGGCTACACAATGGTTTACGGCATTGCAAAAATGCTTAACTTTGCTCATGGCGACGTAATAATGGTGGGTGCGTACATATCATTTTGTATTACCACGTACTTAAAACTACCTGTAGTTGCGGCTATTCTTATTGCAATGGCGGTATGTACTGCGCTTGGTATTCTTATTGAGGGTATGGCATATAAGCCGCTAAGACGTGCGGGTTCTCTTGCAGTTTTAATTACCGCAATCGGTGTGAGTTACTTTTTGCAAAATGTAGCATTGCTTATATGGGGCAGTGCACCAAAAACATTCAGCTCAGTTACACCGTTTGATTCTATTTCGTTATTTAACGGTAGCCTAATAATAACAGACGAGTCAATTGTTACGGTTATTGCCTGTATTATAATAATGATAGCCCTTACGTTGTTTACAAAGAAATCAAAAATGGGTAAGGCAATGCGTGCAGTTTCGGAGGATAAGGACGCAGCCGAGCTTATGGGAATTAACGTAAACGTTACAATATCACTCACATTTGCAATTGGTAGTGCACTTGCTGCAATAGCCGGAGTTCTTTTGTGCTCTGCATACCCCGTACTTGTTCCCACAACAGGCTCAATGCCCGGTATTAAAGCATTTACTGCGGCGGTATTCGGCGGTATAGGCTCAATCCCCGGCGCAATGCTTGGCGGTATTTTACTTGGTATAATTGAAATATTCAGTAAATCATACATATCAACCTCATTATCGGACGCAATTGTGTTTGCGGTTCTGATTGTTGTATTATTGGTACGACCTACAGGTATACTTGGCAAGAAAATCACAGAGAAAGTGTAAGGTTTAAGTAAAATCGCCCATCTTATCACTTTTTGTTCGGGGCGGTATAAAACATACAGCACCCGAACTGCAAAGCAACAATCTGAACGATTTTCTTTTAAACCTATGAATTATTAAGAAACTTGCATTATCAGTACATTGTAACTCAGAAAGGAATACATGTATATGAATAAATTAAAAAATCTCAATAAATTTACAAAGACAAACATAAAGGCATACGGACTTGTTATCTTAGCATTTGCAATACTTTTCCCTATGCAGTCGGCAGGTCTTATAAATAACTCCATAAGCGGACAGCTTGTGCCTATATGTACATATATCGTTATGGCGGTATCATTATCACTTACAGTTGGGTTTTTGGGCGAATTAAGCTTGGGACATGCCGGCTTTATGAGTGTGGGAGCATTCACAGGTGTTATAACTGCTATCTGCCTTGAAAGCGTTATTCCCGTTGCGGGATTAAGACTCCTTGTTGCAATTATAGTCGGCGGACTTTTTGCAGGTCTTGCCGGATTTATAATCGGTATCCCCGTACTTAGATTACGCGGCGACTACTTAGCAATAGTAACACTTGCTTTTGGTGAAATTATAAAAAACATAATAAACTGTCTGTATGTAGGTGTTGACGCGTCAGGTCTTCACGTTAGCATGACAAGTGCCGAGGCGCTCGAAATGGTAAGCGGAAAGATAATCCTAAACGGTCCTCAGGGAGCAGTGGGAATAACAAAGCTTTCTACATTTGTTGCAGGAATTATACTTATACTTTTTGCACTGTTTGTGGTTTTAAACCTTGTAAACAGTAAAACGGGCAGAGCGGTTACTGCAATCCGTGATAACAGAATAGCAGCAGAGTCGGTAGGTATTGGCATAACAAGATACAAGCTTACTGCATTTATCACATCAGCTATGCTTGCAGGTATGGCAGGCTCATTGTATGCTATGAACTTCTCCACAATAGCGGCAAAGAAATTCGACTTTAACACTTCGATTCTTATACTCGTATTTGTTGTATTGGGCGGTATGAATAACGTTGTTGGTGTAATTATTGCAACTGCACTCCTTTATATGCTTCCCGAGCTTTTAAGAGGTATGGCAGATTACAGAATGCTAATATATGCCATCGTCTTAATAGCAGTAATGCTTATAACAAACAGTGAAAAAGCAAAAATGCTAAGAGAAAAGATTGCATTTAAAATAAACAGTAGAAAATCAAAAGAGAAAGGGGACGTTCAAAATGGCTAAAATGGTACCTGTTCCAAGTAATGCGATTATTCCGGAACGTGATTTGGATAAAACCCCGATTCTCGAAACACACCATCTGGGTATAGACTTTGGCGGTCTTACCGCAGTTGATGATGTATCCCTTACAGTTGGAAGAACAGAAATTTCGGGACTTATAGGCCCTAACGGTGCGGGAAAAACAACCGTATTCAATCTTTTAACAAACGTCTACCAACCCACACGTGGCGCAATTATGCTTGATGGTAAATCAACTGCAAGAAAAACCACTGCGCAGCTAAGCAAGATGGGTATTGCACGTACTTTCCAGAATATAAGACTTTTCTCGGATATGACAGTTTTAGATAACGTAAAGGTTGGACTTCATAACTCTATACACCAGCCGCTTATTTCTTCTATAACTCATATGTTTGGTTATAAGAGCAGTGAGAAAAAATCAAGAGAAGAAGCGCTTGAATTGTTAGACTTCTTTAATATGGCAGATTTAGCCGACCAAAAAGCAGGCTCACTGCCATACGGTGAGCAAAGACGACTCGAAATTGCACGTGCACTTGCAACACGTCCGGGTATAATATTACTTGACGAGCCGGCTGCAGGTATGAATCCGTCAGAAACTGCAGAGCTTATGGAAAATATTATAAAAATAAGAGACAACTTCCGCATTGCAGTTATGCTTATAGAACACGATATGAATCTTGTTATGAATGTTTGTGAGGGTATTTGCGTGCTTGACCACGGTAAAGTTATTGCAAAAGGCTCACCTGAGGAAATCAAATCAAATCCAAGGGTTATAGAGGCATATCTAGGAAAGAAAAAGGAGGCGTAATTTATGCTTAAGGTTAATAATATAAATGTGTATTATGGACAGATACACGCATTAAAAGACGTTTCCATCGAAGTAAACCAGGGCGAAATAGTTGCACTTATCGGTGCTAACGGAGCAGGAAAATCCACTACTCTGCGTACAATTTCGGGATTATTGCGTTCAAAAACGGGCGATATAAAACTTATGGACGAGAGCATTGCAGCAACTGCACCGCATAACCTTGTATCAAAAGGTCTTGCGCACGTTCCCGAGGGACGTCGTGTGTTTTTGCAGATGACCGTTCAGGAAAATCTCGAGATGGGTGCATATACAGACTCGTCAAATGTCAAGGAAAAATTAGAAGACGTATACAAGCGCTTTCCGCGTCTTGAACACAGAAAAAATCAGATAGCAGGAACGTTATCTGGCGGTGAGCAGCAAATGCTTGCAATGGGCAGAGCGCTTATGAGTAGGCCATCAATTCTTATGCTTGATGAGCCGTCAATGGGACTTGCACCAATATTGGTACAACAGATATTTGATATTATAAAAGAGCTTAACGATTCGGGAACAACTATATTGCTTGTTGAACAAAACGCCGAAATGGCACTGAATATTGCCGACAGAGCATACGTGCTCGAATCGGGAAGAATTAAGCTTTCGGGAACAGGTGCAGAGCTTGCACAGAGTGATGAGATTAAAAAAGCCTACTTAGGCGGCTAAATCAGAACTGTTGCTTTTTGCGCAGACCGTTTAACAAGTTAAACTACAAACAAAAGCGACCACTCGGAGTATAAACATACGCCGTCGGGTCGCCTTCGTTCGTTCTGCATCAAAAATCAAGCAGTTCTGCGAAATGTTGTTTTTTGGGCAGATAAATTAAAAAAAAGAGGGCAGTCTGTATTAATTCTAATACAGACTGTCCTCTCTATTTTTATATCAACTTAATTACGCCTTATTTACTGAGCCGAAAAGTGTCATCTTTTCTTTTACAATTTCCTTAATTGCTTCGCAGCCTGGTGCTAAAAGCTTTCTTGGGTCAAAGCCCTTGCCAACAAGGTCTTTGCCTTCTTCGATATACTTTCTTGTTGCAGCCTGGAAATAAAGCTGACATTCAGTATTAACGTTTATTTTAGCAACACCAAGTGAAATAGCAGTTTTTATCATATCCTCGGGGATACCTGTACCACCATGAAGAACAAGCGGTAAATCACCAACAAGCTCCTTTGTTTTTGCAAGGGCATCAAAGTTAAGACCTGCCCAATTTTCAGGGTACTTTCCGTGAATGTTACCTATACCTGCTGCAAGGAAGTCAACACCAAGGTCTCCAATTTTTTTGCATTCTTCAGGGTCAGCAATTTCGCCTGCACCAACAACTCCGTCTTCTTCGCCGCCGATTGAGCCAACCTCAGCCTCGATTGAAATACCCTTGCTATGACATACTTCTACAAGCTCTTTTGTTTTTGCTATGTTTTCTTCGATTGGGAAGTGTGAACCGTCGAACATTACAGAAGAAAATCCTGCTTCGATACAATCATAGCAAGCCTCGTATGAACCGTGGTCGAGATGAAGTGCTACGGGAACAGTTATGTTCATATCCTCAATCATAGCCTTTACCATAGCGGCAACTGTCTTAAAGCCTGTCATATATTTGCCTGCACCTGATGATACACCCAAAATAACGGGTGAGTTATTTTCCTGAGCAGTTGCAAGTATGCACTTTGTCCATTCAAGGTTGTTAATATTGAACTGACCTACTGCATATTTACCCTCAACAGCTTTCTTTAACATTTCGGTTGCTGAAACTAACATATTAATAGTCCTCCTTAAAATTTTATATATAAATTTTTATTATACACCAATCTTTTTTTCTCTTGCCCAATAGAACAGATATTGCTGAGCATAACCGCCGTATTTACCGAACTTCTCTTTTGCAAGGTTGGATATAGTACCAATACTTTGTTCTGTGTCGAAATAGCAATACTCCATAATGCGTTTTATCCATACGTCAACCGGAAAGGAATCTACGCGACCAAGACCAAAAAGCAAAATGCAGTTACTCACCTTTTCGCCAATACCGTTAATGGACATAAGCGCAGCTTTTGCCTCTTGCGTTGTCATATAACAAAACGAATTAAGGTTAATCTCACCGCTGCTTATTTTTTTGCAGGCATCAATTATATATTTATCCCTGAAGCCTGAGCGTATAACACTAAGCCCATCTATGGTGAGCGTAGATAGCTTTTGCGGTGTGGGAAATGAGTAGTAAACTTTACCTCTGTACTCAATTTCTTCGCCAAAGGCAGTGCATAACCTTTCGACTATACCTTTTATACGGGGTACGTTGTTGCTTGCAGATATTATAAAGGAAACAATAGTTTCCCACAAATCCTGTTTAAGTATTCGTATTCCGTAACCGTAATTTGTTGCTTCTCTCATATGTGAATCAACCGCTACCGCCTCTTTTATGGCGCTATAATCGGTTGAAAGGTCAAAAAAATCGTGCCATATATTTATAAAATCCTCGTATGTCGTATCGTATAACACAACCTCATCATCAACTTGCGAGACAGTAAGTGCACGACCTTTTGCAACACCCGTATACTCATTTTCGCCCGTTTTATTAAAGCGAAATGCCTGACCGCACTCAAATATATGCTCTATGTTAAAATCATGTACATTTTTTAGAATTATATCGTTATTTTTTACTTGTACTTCCATAGCATATTTATTATACCATAATAATCTGTAATTATCAATCAATTTAAGTGTTAAATTTTTATAAAAAAAGTGGACAAATTTAGTAAAAAAGTCGAAAATGACGAAATTATTTATTTGGCAATGATGTAATTTTATATAAAATTTCATATGCTCAATTGTTGACAACAAATATATGTAGTGGTAAAATATATTTATATATAATAAGGAGGAATAAAAATGTCTTATAAAAAAATTCTAACAATTCAGGATATATCATGTGTAGGTCAATGTTCACTAACAGTTGCATTGCCGATTTTATCTGCGTGCGGAGTAGAAACTTGTATACTTCCGTCTGCAGTTCTATCAACTCATACTGCGGGATTTAGCGGATATACTTTCAGAGATTTAACAGACGATATGCCTCAAATTAAAAATCATTGGGTAAAAGAGGGAATAAAGTTCAGTGCAATCTATACAGGGTATCTTGGCAGCGAAAAGCAAATAGACTATATAAGCGAAATATTTAACGAAACACTTGCAGATGGTGGAAAAATAATAGTTGACCCTGCAATGGCAGATAACGGAAAGCTTTATCCGGGATTCGATAATGCTTTTGTAGAAGCAATGAAGAAACTGTGTGCTGAGGCGGATTACATTATTCCAAATCTTACGGAAGCATGTTTTTTGACCGGAATCGAATATAAGGTCGAATATGATGAAGCATATATAGACAGTATTATTAAGGAATTAAAGAATATGGGCTGTAAAAATATTATTTTTACAGGTATTTCATATCGTATCGGAAAAACCGGAGTACTGGTTTGCGAAGGTGAAAAGCGTGCTTATTATGAGCATGATATGCTTCCTAACAGCTGTCATGGCACAGGCGATATTTATGCATCTTCATTTGTTGGAGCGCTTATGCGTGGTAAAACAGCGTATGATGCGGCAAAAATTGCGGCGGATTATACAGTAGAATGTATTAAAGCAACGGCAGAAGAAGATAACCATTGGTATGGTGCTAAATTC
>JAZSFX010000048.1:0-93093 GCA_045532455.1 Clostridia bacterium
AGGGTAAGGGTATCAAGTATACGACTGAGACAATCAGACGTAAAGAAGGTAAAACAGGTAGTAAGAAGAAATAATTGAAAGGAGTGTTCTTAAATGTTTAAAAGAAAAGATACTAATGCTGCAAGAATTAAGCGTCATAAAAGAGTAAGAAAGAATATCTCCGGTACTGCTGCGAGACCTCGTCTTAACGTATTTAGAAGCTTAAACAACATATACGCACAAATCATAGATGACGAAAAGGGTGTAACACTTGTTGCAGCATCATCTATGGATAAAGGTTTTGAAGGCTACGGCGGAAATATCGAAGCCGCTACAGCTGTAGGTAAGGCTGTTGCCGAAAAGGCTATTGCTGCCGGTATTACAGAAGTAGTATTCGACAGAGGCGGATATGTATATCACGGTAGAGTTGCTGCTCTTGCTGAAGGTGCAAGAGAAGGCGGCTTGAAATTCTAAGAAAAGGAGGACGAGTGAATGGCACAGAAAATCGACGCATCAGTATTAGAGCTTGAGGAAAATGTTGTTGCTATAAATCGTGTTGCTAAAACTGTAAAGGGCGGTAGAACAATGAGATTCAGCGCACTTGTAGTAGTAGGCGATGGTAACGGTCATGTAGGATGCGGTCAGGGTAAAGCGGCAGAAATTCCTGATGCTATAAGAAAAGGTATAGATGCAGCTAAGAAAAACCTTATAAGCGTCCCATTGGTTGGAACAACAATTCCACACGAAGTTATAGGTATTCACGGTGCCGGTAAAGTATTGCTAAAGCCGGCTGCAGAAGGTACAGGTGTTATCGCAGGCGGAGCTGCCAGAGCAGTTCTTGAGCTTGCAGGTGTAAAGGATATAAGAACAAAGTGTCTACGTTCAAACAATAAGAGAAACGTAGTTAGTGCTACTATCCAGGGCTTATCAGAGTTAAAGCAAATAGAAGAGGTTGCTAAGCTAAGAGGTAAGACCGTAGACCAAATCAAAGGTTAAGGAGGGCACCAAAATGGCAAAATTAAGAATCACATTAGTGAAAAGTACAATAGGAGCAAAGGTTAACCAAAAAGCTAACGTTGCTGCATTGGGACTAAAGAAAATCAGATCTGTGGTTGAGCATGAGGATACTCCCCAGATTAGAGGAATGATTAACAAGGTATCACATCTTGTTAGCGTTGAAGAACTTTAATTTTAGAATAGGAGGTGTAGCAAATGAGATTAGATGAACTACAACCTGCAGAAGGCTCTAAATTTACTCGTAAAAGAGTAGGTAGAGGTATCGGTTCAGGAACCGGTAAAACATCAGGAAAAGGTCATAAAGGTCAAAACGCAAGAAGCGGCGGTGGAGTAAGACCGGGCTTTGAAGGCGGTCAGATGCCACTATACAGAAGACTTCCTAAGCGCGGATTTAAGAATATATTTGCTAAACAGTATGTTTCAATCAATGTAGAGGATTTGAATAAGCTTGAAGACGGTACAGAGGTAACAGCTGAAGTACTAAAGTCAGCAGGTATAATAAGCAAAACTCTTGACGGAGTTAAGATTCTCGGCAGAGGAGAAGTTACAAAGAAACTTACAGTAAAGGTTGCAAAATACAGCGCATCCGCCAAGGAAAAGATAGAAAAGGCAGGCGGAAAGGCTGAGGTGATGTAATTATGCTAAATACTATTAGAAATGCGTGGAAAATTCCCAGCTTAAGAAATAGAATCATATTTACATTATTGATGTTAGTTGTATTCAGATTCGGAGCACATATTCCTGTTCCGTTCCTGAGTGCAGATGCAATGCAAGCATTCCTTAGCCCAACAGAAGCAGGCGGCGGAATGGACTTGTTCAACCTGTTTGATGTGTTCACAGGTGGAGCTTTCTCAAATGCAACAGTGTTTGCTTTGGGTGTATCTCCATACATTAACGCATCGATTATAATTCAACTTTTAACTGTTGCAATTCCTGCACTTGAAAGAATTTCAAAGGAAGGCGTTGCAGGCAGAAAGAAATTAAACAAAATAACAAGATATGTTTCTGTTATATTGGCTCTTGTTCAGGGTGCAGGTCTTTATGTAACTCTTTACAATATGAAGGCACAAGCAAACCTTGAGGCAATAACAAACACAAGCGTATTAGGTTTCTGTACTATTGTTCTCACATTCACAGCCGGTACAGCATTTATCGTATGGTTGGGTGAACAAATTACAGAAAAAGGTCTTGGAAACGGTGTTTCACTGTTGATTTTCGCAGGTATCGTTTCAAGAATACCAACAGGAATTGCAACTGTATACAGCAGCTTCCTTGGTACAGGTATAACAGCAAAGAACGTTATTATAACTGTTCTTATCGTAGCAGTTGTAATATTGGCTATTGCATTTGTAGTATACTTCTCTGACGCAGAAAGAAGAATTCCTGTTCAGTATGCAAAAAGAGTTGTAGGCAGAAAAATGTATGGCGGACAAAGCACAAACATTCCTATAAAGGTTGCTTCGGGCGGAGTTATGCCAATCATCTTTGCTTCATCAATTATGGCATTCCCTGCAACAATCGTAAGATTAGTAAGCGGTGGTAATATGCCAACAACAGGTATAGGATATTATATCCTTGGTTGTTTGTCAGCAGGATACGCTACTCCATGGTGGACAAGTGCAGTATATTCAGTATTATACTTCTTGTTAATAATCTTCTTCACATATTTCTATTCATCAATTCAGTTTAATCCTATTGAATTGTCAAATAATCTGAAGAAGAGCGGTGGATTTATCCCAGGTATCAGACCTGGTAAACCAACATGTGATTATATATCAAAGATTTCTACAAGACTTAACCTTATCGGTTCTATATTCCTTGGAATTATAGCTATTATGCCGGTTATCTTTGGTGCAATATTTGGCATAACCTCTTTGCAGGTTGGTGGTACTTCACTTTTGATTATGGAAGGTGTTGCACTCGAAACAGTTAAGCAGATAGAATCTCAGATGGTAATGCGTCATTATAAAGGCTTCCTTGAATAATCAACAGAAAGGCGGGGATATTATGCACTTGGTTTTAATTGGCCCTCCGGGCGCCGGAAAAGGTACACAAGGAGAAAAACTCTCAAAAAGGTTAGACATTGATACTATTTCTACGGGAGTAATGCTTAGAACCGCTATAAAGGAGCAAACCAAAGTCGGGAAGATTGCAGAGCAATATATCAACGACGGAAAGCTTGTTCCCGATGAAGTGATTGTTGAGGTTGTAAAGGAAAGACTTTCAAAACCCGATTGCGAAAAAGGATTTATACTTGACGGTTTTCCGCGTACAATAGCGCAGGCAGAAGCTTTGAGTGCTACTGATATAAAAATCGACAAGGTACTTTCTATCGAGGTTGATGACGAAAAGATAATCGAAAGACTTTCACAAAGACGCGAGTGTTCAAAATGTGGTGCTCCGTACAATCTCACATTTAAAAAACCTGAGGTTGATGGTGTATGTGATAAATGCGGCGGTGCTCTTATCCAAAGAGCAGACGATAACGAAGAAACAATCAAGAATCGTCTTAGTGTATATCACGAACAAACGGAGCCTATAAAGGAATACTACAAAAATCTCGGCTTGCTCGTTGTAGCAAAAGGAGAAGAAGAAATTGCTGATACTACTAAGAATGTCCTTAAGGCATTGGAAATAGAGGAATAAAAATCTATGATAACCATAAAATCAGCAAAGCAAATAGAAAAAATGCGTAAAGCATGCAAAATAACTAAGGAAGCGCTTGAGCTTATCGAAAAAAGTGTCAAGCCTGGAATTTCGACTAAGCAGCTTGATAAAATCGCATATGATTTTATCAAGTCGCAAGGCGGAACACCTAACTTCCTTAATTATAACGGATTTCCGGGCAGTATATGTGCGTCTGTAAATGATGAGGTTGTTCACGGAATACCCGAAAAACAAACAATCCTTAAAGAAGGCGATATAATAAGCATTGATATGGGTACACTGCTTGACGGCTGGCATTCCGACGCTGCAAGAACATTTGCAGTAGGGAAGATAAGCGACGAGGCACAAAGACTTATCGATGTAACAAGGCAAAGCTTTTTTGAGGGTGTAAAACATATAAAGCATGGTGCCAGATTAGGTGATATTTCGGCTGCCATTCAGGAGTATGTTGAAAAGAACGGATACAGTGTAGTACGCGACCTTGTAGGCCACGGAATAGGTCAAAATCTTCACGAAGACCCGAACGTTCCCAATTTTGGACATTACGGTAAGGGTGTGAAGCTTGCAGCAGGTATGACACTTGCTATTGAGCCTATGGTAAACGAGGGCAGATACGAGGTAGAAGTTCTTGACAACGACTGGACTGTTGTTACGGCAGACGGATCATTATCCGCGCATTACGAAAATACTGTACTCATAACAAAAGACGGATACGAAATCTTAACAATGTGAGGTGTCGGTATGGAAGTAGTGGTGGGTTCGGTTGTGCGTTCAATCGCAGGACATGATAAGGGCGACTATTTTATAGTGCTCGCATTAGAGGATGGCTATGCCTATGTAGCAGATGGAAAGCTGCGCAAGGCAGAATTGCCAAAGAAAAAAAAGCTCAAGCATATTCAAAAAAGCGGCAAAATTGCTATCGACTTAAAATCAAGACTCGATAACAAAGAAACAGTTGAAAACTTTGAATTGCGAAAGGCATTAGCGGAATTAGTTAGAACTAATTAGGAGGATATATCATTGGCTAAGGATGATGTTTTAGAATTAGAGGGTAAGGTTGTAGAAACCTTGCCAAACGCAATGTTTAAAGTAGAGCTTGAAAATGGACACCAGATTTTGGCACACATTTCAGGCAAATTGAGAATGAACTTCATTAAAATTTTACCAGGTGATAAAGTAAAGCTTGAGATGAGCCCTTACGATTTAACACGTGGTAGAATCACTTGGAGATCTAAGTAATAGGAGGTAGACGAAGATGAAAGTACGTCCGTCAGTAAAACCGATTTGCGAAAAATGCAAAATCATAAAGAGAAAAGGCAAGGTAATGGTTATTTGTGAGAATCCAAAGCACAAGCAAAAGCAAGGCTGATAATTCCATATTTGGCATATCTTAGCGATTGTTCTCACCCTTGCGTATAATCATACGCGGCGGGTGATAAAATCACTAACCTATGCACAAATCTGAAATTATTACAAGGATTTATAGATAAAACATTATTTGTATATAACTTGTTCAGGTGCGATTGCCGCAAGGTATCAACACCCTTGCGGTGCTTGAAGAAGTTTTTGCACAATAAACATTGTGCCATAGTATTAATTTTTTGATGATATCTTTTATGGAGGTGTAGAAAAGTATGGCAAGAATAGCAGGTGTTGACTTACCAAGAGAAAAAAGAGTTGAGGTTGGTCTTACTTATATCTACGGTATAGGTTTGAAAAGCTCACAAAAGATTTTAGCTCAAACAGGAATTAATCCTGATACAAGAGTTAAAGACCTTACAGATGCAGAGGTTAATAGCATAAGAGAAGTTATTGACGCGCAGTTCACAGTTGAAGGTGATTTAAGAAGACAATTAGCTCTTGACATTAAGAGACTTATGGAAATCGGATGTTACAGAGGTATCCGTCATAGAAAGGGTCTTCCTGTAAGAGGTCAGAACACAAAGAATAACGCAAGAACCCGCAAGGGCCCTGCAAGAACTATTGCAGGCAAGAAGAAATAATAAAGGAGGGACTAAGCAATGGCTAAAGTAGCAAAGAAAACTACACGTACAAGAAGACGTGATAGAAAGAACATCGAAAAGGGCGCAGCTCATATTCGTTCAACATTCAATAACACTATTGTTACAATCACAGATACTGCAGGTAATGCAATATCTTGGGCAAGCGCAGGTGGCTTAGGCTTCCGCGGTTCGAGAAAGAGCACACCATTTGCGGCTCAGACAGCTGCAGAAACAGCTGCAAAGGCAGCGATGGAACATGGTATGAAAACAGTTGAGGTTTACGTAAAAGGTCCTGGTGCAGGTAGAGAAGCTGCTATAAGAGCACTTCAGGCAACAGGTCTTGACGTTACAATGATTAAGGACGTTACTCCTATTCCTCACAATGGTTGTAGACCACCTAAGAGAAGAAGAGTCTGATAATTTGGAAGAAGGAGGAAAATATCATGGCAAGAAATACTCAACCAATTTTAAAGAGATGTAGAACACTTGGTCTTGACCCACAGGTTTTGGGTATAGATAAGAGTTCAAACAAGAACCCTAAGCAAAGCAGAAAAAAGCAATCAGAATATGGTTTGCAATTGAATGAGAAGCAAAAGGTTAAGTTCATCTACGGTGTACTTGAAAAGCAATTCAGAAAGTACTATGTAATGGCAACAAAGAGACAAGGCATTACAGGTGAAATGCTTCTTCAAATTCTTGAATCAAGACTAGACAATGTTGTTTACAGACTTGGTCTTGCAAACACAAGACGTGAAGCAAGACAAATAGTAAATCACGGACACATTACTCTAAACGGACACAAGGCAGACATCCCTTCAATTCTTGTAAAGCAGGGAGACGTTGTATCTGTTAGAGAAAAGAGCAGAAGTTCAGTAAGAATTAAGGAGATTGTAGAGGACAACGCAAAGAAAGTTGTACCACAATGGCTTGATATGGATAAGAACACTCTTACAGGCAAAGTTGTAAGACTTGCAAACAGAGAGGATATCGACTACGAAGTAGAAGAACATCTTATCGTCGAGTTGTACTCTAAATAATCTGAGATTACCCTCGGTAAGTGGAAACGTATTTATATATTTAAAGAGTATTACAAGAAATTATTTCTTTGTACTGATGCTCAAATTTAAAGGAGGGTTCGCTAAATGATAGAAATGGAAAAACCCAACATAGAATGTGTTGATTTAAGTGAAGACGGAAGATATGGCAAATTTGTTGTATCTCCATTAGAGAGAGGTTACGGAACAACTCTTGGTAACTCACTTCGCAGAATACTTCTTTCATCATTGCCAGGTGCTGCAGCAACTGCAATAAAGATAGAAGGTGTTCAACATGAATTTTCAACAATCCCGGGTGTAACAGAAGATGTTACAGAAATAATTCTTAACATTAAAAAGCTTGCTCTTAAGCTTCATGGTGAGGAAAACACTAAGACTGTTGTCATCGAAGCAAAGGGTGCAGGAGAAATAACAGCAAATGACATAAAGCGCGATAGCGATGTTGAGATATTCAATCCCGACTTGCATATTGCAACACTTAACGAAGATGCTAATTTATATATGGAAATCAACTTGTCAAGAGGCAGAGGCTACGTAAGCGCTGACCGTAACAAGCAGGGAGCACAATCTGTAATAGGTATGATTCCTGTAGATTCTATATATACACCTGTTACTAAGGTAAACTATACAGTTGAAAATGTTCGTGTAGGACAGTATACTGACAGAGAGCAGCTTTCGGTAGAGGTTTGGACAAACGGTACAATTAAGCCTGATGAGGCTGTAAGCTTGGCAGCAAGAGTTATGAACGAGTTATTGAACTTGTTCATAGACCTTTCAGAAGAAGCAAAGGCTGCTGAAGTTATTGTTGAAAAGAAAGAGAACAAGAAAGAAAAAGTTCTCGAAATGACAATAGAAGAGCTTGACTTGTCAGTTCGTTCATACAACTGCTTAAAGAGAGCAGGTATCAATACAGTTGAAGACCTTATAAACAGATCTGAAGAAGATATGATGAAGGTTAGAAACTTGGGTAGAAAATCTCTTGAAGAAGTTATAAACAAATTGAATAGTTTAGGTCTTTACCTTAAGAAAGAAGAAGATAATTAGGAGGTACGTTATAATGCCAGGTACAAGAAAGTTAAATCTTCCTACTGACCAAAGAAAAGCATTACTAAGAAATCTTGTAACAAGCTTTTTGGAAAATGGTAAGATTGAAACAACTCTAACAAGAGCAAAAGAAACTCAGGCAATGGCTGAGAAGATGATAACTCTTGGAAAAACTAATACATTGCATACACGTCGTCAGGCTTTGGCTTATATAACCAAAGAAGATGTTGTAACTAAAGTGTTTGCAGAAATTGCACCAAAGTATGCTGACAGAAATGGTGGATATACCAGAATAATCAAAGTAGGTCCTCGTCGCGGAGACGGTGCTGAAATGGCTATTCTTGAATTAGTTTAATTAAAGAACAAACAAAAAATCTTGGAATGTATTCATTCCAAGATTTTTTTTGTAAATATTCCGCCCTTGCGGGAAATGATTAAGAGAGAGGTTTTGTTTTTAAGGTCATTTCCCGTCCAAAACGCAGGGAACGCAGAATATTAATTTCCAGACAAGGTAGAATGGCGTTCCCCGCGTCTGTAAATGTCTTATTCAATAGATTCTATAACTGCGTATCTTTTATCATTTCTTCTATATACAATATTCATTTCGTTTGTTTTTGTGTTTTTAAATATAAAGAAATTATGCCCCAATAAGTTCATCTGCAAAATTGCTTCCTCTACACTCATTGGCTTTACAATAAATCTCTTTGTTTTTACAATATCAAACTCCGCTTTATCCTCGGGCTCATTAAAGTCATAACCGTTAATCATAATTTTATCACTAAGAGCATCTTTTTTGATTTTCTTTTCGAGTCTTGTTTTGTTTTTGCGGATTTGCCGTTCAATTATATCAACAGCCTTGTCGGTAGCAGTCATAAAATCTACTTCGGTTACCTCTGCACGATAAATCATTCCACTAGCATACATTGATACCTCAATATAATCGTTGTCTTTTATTGTACCAAACGCAACTCTTGCATCTGCTTCCTCGCGGAAAAACTTTTCGAGCTTTGTGAGTTTTTTCTCGGCATAGTCCTTAACCTTGTCGGGTACTTGAGTCTTTCTTCCAATAATCGTAAATTTCATACTGTTCACCTCTTTTTTGGTATTAAGAAGATTTTATGTCCTCTTATTATATATTTACCCAAAAAATAGAAATTAAAACAACTTTTTACATTTTGAGCTCTGTCCCCAACAATGAGCTGTACTTCAGATAATTTTGCGGATTTGTGCTGATAACTCTCTCGATAGTTCTTCCGCGCATTTCGAGAGTTAGGTCGTTGTATAATTTTATATGTCTTTGCTGCAGTTGTGTTTCGTCGTAAAATATTATATCTGTGGGAATTACCGAATAAATCATTTTTTATTCTTCCTTTCTTTTTCTATAAGCTCATATAGCTTTTCCATTGCATTTGAGAGTCCGCCCATCTGATTTATAAGTCCGCACTCAACCGCCTGCTTTGCAAAAAGGATTGTACCAACGTCGTTTGCAATCTCATCTGTTGCAAGCATAAGACTTTTGAACTTTTCCTCGCTTACGTTTGAATTATTAACAACAAACTCAGTTATTCTGTCCTGCATTCTTTCAAAATACTGAAAAGTCTGCATAACACCAATCACCACACCGCTCATTCGCATTGGGTGTACTGTCATAGTTGCAGTGGGTGCAATAATAGAATAATCGGTACTCACACTAAGCGGTACACCAATACTGTGCCCACCGCCCAAAACAAGCGATACTGTGGGCTTTTTCATACCTGCAATAAGCTCCGATATTGCAAGACCAGCCTCAACATCTCCGCCGACAGTATTTAATAACACTAAAAGTCCGTCAATTTCATCGTCCTCCTCAACTGCGACAAGTTGAGGAAGTACGTGCTCGTACTTGGTGGTTTTATTTTGCGGTGGCAATACCATATGCCCCTCTATCTGACCAATTATATTAAGACAATGCACATTCCCGCGCGGATTTTTTGTGCGAATATTGCCAAAGTCATGTATCTGCTGACGTTGCTCTTTGGAATTTTCGCTCTTGCTTTCTTTTTCAAATTCTTCGCTCATTTTTAGTCTCCGTGTTATAAAAATATTATATATAGTATTATTTCGGTTTTTATAACTTTTATGTAATATTTTTGTTGTAATATTCAAAAATATATGTTATAATGAGTATAATCGTAAAACGATTATACTAAATGAATTGCACTTTGTGCATTAAGGCAATACGATGCTTATAAACAAAAATACTATATAATATAAAATTTAAAAAGGAGGTAATAGCCTTGCCAATAAAAATACCCGACAGACTACCTGCCACTAAGGAACTAAGGGCAGAAAATATATTTGTAATGAGCGAAACAAAGGCTATGCACCAGGATATCCGTTCGCTTAAAATTGTAATAGTAAACTTAATGCCTACTAAAATAACAACCGAAACACAGCTTTTACGACTTTTATCCAACTCACCGTTGCAGGTTGAAATTGACTTTTTGCAAATGGATTCACATACATCCAAAAATACTTCCCAGGAGCATTTGTCGCAGTTTTATAAAACTTTTGAGGAAATAGAAAACCAAAAATACGACGGAATGATAATAACAGGTGCACCCGTGGAGAATATGGATTTCGAAGACGTCGACTATTGGGAAGAACTTACTCGCATTATGGAATGGTCAAATACACACGTTACTTCAACATTCCATGTTTGCTGGGCGGCTCAGGCAGGACTCTACTATCACTACGGAGTGCCTAAATATCCACTCTCTAAAAAGTGCTCGGGTGTTTTTGAACATCGCGTAAACAGACGTACCTCAAAGCTTGTAAGAGGCTTTGACCCCACATTCTATGCCCCTCATTCAAGACATACCGAGGTAAGAGCTGAGGACATAAAAAAGGTTAAGGGTCTCGAAATTCTTGCCGAATCCGAAGATGCGGGAGTGTATATTGTATCTACCAAGGGCGGCAGAAAAATATTTGTTATGGGACATTCGGAATATGACGAAACTACATTAAAAGACGAGTATTTCCGCGATTTAGATAAGGGTATGAATCCACAAATCCCGTGCAATTATTTCCCGAACGATAATCCTAAAAAACGTCCTGTTATGAGATGGCGCTCACACGCAAGTCTGCTGTTTTCAAATTGGTTAAACTACTTCGTATATCAGATTACACCGTACGATATAGAAACAATCCGTTAAACACTCAAAAAAGGAGGAGATTAATGTGGCAAAGAAAAATGCCGATTTGCCAAAGCTCAAAGAGCAGATAAAAAATGACAAGTTAAAAAACATATATCTCTTCTACGGTGATGAGGAGTTTCTAAAGAACAAGTATGTAAACGACATACGTAACTCCATTCCACATAACGGTTTTGAGGATTTTAACCATATTACATTCAACGGACACGATATTCCCATATCCGAGTACGATGAAGCGTGGGAAAGCTTTCCCATGATGGCACCAAGACGGTTTATATATATAAAAGACTCGCAGATTTTTAGAACCAGGGACAGCGGAGTATTTAAAAAGCCGTCGGAAGAAAAAAAGGAATTCTGGCTCGAAAAGCTTGCTAATCCGCCTCAGGATACGGTGGTGGTTTTTGACGAAACAGACGTTGATAAACGAAGTGTAGTTTATAAGGCGCTCTTAAAGATGGGTATGGCACTTGAGTTTGAATATCCCGACGAGGCTGATTTAATAACATACATACTCGGTAGAGCGTTAAAAGAAAAAAAGAAAATGGCAAAAGACGTGGCGGTGCATTTTGTATCGTTGCTTGATGAGGGGTTGTTAAACCTTAATAATGAGCTCGAAAAACTCTTTTATTACTGTGATGAGGAAATAACACATACCGCAGTTGATAAGGTGGTTTCCAAAGGCCTTAACATTCAGGTTTTTGAACTTACCGACGGAATTATAGAACATAATGCAAAAAAAACTATGGGTATTCTTTCCGATTTGAGAAATCAGGGGGAGAGGGCATTCCCTATACTCTATCTTATTTTATCTAATGCGCAAAAGCTTTTAAAGGTTAAGGTGTATTCATCGGAGCCATCGTCAGAAATTGCAAAAAAGACAGGTATAAACCCATATTTTCTAAAGAAATATATCAATAGTGCCTCACGATTTAGCGAAAGTGCACTTACAAAAATGGTAACAAGAATTCCTGAAATAGATTACGAAATTAAAGAGGGAAGAATAGATGAATGGACTGCACTTGAGCAATATGTTGCAGAGGCGTTATATTATGCAAACTAAAAAGAACTGTTGCAAAAGCAACAGTTCTTTTGTTTTAGCAACAGTCGTTGTGGTTGTCGCAACAAGGGTCGCAGCAGCAATTATTATTGTTGCCGCCAAGTATACCGTTATTGCCAGAGCATAAAAGCACAAGGGCAATTATGATGATAATCCAAACCCAGTTATCGCCGCCATTGTTACAGTTGTTTCCAAATAAACACATAATAAAAATCCTCCTCATAATATATTAATAAGAGATTAATCTAACCTCTACAATATAGTATGATAAGGATTTTATTTTGTTACAGTTTCGTTATTATGTTTACTGCGCAGAAAATCCGCAAACTCACGAATTGCGTTAATGTCCTCATACGAAAGACCTGTTAAATCTATTCGTGGAGTGAGCCGTGATGAGCAGATTGAATCTGCACTCACACCAAAGAACTGTGCCAACATTCCTATGTATACTACGCTTGGTGTGCTTTTCGCGCTTTCCCATGAATGCAGAGTTGGTCTTGATATACCAAGCTTTTCGCTCAACTCAGAAATTGACATATTATGCTCTAATCTCAATGCGCGTATATTTTTGCTTATTCTCTTAGCTACAAATAAATCGTCCATCGGTATCACAACCTTTACGAAATAATTATTTGTCCCATGGCATTACGTCGCCCTCCTCGCGTAAATAATCGATAATTTTCCACACACCCTCACCAGTGGCACTGTCAACCTCAAAAATAGTTTTACAACCTGCAAGCGAAAGCCATTTTCTTGCACGTTCAACATTTGCGCAGGGGTGATTGATTTTTGTTACTATGCCTATAACCTCTCTGTTGCAAACAGGCGTTACGCACGGTGGATAAAGCGAATATGGCTCTGTTGCACTCATAAGAAGTCCCACAACGTCTGCCTCAAACGTATACATAGCCAAGGCTGCGCCAAGGTGTTTTGCCTGTATATACTCGCCGGGTGTATCCATAATAACGTCGAAACGGTTTACATACTGAGTCTTTTCGTAACGTATTTTTTCGCCCTTTAACGCTTGTGTGAGTGTGGTTTTGCCGGCTTCACTTCTGCCTACAAGTATTATCTTTTTCATGTTCTTGTTATTTCACAAACGCTAAAACCAAGCTTGTCTTGCGAATATGTACACATAGCACGTATAGATGTTTCAACGTCTGCCACCATACCTGTTATTATAAGTGTACCGCTGAATCTGTCGACAAAGCTTAAATCTATATTCGATGTTTTAGTTGCAATATCTGCACCAATTACCGCAGTTTCTGCAGGTGAAAAGGTTATAATGCCTATTGCACTTTTTTTGTAATCTATTGCAGGGTCAAGGCCGAGTTTTACATACAAAACAGGGTCAGGACTTGCTATAATATGTGCCAAAGTAATCTGCTTGCCGGGCACAAGTTCCTGTATAATACGCATTTTATCGCCGTTGCCCGCTAATATATCGTTCATACTTTTGTTTTCCTTTCAAATTTATATGTGTGCAACACACAAATATACACATTATAGTATATCACATTTTTTTTAATAATGCAAGTACTTAACCAAGCAAATTTTTTAAAACTTCATTTGCGCTCATATACCTGAAGCCCTCACTGTCTTTTATAACCTTGCTTGTGTCGGGGCTGAATTTATCGTAATTTGTAAGATACGACATACCCTTTGAGCAATCGGGGAACTTCTTGTACCAATCGCCGAAATAGTCGTTCATATATTGCTCTGAAAGAATAACCGCCTCACTGTCCATGGTGCCATCTGCTGCCGGTGTTCCGCAAAGTCTGACTCCTGGCGGTGATGATAGCGCAACCACAAGACTTCCGTCGGTGCATTTTCCAATTACAATATACGCAAAATTATCACTGTGCGAGCTCATTATATCGCCTGGGCGATGTACAGTTACGTCGGATTTTGGTGTTCTTTTGCCCAAACCAAGCTGTGATAGCTTTTCGTCATAAGCTTTTGCCTCATATACAAAGCCACTCTCACCGTTTTTGGTGTATAAGGTATTGTATAATACCCAGCCTATGTAACCCGAAGCGTCAAGACCGCTTTCTCTGTTGCTGTGATTTTTGTGGTTGTAGCGTTGGTCTTGCTTTGAATAAAATTCCTTCCATTTTCTGTCAAGACCGAGTGTTGTAGTGGTTGAACACGCCCCCGTATCACTGCCGTTCCAGCCACCGCCATAAATATACATTGTAGTTCCCACAGGCTTAAGAGCATTTTGCAAAAGCTTTTTCACTGACGCGTCGTTAGCGTATGATGGTGATTTTTGCACGGGTGTATTGTCCTCTTTTTTTGTATTTTCATTTGTATCTTTTTTTGTGTCTGTTTTTTTATCGTCTTTCTTTTCGGTATCGTCTTTTTTTACACTACCCTTGTCATCGGGTTTGGTATTTGTTGTATTGTCGGGCAGGGGAGTGGCTTGTACAACCTCTGTTGTATCAACCTCGGGAAGTGCCTTTTCAATACTTTGCTTGCCTAAATACCCTAAGGTAGTAAGTGTGGCAAAAATAAGTGCCACGGGAATGAGTACACGTTTAAGTGGGGACTTCTTCTTTTTCTTCTTCTTTTTTGTAGCCATAGTATATCATTCCTTTCTGTTTGATTTATTTACCTGATAAATAGTTTATTTCGTGGCTTGTGAGGTGTCGCCAGTGTCCCAATGGCAGATTGCCAAGCTCGACCTTGCCGATGCTTATTCTTTGCAGTGCAACAACCTTTGAGCCGACCGCCTCAAACATTTTTCGTACCTGTCTGTTTTTGCCCTCGTGAATGGTTATCTTAACAATAGTAAAACCCTCAGCGGCATCTAAAATTTCTACATTTGCAGGTGAGGTAACATAATCCTCAACCTTTAATCCGCGTCTTAGCTTATTAAGACCGCTTATTGTAATTCCGCCCTTTAGTGTAGCTACATAGGTTTTATCTATATTAAATTTCGGGTGCGAAACCTTGTAGGTGAAATCACCGTCGTTTGTGAGCAGTAAAAGTCCCTCAGTGTCATAATCAAGTCTGCCTACAGGGAAGATGCGCACGTCTTTTAAGTCGTTCTTTATGAGGTCAATAACAGTTTTTCGTTCAAACTGGTCTTTAACCGTAGAAACGTAACCAACGGGTTTGTTGAGCATAATGTAATAGTTTTTGTTTTTTATCTTAAGCTCAATATTATCGAGTAAAACGGTATCTGCGCCTATTTCTACCTTGATGCCCTGCTCCTTTACAACACTGCCGTTTACCTTGACTCTACCCTCATCAATAAGAGTCTCAGCACTGCGTCGTGATGCAGCACCGCTCATTGCTATATATTTTTGAAGTCTTACTATTTCTCCCATTGGTGTGTTTATCCTTTCTTAAAATAAAAGATTTTCAAGTATCCTGTTTAAGATATTTAAAAAGCTTTTTTTCAGTTTATATGTGTCCCCGGGCGGTATTTCCGATTCAGAAACTATATCCACCGTATCAATTAGTTTGTCGTTTTCAAAAATTGCAGCATAGCCAACCTTTTCGCCTGCATTTATGCCATTTGTCAGGTCAGGATTGATGTAATTTTCTACAAGTATCTGAGATGAATCCGTATTGGTTGGTATACATAATGAATTCTTATATATTAATTTATATTCCTTTCCGTTAACTTCTGCAATACGTGCACAGTCGCCCTCATTTACTGCATAAACGGGGCGGTGTGTATCAAAGCAGTAGTCGAGCATCCCAATATGTGATTGCCAATCGTTTGGGTCGCCTATGGTAACTGCAACAAACTGCATACCGTCGCGCTGGGCACAGCTTACAAGACATCTGCCCGTCTTTTTTGTGTAACCTGTTTTAACTCCCGTAGAGCCTTTGTAGCGCGACAGGAGCTTGTTGTGATTAACAAGAGGAATAAGTCTCTCGCCATTTCGTGCCCGTACCTCTCTGTATTTTGTGGAAACAATTTCCCTGAATGCTTCGTTTCTTAAAGCATAACGCGTAATCAGTGCCAAATCGTATGCAGTGGTGTAATGTCCGTCATCATCAAGACCATTCGGATTCATAAACTGCGTGTTTTTTGCACCAAGCTCATATGCTTTCTTGTTCATCATATCGGCATATGCTTCGGGTGTCCCGGCAATATGCTCGGCAATGGCAATCGCGGCGTCATTTCCGGAATTTAACATAAGACCGTAGAGCATATCGTGCATAATGTACTCTTCGCCCTCGCGCACGTACATAGATGACCCCTCGGTGTTTTGCGCGTTTTTGGATATAGTAACAACGTCATATATACTGCTGTTTTCCAAGGCGATAAGTGCGCTCATAATTTTGGTGGTGCTTGCCATGGAGTGTTTTTCGTGCCCGTTTTTGTGCCATATAACTTCGCCTGTTACCTGATTCATAATGCATGCACTAAAGGCGCTGTCTGCCATAGCGTATGCGGTATTGGAGCTAAGTGCAATAAATACAGATATAAATATAAGAAATTTTTTCATATTAACAGTCCTTTACTTGCCGAGTTTTATATATTTTTTACAATTATTAAAGCATATGTAAAAAAATATGTTTTTAAACCTTGACAAATAAGAAAAATACTGTTATAATACTTATTGTTGTTAAGACGCGAAGGTGGCGGAATGGCAGACGCGCACGTTTGAGGGGCGTGTGGATTTACCGTGCCGGTTCAAGTCCGGTTCTTCGCATTATTTGTCGGAGAACTTAATAAGCTCTCCGGCAGATTATACCTAAATTTTATCATATTTTGTTTAATAAAGCAAGTATATTGATAAATTTTATAATATTTTATTGCGGAATAGTGTAAGGGTAGCACATATGACTCTGACTCATCTGGTGAGGGTTCGAATCCTTCTTCCGCAGCTACGTCAGAGCAAGCTATATATCGCTTGCTCTGATTTTTTATTTAAAAAATCAGTCTGCCTCTCCGTTGAGAATAAAAACTTTTCAAAAATATATTGACAAGTTAAAAATAATGTGGTAAAATTTCAATATAAACCGTTGAGGGAGAGTAAGTAAGTTTTACCTCTTTTTCAAGAGAGAGCTATAGATGGTGTGATTATAGCGAAAAATGTAAAATCGAATGGACTCCCGAGGGCAATCAGAACAAAGCCGATGGCTTTTAGTATGTGCGACGGAGTAAGGCACTCCGTAATCAAAAGTCAGCATATGTTTGTATGTGTAAAGTGGATATAGCTATGCTATATCAAGCCGGGTGGCACCGCAGGAATATTTTCTCCTGTCCCAGCATTTTGTGGGATAGGATTTTTTTATTTTCCTATTCCAAAAATACAAATAGATTTGTTTTAAAATGAAAGGGGAAACAAAATGAACAAGTACAGAGATTTTGATAATTATTTAAAGGAAAACCCAACCAAAGACGGATACTTTGGCGAGTATGGCGGCGCATACCTTCCCGAGAAGTTAATTCCGGCATTTAAAGAGGCAGATGACGCATATGAGGCAATTTGTCATTCTGCACAGTATATTAACGAGCTAAGAAGAATAAGAAAAGAATTTCAAGGAAGACCAACACCGGTATACCACTGCGAAAGACTTTCTAGGATATTCGGCAACTGCCAGATTTATCTAAAGAGAGAAGACCTTAATCACACAGGTGCGCACAAGTTAAATCACTGTATGGGTGAGGGCTTGCTTGCAAAGTATATGGGTAAGAAAAAGCTGATTGCCGAAACAGGCGCAGGTCAGCACGGTGTTGCTATTGCAACTGCTGCTGCATATTTCGGCATGGAATGCGACGTGTATATGGGTGAGGTTGATATCGAAAAGCAACACCCAAACGTTGTACGTATGAAAATGCTTGGTGCAAACGTAGTGCCTGTTACAAAGGGACTAAAAACACTAAAGGAAGCGGTAGACGCGGCATTTGAGGCATATCTTAACGAGTACGACAATGCAATCTATTGCATAGGCTCGGCACTTGGTCCGCACCCATTTCCAAAGATGGTAAGAGACTTCCAGTCTGTTATTGGTATCGAGGCGAGAGAGCAGTTTTTAGAAATGACAGGCATTATGCCTGATGCAGTATGCGCAAGTGTAGGCGGCGGATCAAACTCACTTGGTATGTTTGTTCCGTTCTTGGCAGATCCTGTTGAAATTTACGGAATTGAGCCTTTGGGTAAGGGCGATAGCATAGGCGACCACGCCGCAACAATGAAGTATGGAACAAAGGGCAGAATTCACGGTTTTGACACCTATGTTCTTCAGGACGAAGATGGTGAGCCACTTCCCGTATACTCAATAGCAAGTGGACTTGACTATCCGGGTGTAGGCCCTGAGCATGCACATTTAAGAGACCTGAACAGAGTAAACTATACCACAATCTCCGACGAGGAGGCAATGGAAGCATTCTTCCTGCTTTCAAGATACGAGGGTATAATCCCCGCAATAGAAAGTGCACACGCAGTAGCATATGCTATTAAGTATGCAAAGGAACACAAAAGTGGTTCAATACTTGCTTGTCTTTCGGGCAGAGGAGATAAGGATATCGACTACGTTTACGAAAAATACGGTTGCGGTGAAAAGTTTAAGCTTGATTATGATATTTAATTTAATACATAAAAAAGACAGAAACGATTTCGTTTCTGTCTTTTGTTTTTGCATTTATAAATTATTGGGCACTTTCTTCTGCAGGAGCTTCCTCAGCAGGAGTTTCTTCACCCTCGGGTGCTACTTCTTCTGTAGCATTCTGAGCCTCTTTTGCTGCTTCTTCCTGAGCCTTTAGAGCTTCTAACATTTTGTCTCTCTCAAATTGGTCAACAATTTGTCTTACTTCGCCCCATTTTGTTTCGCCTGTAACGTCGTCGCCAAGACCGTACTGCTCTTTAAATTGCTCAAGTGCTTCTTCACCTACGAAGTTAGCAAGTGTGGCCTGGTCTTGGGCATCGCCCCAGGTTGTTGTTTCTGTAACGTCGTCGCCAAGTTCAAGCTCTGTCTTTAGCTCGTCAACAGTCATACCGTACATTTCGGATATTGCACTAAGCGGCATTGTGTACATTGCTGCAGATTCGTATGTGTTCTTTGGCATATCTGCAGGAAGTTGATACTTCGCAAGGAAATCTGCATAATCATAACCCATAAGGTCAGCAACCTCTGCCACTGTTCTGCCTGTTGTATCGATATACTTTCTGTTATATTTGTTGCCTGTTAAAAGCAATACTGCAGCTACAATAAGAGCTACAACTACTACACATATTCCGGCAATAACTGCTATCTTAGCACCGTTCCTGTTTGGAGCTTTTATAACTTCGCCCTCAACTGCTTGGGCAGGAGTATCCTGGGTAACTTCTTCAATAACTTCTTCTGCATCTTCGATAACTTCCTCAGCAGCCTCAGCTACTTCTTCAACAACGTCTTGCGTTACTTCATCTGTAACCTCTACAACTTCTTCAACTGTTTCTTCGGTTGCAGTTTCAACAACTTCTTCGTTTTCTAATTCGTTCTTATTTTCTTCACTCATTTTAAAACTCTTTCCTTTCTGATTATTCTGCGTCTGTTTGCGCATCTTGTGATGGGGCAGGAGTTGCATTTTGCATTTCTTCCATTTTTGCTTCGATTATTGGCTCAACTTCAGACCATAGTGTGTCCATTGTTATGCTATCGTCAAGTGAGTAGTACTCCTTTAACTGATCAAGCATTGCCTCATCGTTTTGAACCATGGATTTTACTGTCCACATAGCTTTAAAGTCTTCGTAAACAGTGTCGCTGTTTGCTTTGTCCTCAAGGTAATATTGTTTTAAAAGTTCATCAACAGTTGTTCCTGCAATAGTTGCATAGTTTGTTAATGTCATCTTATTAACAACTTCTGTTTCAGTAGAGTTCTTTGAAAGACCTGCATCCTTCAAGCTATACTTTTCGATGAATTCATCAACTGTAATACCTTCTGTGTCTGCCATATATTCGAGAGTGGCTTCCTTTTCTCCGGTTGCAATCTGGTTATCTAAAATTTTTGTAGATGCTGTGGTGTATATTGCATACACAGAAATACCTATAACTATAACCATAACAACTGCAAGGATTGTATTAAACAGTTTGTTGCCGGATTTGTTTTGTCCGTTATTCTTTGCCATAAAGAATTTCTCCTTTCAATTTATCAACTAAATAATAATATATCATTTTTTGACATAAAAATCAATAGCTATTTATTAATTTTTTCTTAACATTAATAAATAAATTCAAATTCAAGGTCGCCTATTCTAACTATCTGTCCTTCTTTTATGCCTTTTTCAACTAATTCTTCAATAACACCGCGCTTTAGGAGCATACGCTGGAAATACTGCAACGACTCTCTGTCTGAGAAGTTTACACTGCCGCCAACTGCCTCAATCCACGGACCTTCAACAACAAAGGTCTCATTTTCGCGACGTACACTAAAGCCTATATCGTCCTCGAAGAATTCTTCCTCATCAATATTCATTTCCGACTCAAAAACACGGATTGGCGGTAGCTTTGAAAGCTCCTCGTAAGTTTTCAGCATAAGCTCCTTAACACCTTTTTGTGTTGCAGCACTTATTTCGAAAACAATATTTCCGCGTCTTTCCATTTCGGCAAGAAATTCGTCATAAGCCTCTTGATTTTGAATTATATCTGTTTTGTTTGCCGCAATAATCTGCGGGCGTTCCTCTAGTTCAAAATCATATTTTGATAATTCGTCGTTTATTATGTCAAAATCTTCGATTGGATTTCTGCCCTCAATAGACGATACATCAACAACGTGTATAAGTATTCTTGTTCTTTCGATATGTCGTAAAAATTCGTGGCCAAGACCTACTCCGTCGCTTGCGCCCTCTATAATACCGGGTATATCTGCTAAAACAAAGCTCTTACCACTTCCTAAATCCACAACTCCAAGGTTTGGCTCAAGAGTTGTAAAGTGGTAGTTTGCAATTTTGGGGTCCGCCTTTGTCGTTTGCGACAGGAGTGTAGATTTTCCTACATTCGGAAATCCTACAAGTCCTACGTCGGCAAGAAGTTTTAATTCAAGAATAATTTCTCGTTCATCACCGCTTTGACCATTCTTGGCAAAGTTAGGAGTCTGGCGTACTGCAGTTGCAAAGTGCGCATTACCCCAACCGCCATTACCGCCACGTGCAATAATAACGTCTTTTTCGGGGTCGGAAAGGTCGGCAATTATGCGGTTGCTCTGCGCATCGCGTACAATAGTACCCTGAGGTACATTTATAATAATATCCTCACCGTTTTTTCCGCGCTGTCTTTTACCACTTCCGTCTGTGCCAGAGGGTGCAACATACTTACGCTTGTAGCGGAAATCCATAAGAGTTGTCATACCCAACTTAACACGAAAAACTACATTTCCGCCTTTTCCGCCATCTCCTCCATCAGGACCTCCTGCAGCGACATACTTTTCGCGCCTGAATGATATTGACCCATTGCCACCGTTACCGGCTTTTATGAATATTTTTGCTTTATCAATAAACATATAATTTACCTCTTAGTAAAATAAAACATTAAAGGCGAGCCTGTCCGTAGCGCAATGCATACAAACTGCATCTGCAAATGGACCAAACCCGCCCCCTCTATGTTATAATCAATCTGAATTAGTCAGCATAGACACTGCATTGCTTCTTATCTCTGCCTTTTCTTTCAAATCTTACTGTTCCGTCAACCAAAGCAAATAATGTATCATCGCTGCCGATTCCTACATTGTTACCTGGATGAATTTTTGTACCTCTTTGTCTAACAAGAATGTTTCCTGCTAAAACAAACTGACCGTCAGCTCTCTTAGCACCAAGTCTTTTGGATTCGCTATCACGACCATTTTTTGTACTACCCATACCTTTTTTATGAGCCATTTATAACACCTCATTTCCGTTAATGTGTATTAGTTTGCAAGCTTTATGCATTAATCTTTGTGATTTCGATTTTTGTGTAGGGTTGTCTATGACCCTTCTTAGTTCTTTCGTTCTTCTTTCTCTTCATCTTGTAAACGTAAATCTTCTTAGCCTTTCCGTTCTTAAGAACCTTAGCCTCAACTGTTGCGCCCTCTACTGTTGGAGCACCAACCTTTACGTTTTCACCGTCAGCAGTCAAAAGAATTTGATCGAATGTTACTGCTGCGCCTTCTTCAAGCTCAAGCTTTTCTACAAAAAGTGTATCACCTTCTGCAACCTTGTACTGCTTGCCGCCTGTAACGATAACTGCGTACATATCTACACCTCCTATTTTTTATTTGAGGACACGCTATCAAAGGTACCTTTCGGATTTATAACCCAATCTATGCGGTCGCCAAAATATTATACCATTATTTTATCGTAATGTCAAGTATTTTTAATAATTTTTTATCTTATTTTTGCGATTGCAGATATTGTTCTAAAATAAGACACGCCGCAACGGTATCCAACACGTCTTTTCGCTTTTTGCCAAAGGTGTTTGTGGCACTTAAATATCTTTTTGCCTCAGCGGAAGTTAAGCGCTCGTCCTGAAGAACAATTTCACCGTCATAAACAGTTTTTAATAATTCCACAAACTCGTGTGTGGCATCTACCCTGAAACCCTCTGTTCCGTCCATGTTTTTAGGAAGTCCCACTACAATTTTTTCGGGCTTGTATTCGTCTATGAGAGCTTTTAGCTCGCTAATAAGTTTTTTTGAGCCTTTGTTCTGAATTGTTTTAACCCCGTTTGCCATAAAACCCAAAAGGTCTGTAACTGCAACGCCCACACGTGCATCACCGTAATCTATACCAAGTATCCGCATTTTTTATCCTCCGATTTTTAAATTATGCTAATTATATCATATCTTACAGTTTTTTTCAATAGATAATGTTATGATTTAGTTAATTAATAGTACTTGACCTTATGTGTTTTATGTGCTATAATAAAACTGTGGTTTTTATATGTATATAATTACCATAATACGATAAGAGAGGAGGAAAAATATGGAGATTAAAAACTTGTTTTCTTTGGAAAACACTATTGCAAAATCACTTTTTGAGGGTCTTGAATATCCGTGGGAAGCACTTGGTAAAATCAAAGACTTTGTTTATGAACTGGGAAAAACATTAGACAAAGAAAAGTTTTATGAGGCAAAAGACGGGGTATGGATTGCAAAAAGTGCCAAGGTATTTGACAGTGCATATATAGATGCACCGTGCATAATAGACGAGGGTGCCGAAATAAGACATTGCGCATTTATACGCGGAAGTGCAATCATTGGTAAAAATTCGGTTGTTGGTAACTCAACAGAGGTTAAAAACAGTATTATTTTTGATAATGTTCAGATTCCACATTATAATTATGTAGGAGATTCAATTCTCGGATATCGCTCGCATATGGGTGCCGGCTCAATCACCTCTAACGTAAAGAGTGATAAAACACTTGTAAGCATCAAAACAAAAGATGGTAAAATACAAACAGGTCTTAAAAAGTTTGGTGCTATGGTTGGAGATAACACCGAAATCGGTTGTAACAGTGTTTTGTGTCCCGGAACGGTTTTGGGTAAAAACTGTATAGTATATCCGTTATGCCGTGTGCGTGGATACGTAGAAGAAAACTCAATTTTTAAATCAGAGGATAATATCGTTATAAAAAAATAAAAAACGGTAGTGAATATGCTTTTTGTCTTCTTAAAGGGAAAAGGGGAGACGGATTTCATATAAAAAACAAAAGACAGTGTCATAAACTCTGAGTGGCAATAACTGTTTAGCGCCAGACTGCAGGTGTATACATATCTGCGGTGACGAGGAAGAAAATTATCGAAGATTTCGGCGGATGTTTTCACGGTATATAGTCTTATCGTAAGGCAACATACAAAGTGTGCAGTATGTGTACATACAAAAGTGTTGTCATAGACTAAATGATTATAGTTTTTATCACATATAAGGAGACATATAAATGGGAAAATATTTTGGAACAGATGGCTTCAGAGGCGAAGCTAATATGACTTTGAATGTGGAACACGCATTCAAGGTCGGCAGATATCTCGGATGGTATTACGGTAAAGAGCATAAATGTAAAATAGTTATAGGTAAGGATACACGTCGTTCGAGCTATATGTTTGAGTATGCACTTGTTGCAGGTCTTACTGCAAGCGGTGCTGACGCATATCTTCTGCACGTAACAACAACACCGTCAGTATCATACGTTGCAAGAACAGAGGATTTTGATTGCGGAATAATGATAAGCGCAAGTCATAACCCGTATTATGATAACGGAATAAAGCTTATAAACAGTAAGGGCGAAAAAATGTCCGAATCAATCATTATGGATGTTGAGGCGTACCTTGATGGCGAAATTGGTGAAATTCCGTATGCAACAAGAGAAAATATAGGTTGTACAGTTGACTATGCAGTTGGCAGAAACAGATATACCGGCTATATTATATCTCTTGCAATGAATTCATATAAGGGATTAAAGGTTGGTCTTGATTGTGCAAACGGAAGCACATGGATGCTTGCAAAAAGTATCTTTGATGCACTTGGCGCGCAGACCTATGTAATAAACAATCAGCCTGACGGATACAACATCAACACAAATTGCGGTTCTACACATATTGAGGGACTTTGCAAGTTGGTTAAGGAAAATAACCTTGATATTGGCTTTGCATTTGACGGTGATGCCGACAGATGTCTGGCAGTTGACGAAAACGGAAATGTTTTAAGTGGCGACCATATTTTATATATGTGCGGTGTGTATATGAAGAACAAAGGCAAGCTTGCCAAGAACACAGTTGTTTCGACAGTAATGTCTAACCTAGGTCTTTATAAAGCACTCGAAAAGCAGGGTATTAACTCGGTAAAAACAGACGTTGGCGACAAATATGTGTACGAAGCAATGGTTAATGAGGGATACTGTATCGGCGGTGAGGAATCGGGACACATAATCTTCTCAAAATTTGCAACAACAGGTGATGGACTTATTACCGCAATTAAGCTTATGGAAATCTTTATAGAAAGCAAATTGCCAATATCAAAGCTATGTGAGGATTTTGTGAAATATCCTCAGATAACAATAAACACACGTGTTAAGGATAAAGACACCGTTATGAACGACAAGGATATTGCAGACGTTGTAGCCTCTATCGAAAAAGAACTTGAGGGCGACGGAAGAATACTTTTAAGAAAAAGCGGTACAGAGCCTGTAATACGTGTTATGGTAGAAGCAAAGAGCGAGGAACTATGTAAAGAGCTTGCCCAGAAGGCAACAAATGTTATTATAGAAAAAGGATACACAGAATAATAAGAAAGACTGTTGCATATGCAACAGTCTTTTTTTAATTCTTATCTGCTCCAGCTTAGTTTGTAGCAGATTTCGTCGTTTTCTTCTTTCACATTGGCGCTTACTATTATAAATCCCAAATACGTAGCGTAATCCAATGCTTTACGGTTTTTCTTGTAAATTTCCATATTAAGACCCATATACATATCCTGCACAAACTTTGCAAGCTTTGTGCCTATTCTACGGTTATGGTATTCGGGGTCTACATATATTCCTCTTATTGTTCCGTCAACAGCCACACTTATAAAGCCTACAACCTTGTCGTTATAAGTATAAACATACGTGTCTTTTTCGTTTATATACAAGTCCCTGGCACTGCTGTAATATTTCTCCCAGAAGTTATCCTCAATAAACGGATGCCCCGCGGTAAAGCTTCGCATCCATAAATCAAGAACATCATAAGCCTCGCCGTTATTCATTTTTCGTATATTTTCCATTCTGTAACTGTTGACTCCTTTTGTTATTCGGTAATATATATTTTGGTTTTTAGCGGTATGTTATTCCACATCCAAGTAATATCAGCAGGGTGAAGCCTTATACAACCGTGCGAAATCATAACTCCGACTCTGCCATCATATTCACCGCCACCGTAATATCTCAGTGTTGAATGAAGAGCATATCCGTTATAAAAACGCATAATAGGTCCTACAAAATATCCGTTGTAGGGCCAGATGCTTTCCTTGCTGAAATATTCATACTCACCTGTAATTGTAGGTGTCCACGGAGCACCGATAGCACAAGGATAAGATTTTACCTGAATCCAGTGGTTTTTACTGCCCTTGTATACGCGCACTCTGAAATCTGATTTATCAACGTGTACCAACCACGCAGTTCTTGATGAAATATTGTTCTTGTTAACGGGGTATTTTGCATACTCGGCTTTTGCTATAGCGGACTCGCCTAAAACAATATCTATATGGTCGCCAAAATCAAGGACTTTAAGCGAACACTCAAAATGCTCCGCAAAAGCTCTTACGGGAATAAATACTGTACCATCTATCTCTCTTGTGGGTGCATTCATCACAATATCTTTGCCAAATACATTTGTAATGTGAGAGTCTATATTGTACGAAACACACTTATCACCTACATAAACAGGCAGGCTGTTGTACTTTGTGTTCTTATGAGCCATAAGTCCCATTTTTTCAGCAAATGCAATAGCGGGTACATATGTAACATTATCAATTATTGTAGCCGCGGGCGAGAAGTTTTGAAGTCCCTCAGGAGTATAGATAACAGGTTGCAACTTATACGGTTTATCACCCGACATATTATACTCATTTTTTTGTGAATCGGAAGTTGTTTTTAAAATTACTTCTTCCTTTGGGTTGTAGTTCTTGCCCTCGTATGTAACATATCTTAAGCCTGAAAATTTGGCAATAATTTCGGTGTTTGGCTCAAAATCCGATAAGTTAACGTCAAGCGTTATCTCTTTTGTTATTCCTCCAACCCACGCGTCGTCCCAACCTATATGTGTACCGTCTTTTTTGTATATATCTACTCTTGCGGCAGTATCAATCATTATAGGGTGGTCAATGAGGGACATATAAATGGCAAGCTTGCCTGTTGTTTTAGTGTCCCTTAGATCTGTTGTTTCTTCGGGATTTTCCTCCTTGTCAAAATGTTCTTTTGGGGGAGTAGCAATATCCTCTGATACTTCTTCAGTGTTCTGTTCGACTTGTGAAACGTTGGTTTCGATTTCTTTAGTGGTTGTTTCTTGTGCAAATACGGTGTAAGTTCCCAAAAGCATTGCAACAAAAAGCAGTATAGATAAAGTTCTTTTCATATATTTCCTCCGTGGGTTAGTTATACTTTTTAATACCTATATCTTTTCTGTAGTGTGCATCTTTGAAGTTTATTTTTTTGACTGCCTCATACGACTTTGCTATTGCCATATCCAGATTTGGTGCAACTGCAGTAACGCCAAGAACCCGGCCGCCATTTGTAAGAGTTTTACCGTTCTTTACAGCAGTTCCTGCGTGGAACACTACCAAGTCATCATTCTTAACATCTTCAAGACCGCTTATTTCGTAGCCCTTTTGATATGACAGGGGATAACCGCCCGACGCCATAACAACACATACTGCCGCATTGTCTGCCCATTTTATATCAATTTCGTCGAGTCTTTCGTCAATTACTGCTTCCATAATGTCAACTAAATCAGTTTCAAGTCTTGGCAGAACAACCTGTGTTTCGGGGTCGCCAAAACGGCAGTTGTATTCAATAACCTTAACTCCATTTTGTGTCATCATAAGTCCGAAGTACAAAACACCCTTAAAAGGTCTGCCCTCAGCTTGCATAGCCTTTATTGTGGGCAGGAATATATTTTGCATACATTCGTCCTCTTTTGCCTTATCATAAAGACGACTTGGTGAGAATGTACCCATTCCGCCCGTGTTTAAGCCCTCGTCGTTATCGTACGCTCTTTTGTGGTCTTGTGCCGAAACCATCGGCTTAACAGTTTTACCGTCGGTAAATGCTAAAACAGAAACCTCAGGACCTGTTAAGAACTCCTCAATTACAACGCGGCTTCCGCTTTTGCCGAATTTACCGCCGTCAATCATATCGTGAATTGCTTCTTCGGCCTCTTCAAAATTCTGGGCAATAATAACACCCTTGCCCAATGCAAGACCGTCTGCTTTTATAACTGTCGGGAATGAGCCTTTTTTTACATACTCAATAGCCTCATTGCTGTCTGTAAATACTTCGTATCCCGCAGTGGGTATGTTGTACTTTTTCATCAAGTTTTTAGAAAAAGCCTTACTGCCCTCTATGATTGCTGCATTTGCACGAGGACCAAAAGCACGTATTCCTGCTTGCTCCATTGCATCTACCATACCGTCAACCAGGGGGTCATCGGGTGCAACCATAACCAAGTCGATGTTGTTTTCCTTTGCAAAGGCAACCATCTTTTCTTTGTCCATTACGTTTATATCAACACACTCAGCAAGTTCGGAAATTCCTCCGTTACCTGGTGCGCAGTATATTTTATCAACTTTTTTAGATTGTGCAATCTTCCATATTACTGCGTGCTCACGTCCGCCGCTTCCTACTACTAGTATTTTCATATTTCTACCTATTTAAATCCTTTCACAAAATCAAGTTTGAAAGAAAATTGTTCAGATTGTGCGTTTACGCAATTGCCGTGTATGTTTATACACAAATGAGTGTAAATGCGCAAGATGGGCAATTTTACTCAAACTTATATACACCAATTAATGATGGAATAATCTTATCTTTGTAAATGCCATTGCCATATTGTACTTGTTGCAAGTATCAATTACGTGGTCATCTCTGATTGAGCCGCCAGGTTGTGCAATAACTGTTACGCCCGATTTGTGTGCTCTTTCTATGTTATCTCCAAACGGGAAGAATGCGTCTGAGCCTAGTGCAACGTCTGTGTTCTTCTTAAGCCATTCTTTTTGTTCTTCCTTTGTGAAAACGGGTGGTTTTACCTTGAAGGTATTTTCCCATACACCGTCAGCTAAAACGTCCATATACTCGTCGCTTATGTATACGTCTATTGCATTATCTCTGTCTGCTCTCTTTATTCCGTCAACAAACTGAAGATTTAAAACCTGAGGTGCTTGTCTTAACCACCATATATCTGCTTTGTTACCTGCAAGACGTGTACAGTGGATACGTGATTGCTGACCTGCACCAATACCTATTGCCTGACCGTCTTTTACATAGCATACACTGTTTGACTGTGTGTATTTTAAAACAATAAGCGAAATCATAAGGTCGCGCTTTTGTTCTTTTGTAAGCTCTTTATTATCTGTAACAATTTCTGAAAGTAGATCTTCATTAATATCAAGGTTGTTTCTGCCTTGTTCAAAGGTAATACCAAAAACCTGCTTATGTTCAATTTCTTCGGGAACATAATTTTTGTCTATTTTTATAACGTTATAGTTACCGTTCTTTTTAGCCTTCAGGATTTCCAGAGCCTCATCGCTGTACGATGGTGCAATAACGCCGTCGGATACTTCCTTTTTTATAAGGAGTGCAGTTGCTTTGTCGCACTCGTCAGAAAGTGCAATAAAATCACCGAATGATGACATTCTGTCAGCGCCTCTTGCTCTTGCATAAGCATTTGCAAGGGGAGTGAGCTCAACATCGTCTACAAAATATATCTTCTTTAATGTATCGCTAAGCGGTAGACCAACTGCGGCACCGGCAGGGGATACGTGCTTAAAAGAAGTAGCAGACGGAAGTCCTGTTGCCTTTTTTAGCTCCTTTACAAGCTGATAGCCGTTTAGTGCGTCAAGCAAATTGATATAACCTGGATTTCCGCTTATAATTTCGAACGGTAAATCACCGTTTTGCATAAATACCTTTGATGGTTTCTGGTTTGGATTACAACCGTATTTTAATTGAAGTTCTTTCATTTTCAGGATATCCTTTCGTATATTTCGTTATTTATTTTTGTTTATAATTCTTGTCTGGAAACTGCCATCTTCTAAATTGATATATCTCACAAACAAAGAAACCTTGTTTTCTTCGTTTAAAGATGTCCACAATCCATTTGTAAATTCATCAATGTCGTTTGGAATCATTACCTGTTTTGGCTCACCCTCAAATGACGGCAGGGGATTACCATCACCCTGATATGTGTGAATAAAATGTCCCTCACCGCTTATTGGTGTTGAGTACGAGAAAGTATATCTTCTGCAGGAGTCGGGATTTCCGTTTGCACTCTTTAGAATTGACAGTGCATAGTTAAAATCATTCTCACCCGTTTTAATAATACCCGAAATTCTTGGTGTGTAGTTTGGAGCATCGTCTTCATATTCTCTTGTACGAAGTGATTGCTCAAATGTCATTTGATTATTCATCGATTCGTAAATTGTATCGGTCTGGTCTCCGTTTGTTACGATTGTTTTGTTGCCAAGAACACGTACGGGCGCGTATATTATAAGATGTGGGTCTTCAAGCTTTGACGGATCATACGCTTGTGTACGGATTCCATCGCCATCTTCAACAAACACTCTGTTGCGGCTGTTTACACTTCTGCCCATTATAAAATAAGCACTGACTGCCGACTTTCCATCTGCAGATTTACCAATAACAATACCTCTGCCTGGATATGAGTTGTTTTGTAATTCTTCGTATATATTGATTGTTTTCATTTTAATTTCCATTGCCTTTCTATATTTCACCTGCGCATACCATCTCAACGGCCTTAGGGAGAATTTGCCATTCAGCTTCCTCCATAACACGCTTTTGCAGAGTTTCGGCACTGTCGCCATCGTTTATGTACACTGCCTTTTGTAAAATGATTTTACCACCGTCTACGACTTCGTTTACAAAATGCACTGTTGCACCTGTAACCTTTACACCGTAATCAAGTGCCGCCTCGTGAACTTTAAGTCCATACATACCGTTTCCACAGAATGACGGTATCAAAGATGGGTGTATATTTATTATTCTGTTACTGTATTCCTCTAAAAAGCTCTCACCAAGTATTGCCAAAAATCCGGCAAGTACGATTATATCAACTTTTTTGGAAATCATATAATCACGCAGTGCTTTGTCAAATACTTGCGCACTGCCGCATTCCTTTTTAGTTATAACCTTTGCGTCAATACCTGCGTTTTTAGCACGCTCAAGCGCGTAAACATCTGGCTTATTCGATACTACCGTAACAATTTCGCCGCTTTTTATAACGCCGCCATTTTGTGCATCTATAAGAGCCTGCAGATTTGTTCCGCCACCGGATACAAGAACACCTATTCTCTTTTTCAAATTATGTCAACTCCCTTTTCGCCCTCAATAAGCTCGCCTATAACATAAACTGTTTCACCGGCTTCTTCAAGACACTTAACTGCCGCATCTGCCTTGTCGGCATCAACTGCAACTATCATACCAATACCCATGTTAAAGGTATTGTACATATCTCTTTCAGGAACGTTTGCCATTTTCTGCATCAGGTTAAATATCGGCAGAATTTCCCATGTACCCTTTTTGATGACTGCTCTTAAATTATCCGATAACATTCTCGGAACATTTTCTATAAATCCACCGCCTGTTATGTGTGATACAGTGTTTATACCAACTTCCTCGATAAGCTTCAACAATGGCTTTACGTATATTTTTGTAGGAGTAAGAAGCTCCTCGCCAATTTCTTTGCCAAGCTCCTCGCTGTATGTATGTAGCTTTGCTGCCGCATCATCACTGTTTAGGTCGAATATTTTTCTTACAAGTGAATATCCGTTTGAGTGAACACCGCTTGAGGCAAGTCCTATAAGCACGTCGCCTGCCTTTGCCTTTGCACCGTCTGTGATTTTTGACTTTTCTACAACACCCACGCTAAAGCCTGCAAGGTCATATTCATCAACGGGGTAGAATCCCGGCATTTCGGCAGTTTCGCCGCCAACTAATGCACAACCTGCCTTTACACAACCGTCTGCAACACCTTTTACAATTTGTGCAACCTTTTCGGGATAGTTTTTGCCAACTGCAAGATAGTCAAGGAAAAACAATGGTTTAGCGCCGCTGCATGCAACGTCGTTTACGCACATTGCAACGCAGTCCTGACCTATTGTATCGTGCTTGTCCATCAAAAATGCAATTCTGAGCTTTGTACCAACTCCGTCAGTACCTGATACAAGTACAGGGTTTTCGTAGCCCTTTGGAATTTCAAAAAGACCGCCAAAACCGCCAATGCCGCCAAGTACACCCTCGATTGCTGTCTTTTTAACGTCTTCTTTTATAAGTCTTACTGATTCGTAGCCGGCTTCTACGTCAACGCCGGCGCTTTTGTACATATTCTCTGCCATGTTCTTCTCCTTATAACTCACTTACTGTTTTTTTAATTTTATCATTTTTTGCCATAACACCGTCAACCATCTTCTGCTTTTCGGCATTAAGCATATCTTTTAAGTAATCATATTTTAGCGCTAACATCTGTGCCGCTAAAATTGCCGCATTTGTGCCATTATCTATACCCACTGTAGCAACAGGAATTCCGGGCGGCATCTGAACAGTTGCCAAAAGAGCGTCAAGACCATTCATCGAAGCATTTATTGGAATTCCGATAACGGGTAGGGTAGTGTGTGCGGCAATAACACCGCCAAGGTGTGCCGCCATACCTGCCGCGCAGATTATAACCTCAATTCCGTTAGTTATAGCATTCTTAGAAAATTCTGCCGCCATATCGGGTGTTCTGTGTGCCGATATGACATTAACGTCAACTTCAATATTAAAGCTTTTTAATTTTTTTACACAGCTTTCCAATTTCGGAAAGTCAGAGTCCGAACCCATAATGAGTGCAACCTTTGGTGTAGACATATGTATCAATCCTTTCGTGTCTGTACAAAAAACCTCCGTACAGAGCATATAATATCCTAATATATATAGTACCAAAAATATCGCATATTGTCAATAAATTTCCGTAAGAATTGTTGCACAAAAATATTGGTATACTATAACAATAACATAAATAAAATTCCAAAAAAGGGCGTTTGGTCTGCAAATGTTTGCAGACCAAACGCCCTTAACCTAAAAAAGAAGTTATCTGTTTTGGTTTTGGTTATTTTTGTTTTGATTTTCGTTTTGATTTTTGTTCTGGTTTTGATTATTTTTGTTTTGATTTTCGTTTTGATTTTTGTTTTGGTTTTGGTTTTGGTTATTCTTGTTTTGATTTTCGTTAAATGACATGACGTGCGCCTCCTTTCATCATTCAATATAATGCCCTCAAAGTTATGATTTTATTCTAAAAAAATTTTTTAAAAAAGCGAAAATATGTTTGACAAAAATCAATATTTGTGTTATTATATATGTATATTGATGGATTATGACGAAATTCGGGGAAATTTGTCGGTAAAATATTCGTTTGAGAAAGGATTTGAAATAAATGGCAAAAATGGGCGATAAAGATTACGAAATATTGGATTTTATTTACTATCAGCTTGAAAAGAAAGGCTTTCCGCCAAGTGTGAGAGAAATATGTAATGCAGTAGGACTAAACTCAACTGCTACAATTCATGCAAGAATAAGAAAGTTGCAGGAGGCTGGCTATATCGTAAAAGACCCTTCAAAAAACCGTTCGATGCGTCTTGTCAACTATGCGCCCAAAGGCGAAAAGGTAATTCCAATCAGTGCAGAGGATAAGTATTTGGAAGTTCCAATGTACGGTAAGGTAACTGCAGGCTTGCCTATAACTGCCATTCAGGATAATTCACAGACATTCCCATTGCCTATGAGCTTTGCAAAAAACAAGAATATTTTTATGCTTAAGGTAAGCGGAGAATCTATGATTAATGCCGCTATTCTTGACGGTGATTATATAATAGTACAACAACAACCCACCGCCTCAAACGGTGATATAGTTGTTGCGCTTGTTAACGATAACGAGGCAACCGTAAAGACATTTTATAAAGAAAACGGACATTTCAGACTTCAACCCGAAAATGACTATATGGACCCTATTATTGTCGATGAGGTTTCTATACTTGGTAAAGTAGTAGGAGTGTTCCGCGAAATGTAATTTAAATAATACTCGTCGCATTTTACCATTATTCAAAACTTGAAGTACCTTTGTACGACTGCGTTTTTCATAATGGCAAACTGCTTAGAGTATTATTTGAATTTTCTATAACAAATTCCACTGCATAAGCAGTGGAATTTTTGTATATGTTTTTTAAAAAATTTGTCTTTAGCCTATTTACAAAAGTAAAAAAATGTAATATAATTATAAGATATAATGGGGTTATATGTAACTCTTAATATTTTATAAAAAGGATATGATGATAATGATTAAAGTGGCAGTATTGGGTGCTACGGGATATGCAGGAATAGAGCTTGTAAGACTTCTTACAAATCATCCTGAGGTTGAAATTTGTGTGCTTGGCTCACAAAGCTTTGACGGACAAAAAATAAGCGATGTATATCAGAATTTAAGAAACGTTCTCGAAATGGAATGTGAAAAGGTAGACCTCGACAAAGTTGCAAAATGCGATGTTGCATTTACTGCACTTCCGCACGGTGCTTCTAAAGAAGTTATTCCCAAGATATTTGAGCTTGGTGTTAAGGTTATAGATTTAAGCGGAGATTTCAGATACGATGATATCGAAGTATACGAAAAATGGTATGGCGAAAAACACTCATCACCTGAACTTCTGGCGCAATCTGTATACGGTCTGCCTGAGCTTCACAGAGAAAAAATAAAGAGCGCAAAACTTATAGGTAACCCGGGCTGCTACACTACTTGTTCAATATTAGGTGCAGTACCGCTTTTGGCAAAGGGTATTGGCTCTGTTAATAATATAATAGTAGACGCCAAATCGGGCGTAACGGGTGCGGGCAGAGGTCTTGCACTGCAAACTCATTTTTGCGAATGTACCGAAAATTCAAAGGCATACAAGGTGGCAACTCACCGTCATACTTCCGAGATTGAACAGGAGCTTTCGAATATCGCGGGTGAGAATGTAATGATTTCGTTTACACCGCATCTTATTCCTCAGAAGAGGGGAATACTCTCTACAATATACATAAACCTCAACAAAAAATGTACAACTGAGGAGATTGTTGACTTATACAAGGAATACTACAAGGACGAATTCTTTGTACGTGTTAAGAATGCAGGTGAGCTTCCCGAAACAAAGCACGTTGCAGGCTCAAACTTTGTTGATATAGGTGTTGTTGTAGACGAAAGACTGCAAAGAGCAGTAGTTGTATCTGCACTCGATAACGTTGTCAAGGGTGCGGCAGGTCAGGCAATTCAGAATATGAACTTAATATTCGGACTTGACGAAAAAATGGGATTATCGCAAGCGGGTTATTACCTATAATAAAAACTTCGGAGGAAATATAATGGAAGAACTAATCAAAAAAGCGGGTATATTAATAGAAGCTCTGCCATATATTCAAAAATTTGCGGGCAAAACCGTTGTTGTAAAATATGGCGGAAATGCTATGATAAATGAAGAACTTAAGAATTCTGTTATGGAGGACATAACGCTTTTAAAATACATAGGTCTTAATCCTATTGTTGTTCATGGCGGTGGTCCTGATATTTCCAAAGCTTTGAGCGATAAGGGGATAGAGAGTAAGTTCATAAACGGATTAAGATATACCGACCTTGATACAATGAGTGTTGCACAACAAGTACTCATTGGTAAAACTAATAAGGAAATTGTTGCACTTCTTAATACAAAGGGCGGTACTGCGGTTGGAATATCAGGTATTGATGGTTCATTCATAGAATGTAAAAAGCAGACTACCGTAGTAGACGATAAAGAAGTTGATTTGGGCTATGTTGGTGATATTATAAGCGTAAAATCACACCTTATCGACCACTTGGCAGAAGACCAGTACATACCTGTAATTGCACCTATCGGCACAGATCAAGAGGGTAACAGCTATAACATAAATGCAGACACTGTTGCATCGGCAGTTGCAGCGGCAGTAGGTGCAGAAAAGCTTATTCTTTTAACTGACGTTGAGGGCATAAAAGACGAAAACGACGATATTATTTACGAGGCAACAACAGACGAAATAAACGAAATGATTGATAGCGGCGTTATAAACGGCGGTATGATTCCAAAAGTTCTTGGTTGTATCGAAGCGCTTGAAGCAGGCGTAACAGGCGTGCATATAATAGACGGAAGAATTCCGCACTGCTTGCTTCTGGAAATATTTACAAAGACAGGTATCGGTACACTTATAAAGAGCGACAGATATTAAATAGCGGGGTAGAGGTTATGGTTGGAAAAACGTATTTGACTGTACGTTATGCAGAAACTGATATGATGGGTATTGTACACCATTCGAGGTACTATCCGTGGTTTGAGGTGGCGCGTACAGATTTCATAAAGGAATTCGGAATGACATATTCTTCTATGGAGAAGATGGGTATGTATCTTCCGCTTACACAAACGGGTGCAAAATATATACAGGGACTTACCTACGAGGATGAAGTTCTGGTTGAGTGTAGAATTGCAAAGCTCAGTGTGGCACGTTGCGAGTTTTCGTATAAGGTATATAAACTGCCCGAGATGATTTTGTGTACTGAGGGTATGACAGGCCACGCTTTTACCGACGCTAATTTAAGACCGCTTAACCTTAAAAAGAAATTTCCGCAAATATGGGATATAATGCAAAAAGCGGCAGATGAAGAAAATATATAAAAAAAGAAAAAGCAGAGATTTTTATCTCTGCTTTTTTATATTCGTGAGCCTTAAGCCTCAACCTTTATAACTTCCTTGCCCTTATAATATCCGCAAGATTTACAAACTTTATGAGGCACTGTCAATTCGTGGCATTGTGGGCATTCAACCAATGTAGGTGCTGAAAGCTTCCAATTAGCACGTCTCTTGTTTCTTCTGGCTTTTGATACTTTACCCTTAGGTACTGCCATTTTCTACACCTCCATAAAATAATTACTCTAATTTTCGTTGTTTTTTATAATTTCCAACAATGATGACCAACGTGGGTCTATATCAGTGTTATCGCAGTTGCAACTTTCATTGTTCAGGTTTTTTCCGCAGGTAGGACAAATCCCCTTGCAATCATCATTACACAGATAACTTCCGTTAATATTCATGAGAAAATTCTCATAAATAATATCGTCTAACTCAAACGTATATCCGTCAAACAGAATAACGTCGGTGTCAGTACTGATTTCGTCGCCCTCATTTTGCATAAGCTGTTCTTCGATATCAAAATCGAAGTCAACATCAATATCGCAAAGACAACGTGCGCACCCCGTGCGCATAGTACCACTGCAGTTGGCTCTCAAAATCAATGATTGTCCGTTGTTGGAAACACTGCCGACAACCTTCACAGGTACGGTAAATTCATATAAACCGCCCAAAAATTCAGCCTCGGATAACGGTAAATCGCAATCAATCGCAATCTTGCCGCCCAAAACCTTTAAAATTGATGATACGTCAATAATCATAATATCACACCTCAGGAAGTCGGGATAATTTCAAATCAAGAGTATAATTACTTTAATTCTACTTTAGCGCCTGCTTCTTCAAGCTCAGCCTTCATCTTTTCAGCCTCTTCCTTAGCTACAGCTTCCTTAACTGTGCTTGGAGCACCGTCAACAAGCTCTTTTGCTTCCTTAAGACCAAGACCTGTAATGCCTCTAACAACTTTGATTACGTTAAGCTTTGATGCACCAGCATCTGCAAGAACTACATCAAACTCTGACTTCTCGTCAGCAGCTCCGCCAGCTTCGCCACCAGCAGCAGCTACCATAACAGGAGCAGCAGCGCTTACGCCGAACTCTTCTTCCATCATTTTTACTAACTCAGCAACTTCTAATAACTTTAATTCCTTGATTGAATCAAGAATTGCATTTAAATCTGCCATTTTATTTTCCTCCTAAATTAATTAAATTATTTGTTTTTTTCTTTTTTTGCTGAAAAATTATTCAGCATCGCTTTCTTCTGCTGCAGGAGTTTCCTCTACAGGAGCCTCTGCTACCTCTTCTGCTGCAGGAGCTTCCTCTGCGGGAGCCTCTGCTGCTTCTGCTGCAGGAGCTTCTTCTGCAGGAGCCTCTGCTACAGCTTCCTCGGCGGGAGCTGCACTTTCTTTTGCAACAAGGTCGCTTATTTCTACACCACCGTCAACAATAGCCTGTAGTGTACGAGCAAGGTTAGATATAGGAGCGTTGATGCTACCCAACATCTTAGCAAGCAATGTTTCTCTGTTTGGTGTTGCAGCCAATTTCTTAACTTCGTCAAGAGACATAACTGAACCATCCATAAAGCCTGCCTTAAGCTCAAGCTTTTCGTTTGACTTTGCAAAATCTGCCAAAACCTTTGCAGGAGCGACTGCATCTTCTGTTGATACAGCTAATGCTGTAGGACCGTGAAGAACTTCTTCCAAAGCGTCAAGTCCCAATTCCTTAGCTGCACGGTTAAGTAATGTATTCTTGATAACAAAATATTTAACGTTTGCTTCTCTTAGCTTGTTTCTTAGCTGAGTATCTTCTTCAACGTTAAGACCTCTGTAGTCAACAATAACACCTGTTTGTGCTGCCTTTAGAATTTCAACAACTTCTGCAACCTGTGCTTTTTTTGCTTCTAAAACTTTTGCACTTGGCATTTTTTGTTTCACCTCCAATTATTTTGTTGTGTTGGAATGTGCCTTTTCAACTTTATAAAATAGAAAAGGCTCTTTGTCGTAGACACAAAGAGCCATAGTAATCACTACTAATTTGCACCCTCGGTTGGACTTAACGTCTTGCGACTGCCTACTGTCTACGGATTTCAACTAAAACATTTTACCACACTTTTTTTTGTTTGTCAACACTTTTTTGCAAAAAAAGCAAATATTTTTTTAATAGTATATTTATAGAAAAAATTACAAGTTTTTATCTTAAATCACTTGAAAAAAAAGGTTATGTGTGCTATAATACAATCGAGTAAATTTTTTTATAGAGGTGAATTACATAATGGAAAAAGAACAAGTTTTAAAAAAGCTCACAGACTGCGGTCTTGTGGCAGTTATCCGTGCAAACAATGCAGAAGAAGCAATAAGAATTTCTGATGCATGTCTTGAGGGCGGTTGTACAGGTATTGAATTAACATTCACAGTACCGGGTGCACACAAGGTAATAGAAGCTTTGGCACAAAAGTACTCGAATGGTGAAATGATGCTTGGTGCAGGTACTGTTCTTGATAGCGAAACTGCAAGAATAGCTATCCTTTCAGGTGCAAACTACATAGTAAGCCCAGGCTTTAATGCTGAGTCTGCAAAGCTTTGCGGACGTTACCGTGTACCATATATGCCAGGTTGTATGACAATAACAGAGGTTATAACTGCTATGGAGGCAGGTGCAGATATATGTAAGATATTCCCTGCAGACTTATTCGGACCAACTATCATTAAGGATATAAAAGGTCCACTTCCACAGGCTAAGCTTATGCCAACAGGCGGTGTAGACGTATCTAATGTAGACCAGTGGATTAAGGCAGGTGCAGTAGCAGTAGGTGCAGGCTCATCTTTGACAAAGGGCGCAAAAACAGGTGACTACGCGGCAATTACAGCAACTGCAAAAGAATTTATTGCTAAGATAAAGGAAGCACGCGGACAATAAGGGGAAAGTTTTAGAAAAAACTATTCATCTTACCATTTTTCGCTCGGGGCGGTATCTGCATACAGCACCGCTCGCTGCAAAATGGCAATCTGAACAGTTTTTTACAAACTTCTATAATAGTTGCGAATTATGATTATTACAGTTAATTTACGAAATATTGTAGGGATGGGGCTTGCTCCATTCGAAATCAATACATTTCGCAATTTCTTATTATAATATATGTAAAGGGGAAAATTTAATATGGCAAAGGTTATTACAATGGGCGAGATAATGTTAAGATTATCAACACCCAACAACGAAAAATTTATACAGGCAGACGAATTTGACGTATGCTATGGCGGCGGCGAGGCTAACGTTGCAGTTTCTTTGGCAAACTATGGCCACGATGCAGAATTTGTAACAAAAGTTCCTGCAAACCCAATAGGAGAGTGCGCAGTTGCTGCACTAAGAAAGATGAACGTAGGCACAAAGAACATAGCAGTTGGCGGCGAAAGACTTGGAATATACTTCCTCGAAACAGGCGCAGCTATGAGAGCGTCAAACGTTGTTTACGACAGAGCACATTCTTCAATCTCAACTGCAACAGCAGCAGATTTTGACTTTGATGCAATTTTTGAGGGTGCAGATTGGTTCCACTTCACAGGTATTACTCCTGCAGTTTCAGATGCAGCGGCAGAGCTTACAGAGGCAGCGCTAAAAGCTGCAAAGGCTCACGGTGTTAAGGTATCTGTTGACCTTAACTTCAGAAAGAAGCTATGGTCATCCGAAAAGGCACAAAAGGTTATGACAAACCTTATGCAATACGTTGACGTATGTATCGGCAACGAAGAAGATGCAGAAAAGGTTCTTGGCTTTAAGCCTGGTGATACAGACGTAACAAGCGGTGATTTAAAGCTTGCAGGTTATGAGGATATATTCAAGCAGATGGTAGAAAAGTTCAACTTCGAATATGTAATCTCATCACTAAGAGTATCAAAATCAGCATCAGACAATGGCTGGTCAGCTTGTATCTACTCAAGAGATACAAAGGAATTCTATCATTCAAAGGAATACAGAGTTCACCCGATAGTTGACCGTGTTGGCGGCGGCGACAGCTTTGCCGGCGGTACAATCTGCGGTTTCCTTGACGGAAAGAACTTTAAGGACGCATTGGAGTTTGGTGTTGCAGCATCAGCGCTAAAGCACACAATCCCCGGCGATTTCAACCTTGTTTCAAGAGCAGATGTCGAAAATCTTGCTCTTGGCGACGGCAGCGGCAGAGTACAAAGATAAAAAATTTAACATTTTTTGAAAAAACACTTGATTTTTAAAAAAAACTATGATATAATCTTATGGTTATTACGGATGGTCCTCTGCCATGGTCGGCACGAACGTCTCAGATTATAAGGAGGAATTAATGATGAACTCAAAAGAAATCATTAACGCTTTGACAAAAGACCAAATTAGAACAGATTTGCCTGAATTGGTTGTTGGTAACACAGTAAAGGTTTACCAAAAGATCGTAGAAGGCAACCGTACAAGAACTCAGATGTTCGAAGGAACAATCATAAAAGTTCAAGGCGGCGGTATCGCCAAGACATTCACTGCAAGACGTATTTCTTACGGTGTTGGCGTAGAAAAGACTTGGCCTGTAAACTCACCTAACATTGAAAAGATTGAAGTTTCAAGAAAAGGTAAAGTCAGAAGAGCAAGACTATTCTATCTTCGCTACAGAGTTGGTAAGTCTGCAAAGGTTAAAGAAAGAATATAACCTTATTTACTTAAAGGGGACAAGTTTTTGTCCCCTTTTAAATTTGTTTACCAAAAATTAATTTAAATGTATTGATTTTTTGCAAAAAATGGTATATTATATTATAGTAGCATATTTTATGAAAGGATATGGGTTATATAATGGAAAATTCCAAAAAGAAGATAAATTGGCTAAAAGAGCTTTGGGAATGGGTATATACAATAGCCATAGCAATAGCCATAGCATTCTTTATTAAAACATTTTTGTTTGATATAGTAAAGGTAGACGGGTCGAGTATGTATCCTACGCTTATAGATGGCGACAGGCTCATTGTTTCAAGACTCAATTACAAACCGCAAACGGGAGATATTGTTATTCTGGACAGTACCTATAAGGACAGAGAAAAATATTATGATACTGTTGCAAAATCGGAGGGGAAAGACGATTTGAACTTTTTTGATAAGGTTACAGTAAAACTTCCCGAGAACCTTAAAAAACGTTATTATGTAAAAAGAGTTATAGGAATGCCAGGACAGAGTGTTGATATAAAAGACGGTAGGGTCTACATAGACGGTGAAGTGTTTGAGGAGGAATACTACGACGGTATAACCTCGCCAATAGACTCAAATATGGAATTTCCTCTCACGGTTGAGGAGGGTACTGTGTTTGTAATGGGCGATAACCGACCGCGCAGTAAGGATAGTCGTTCCTCTGATTTGGGACTCGTTCCGTTTGAGGCGCTTTTAGGAAAATCACAACTGAGAATCTGGCCGCTTGGAGAGATAGGCATAACAAGATAAAAAAGCACAGAGCAGTGTAGTTTGCACTGCTCTGTATTTAGATAAAGTACGAAAATGGAGATTTAATATGCAGAATTTACAATGGTATCCGGGTCATATGGCAAAAACACGCCGATTGATTGAGGAAAACCTTAAAATGATAGACGTTGTTGTCGAAATTCTTGATGCACGTATTCCGTATTCGGGCAGAAATCCGCATTTTGACGATATTATAAAAAACAAACCAAGATTGTTGGTTATGAATAAATCTGACCTTGCCGACAAAGCACTGACGGATAAGTGGATTAGCTGGTATAAGCGCGAGGGACTCACAGTTATTCCCATAAGCTGTACAACGGGTGCAGGTGTAAATAGAGTTATAAACGAGGCGCAAGCACTTATTCAGGATAAGATAGATAAGGACAAGGAAAAGGGAAGAACAAGAACACTTAAAATTATGATGGTGGGTATTCCTAATGTGGGTAAATCGAGCCTTATAAACCGCCTTGTCGGAAAAGCAAGTACAAAGACGGGTGATAAACCCGGTGTTACGCGCGGCAAACAATGGATACGTTTAAGGGGTAATGTTGAGCTTTTGGATACTCCCGGTATATTATCGCCAAAATTTGACGACCAGGAGGTTGCAAAACGTCTGGCATTCACAGGTGCAATAAAAGACGAGATAATGAATATTGAGCTTTTAGCGTATGATTTGTGTGCATTGTTAGGTCTAAGATACCCCGAGCTTTTGTGTGCAAGATATAAGCTGGATACGGTAGAAAATCTTGAGGGTTACGAGATTTTGCAGAAAATTGCAAAAAAACGAGGGTTTATTATAAGTGGCGGTGAGCTTGATATGGAGCGTGCCGCAAATATGGTGATAGACGAACTGCGCGGTGCAAAAATCGGCAATATAACACTCGAAAATCCTGAACTTGATTTACGTGAGGGAGATGAATAAAAAAACGGTGTGAATTTCACACCGTTTTTTATTACACAATCCTATATCGTGGTTTTTCCTCGTCAAACAGATAATACCGAAAATAGTCGTCGGCAACAATGCAAACAAGGCTTAATACAAGCCATAAAAGCGAATAGGGAAGACAAACCTGCCCTAAAATGTTATATGGTAAATCACTGTAATCCCATACATTGAGGTTAAGCCACAAATTCAATACACACCCAAAACAAAACTCGAGTGCAGTAATTAACACCGTACCAAAGAACATTTGCAGTATCAGTGGAATATCGTAGGTGAAATGCTCGTTTAAAGCACCAATTAAAACAAAGCAGACACCGCCAAGTGCAAACATACTCCAATGACTGTAGCCGCGCCACAAAAGTTCTATAATAAGGTAGGATATTCCGCCGAGCGAGAATAAAATAAGCTTTCTAAGCAAATAGTCGTATATATTATTTAACTTTTCCAAAAAAAACACCCCCGATTTCTATTATATGAAAATCGGGGGTATTTTAGTCAATTAATAATCAAGATTAGAAACATTTTTAGCGTTAGCCTTAATGAACTCACGACGTGGCTCAACTTTGTCGCCCATAAGAATTGTAAATGTTTCGTCTGCCATTGCGGCATCTTCGAGTGTTACCTGAAGCATTGTACGCTTTGCAGGGTCCATAGTTGTTTCGGTAAGCTCTTCAGGGTCCATCTCACCAAGACCTTTATATCTCTGCACCTTGCAACCGCTGCCCATTTCGGCAATAAGAGCATCTCTCTCGTTTTCGTCGTATGCAAACTTCTCTACAAGATTTTTGTTCTTGCCCTTGAATACCTTAAACAAAGGCGGTTGTGCTATATAAATATGTCCGTTTTCTACAAGTGGTCGCATATGTCTGAAGAAGAATGTAAGAAGCAGAGTACGAATGTGTGCACCGTCGACGTCGGCATCGGCCATAATAATTACTTTACCGTAGCGGAGATTGTTTATATCAAACTCACTGCCTATTCCTGTGCCGAGTGCCTGAATAACGGGTAATAGCTTCTGGTTATTCAAAACCTGAGCACTGTTTGCTTTTTCTACGTTAAGCATTTTACCCCAAAGCGGAAGAATAGCCTGGAATTTTCTGTTTCTTCCCTGCTTTGCACTACCGCCCGCACTATCACCCTCGACGATGAATAGCTCTGCGTAATCTGCGCCCTCGTCCTGACAACGTGCCAATTTACCCAAAAGTGATGAGTTTACACCATTTGAATCACGTCTTGACGCCTCTCTTGCCCTTTTAGCCGCTTCTCTTGCACGTGAGGCAGCAAGTGTCTTTTCGATTATAATTCTTGCAACCTTTGGATTTTCCTCCAAAAATGCAGCAAGCTTATCATTTAGCGCACCCTCAACAAGTGCACGTGCCTCACTGTTACCAAGCTTGGTTTTGGTTTGTCCCTCAAATTGAGCTTCCATAACCTTTACACTGATAACAGATGTAAGTCCCTCTCTTGTATCCTCACCCGAAAGGTTTTGGTCTTTCTCTTTTAGGAGACCGTATTTTCTTGCATAGTCGTTTATAACTCTTGTAAGACCAGACTTAAAGCCTGTTTCGTGAGTACCGCCGTCAATGGTGCGGATATTATTTGCAAAGCTCAAAAGATTTTCGGCATATGAGGTGGTGTACTGCATTGCAACCTCAACCATCATATCGTTCTTTTGTGCCTCAAAGTAGACAATATCCTCGTGTATTGCATCTTTGTTACGGTTTAGATACTGTACAAACTCTTTAATACCGCCCTCGGCGTGAAGAGTAACGCTCTCACGCTCGTCGTCTCTTTTATCGTTAAATATTATCTTTACGCCTTTGTTAAGAAAGGCCTGCTCTCTTAATCTGTTAAGTAAAATTTCATAGTCAAAAATAAGAGTTTCAAAAATCTCTGCATCAGGCTTAAATGTTATTTTTGTACCTGTCTTATCGGTATCGCCTATAACCTTAAGCTTGCAGGTGGGCACACCTCGCTCATAGCTTTGATAGTGAATGTGTTCACCGTCAGAAACCTCAACCTCAAGACGCTCTGACAACGCGTTAACAACAGATGAGCCAACACCGTGCAGACCGCCCGAAACCTTGTATCCGCCGCCACCGAACTTGCCGCCCGCGTGCAGAATGGTCAAAACAACTTCAACGGTTGGTATGCCTTGCTGAGGGTGAATTCCTACGGGAATACCACGTCCATTATCTGTTACTGTAACAGAGTTATCGGCATTTATATCAACTATTATTTCGGTACAGAAGCCTGCTAATGCCTCGTCTATTGAGTTATCAACAATCTCGTATACAAGATGGTGAAGACCAGGAGACGCAGTTGAGCCGATATACATACCAGGACGTTTTCTTACAGCATCAAGACCCTCTAAGACCTGTATCTGATTTTCGTCATACTTTTCTTCAATTTTGTTTTCGAATTCGTTCATTATTTTAACCTTTCCTTTCTAATGGACGTTATTAATCTATGTTTGTTGTCATTGTTGACGTTTTTGCACGTTTTGATAATACCTGTGTAGACATTGATGAGATATAAACGGTAACTTTACCTTTTCTTTTTGTTACCACATAAGATTTTGGTAAATCCTCGGTTGCATATACCACATTCCCGTTATTCTGGGCGTGTCCCAAAAAGTTTTTGCCAAGTCTTGAAACTGTAGTGTTCTCAACATCAAATATTCCAATAATATGCTTTGTATTTACAACTGCATCGTTTCCTATATGAATATACATTACAAACTCCGCCTTAATATATTATATTTCCGCTATCTATTCTAAAAAGCCTTGTGTCAGGTGTGTTTTGGGCAATGTCGGTATCGGTGCTTGTTATAAGCACTTGCTTGTCGCGTATCTTTTGGGCAAGATACAATCTGCGGTTTATATCAAGCTCACTCATTATATCGTCAAGAAGCAACACGGGATATTCACTCCTTTTACTGTAAAAGTAATCTGCAAGAGCAATCTTAAGAGAAAGAGTAACAGTTCGTTGCTGACCCTGTGAGCCATAAATCTTTGCATCTGTGCCATTAATAAACAGGTCGATATCATCACGTTGCACACCATAGCACGCCGATGCAAAATCGATTTCCCGTGATTGACGTTTTTCTATATGCTCAAAAAATGAGTCTTTTGTAATTGCCTCGAGCTTTATGCCTGGCTTGTACGAAATTTCAAGCTCCTCACCCGAAATCTCCTTTTGAATTTTGCATACAAACTCGCGCAGTGAATCTATAAAATCCATTCTGTAGCGCATAATCTGTGTACCATGAGAGGCGAGTTGTTCGTTCCATACCGACAGGGTGGCATCAGAGGTTACTCTGCTTTGATGGAGTGTTTTTAAGAGTGTATTTTTCTGTGCAAGTACCTTGTTGTAATCTATAAGCTCACTAAGATACTTTGAATGAAGCTGACTTATTGCACTGTCGCAAAAACGTCTGCGACAAGACGGAGAACCTTTAACGAGGTTTAAATCCTCAGGCGAGAACATTACAACATTAAGATAACTCATCAGCTGAGAAAGTTTTTTTATTGGTACATTGTTTATTTTAACGCTTTTCTTTCCGTTTTTCAAAAAACGCATACACGCGGTATAATCACGTTCGCTATCGTGAAAATTGATGGTAATTTGCGCAAAATCACAACCAAAGCGGATAAGCTCTTTATCGATTCTTGTTCTGTGGCTTCTGCCCTGTGCAAAGAGATACACCGCCTCTAAAATGTTTGTTTTGCCCTGTGCATTGTTACCGTATATAAGGTTTGTATGCGGCGAAAACTCAATAACAGAATCCTCATAATTTCTGAAATTCTTCAGAGAAAGAGATGAAATATACATTTAATTTACTCCAACGTTTATCCTGACATCTGCATCGTCGAATGCAACATTTACAAAATCACCCTCACGGATTTTTTTGCCGCGCATAGTGCATATTTCGCCATTTACCGATACAATTTCATCTAAAATCATATCCTTTGCATCTGCACCCGTATCGGCAAGACCCGAAAATTTAAGAAGCTGGTCGAGCTTTATAAATTCTGTGGTGATTTTTATATCGAGTACCTCGTTCATTTTTTCCTCCATCATAAAAGATTAATTTGAATTTCTTGTTATATTTATAACGCCCTGCAGCTGCTTTATCTTTTTAACAAGCAAAGCAAGGTCTGTGGTGTTTCGGATTTCGACACCTAAGTTTATTACTGCAATATCCTGCTTGTTTACAAATGCATTTACAGACTTGAACGGAATTTTTAAGTTTGCAAGTATATTTGTAATTTCCATAAGAACACCGTCGCGGTTTTTACTTTCAATCTGCAACGTTGCAGTGTATGAGGTGCTTCTTTCAGAATCCCAGCCAACCTCTATAAATCTGCCAAGGTCCTCCTCGCTCATATGGTCCTTGCGCATATTGGGGCAGTCGCTTCGGTGAACACTTACACCTCTGCCTTTGGTTATAAAGCCTACTATATCGTCGCCTGCAATTGGATTACAACAGTGTGCAAGACGTACAAGGCAATTATCGATATCCTTTACAACAATACCGTGGCTTGAGAAATGTCGCTTTGAGGGGACAGTTTCTACGCTGTGATTTTCCTCGTTGTATATTACCTCGAGTTGTTTTTTTGCCTCAAGCTCTTTTTGCGCCTTTAACCATTCCTCTCTTAGACGCATAACAACCTTTTGAGCAGTAAGTCCGCCATATCCCACACTTGCATACAGATCGTCAAGTGAGTGGAAACCATAGCGTTTTATAATAACATTTACCCACTCGGGCTTAAAGAGCTGTGAATGAGTATTGCCAAGACGTCTGAGCTCTTTTTCGATAAACTCCTTGCCCTGTTCTATGTTTTCGTCTCTGCGCTCGCGCTTGAACCATTGATTTATCTTGTTTTTTGCATTCGAGGTTTTGCATAGCTTAAGCCAATCACGACTCGGACCATGGGTGTTCTGTGTTAAAATTTCTACTATTTCGCCTGTCTGTACCTGATAACTGTTTGTTACAATTTTACCGTTTACCTTAGCACCGCTCATTTTATAGCCTACCGCGGAGTGAATTGCAAAGGCGAAGTCTATAACGGTCGAATTCATTGGCAAAGATATAACCTTGCCCTGAGGAGTAAACACAAAAACCTCATCTTCGAATAAGTCGACCTTTAGCGTGTTAAAGAAAACGTCGGCATCTTCGATGTCCGTTTGTGTATCAAGAAGATTTTTAACCCATTCGAGCTTGGAGTCAATATCGCTCACGCCCGATTTGCCCTCTTTATACTTCCAATGTGCCGCGATACCGTTTTCTGCAATCTGGTGCATTTCCCACGTACGTATCTGTATTTCTACGGGTATTCCGTGAGGACCTATTACGGTAGTATGCAACGATTGATACATATTGGGTTTTGGCATTGCAATATAGTCCTTAAAACGCATTGGCACGGGTGTGTATAAATCGTGTACCATACCTAATATTGCGTAACATTCCGTTACCGAATCAACAATTATTCTTATTGCAAAGAGGTCGTATAACTCCTCCATTGTTTTGTTTTTAGTATATAGCTTTCTGAAAATACTGTAGAAATGCTTTGCTCTGCCCGTTACCTGACCTTTTATTTCCATTTCCACAAGCTTTTGCTCAAATATACTGATAATGCTTTTTATGTGAGCCTCTCGCTCGCTCTTTTTCTGGTTTATACTGTTGGAAATTTCGCCATAGGCAATAGGGTCAATGTACTTTAAAGCTAAATCCTCAAGCTCTATCTTGATTTTAGACATACCAAGACGGTGTGCCAAAGGTGCGTATACGTCAAGAGTTTCCTTGGCAATAGAAACCTGCTTGTCGCGTGTCATAAAATTAAGTGTACGCATATTGTGAAGACGGTCTATGAGCTTTATAATAACCACGCGTATGTCTTTTGCCATTGCCAAAAACATTTTACGCAGGTTTTCGACCTGTTGTTCTTCTTTTGAGGTATATTTTATCTGTTCAAGTTTTGTTACACCGTCAACCAAATCGGCAACACTTTTTCCGAATAACTCTACTATATCTTCGTATGTGTACGGAGTATCTTCAACAACATCGTGTAAAAGACAAGCTGCAAGTGCAGTTGCGTCCAAAGAAAATTGCGAAGCAATATATGCAATTTGAACAGGGTGCTCAATGTAGGGCGCACCGCTTTTACGGAATTGATTTTGGTGAGCATTTTTTGCAACCTTATACGCAAGCTCAATTATATCGGTGTTTGCGTTATGACTGTAATTTTTAACTGTCTTTATAATGTGTTCGATTGTTTCGTCTGTGTTGGCGTATTTTTGTAGCGGTAACAGTTCTGCATCAAGAATAGTATTATTTGCAGTGCTCAATCAATTCCACCTCCTGTAATTTTAGTTTATCTGCACTTTATATCCTTTAGTGCAAGCTGAACAGTTTCGTTGTTCATATAGTTATTTACTTCCAAAGTAAATGCAACGTCAACCCTCGACCTTGGCTGAATTTTATTTGCAAATTCCGCCATACCAAAGCCTATGCAGTTTATTGCAATATTATCTTTTATAATCTTCATTCTAAGATGTTGATTTTCGCTTCCTACTGCCGATATGGCGAGAACCTCAGTATCAAGTAACGAAAATACGGGTTTTTCGTTGCCTGTGCCGAATGGCTCGAGTTTGGATATAAGCTTAGCGCCTGCAAGCGTTATATTTTGTGAGGATAGGGGACAGTCGATTTTAAGACGTGGTACCATATCATCATCACTAAGCAAGACGCCAGCATATTTGTTTATTTTTTCACTGAATGCGTCAAAATCTGCCATATTAATGCTGAGCCCTGCCGCTATAGCGTGTCCGCCAAAATCGGATAATACGTCTGAACAGTGCGACAGTGCGTCAAAAAGATTCATCGAAGGAATACTTCTGCCGCTGCCTTTTCCTATCCCGTTTGAATAGGAGATTAATATGCATGGCTTGTAAAAAAGCTCATTCAGTTTTGAAGCGGCAATGCCGATAACTCCGTGATGCCAATCCTCCTTTGCAAGAACAATCACTTTCTTCTTGTCAAAGTTTACATCGGCTTTTATCATATCCATCGCTTCGGCAAAAATTGTGCGCTCCATCTCCTGACGTTTTTTGTTCTCATCATCAAGCGCCCGGGCAATTTCCAATGCTTTTGAATAGTTTTTCTCGAGTAGTAATTCTACCGACGTTGTTGCGCTCGAAAGTCTGCCTGCCGCGTTAAGTCTTGGTGCAATAGAAAATCCTATGGTGATTGGTGTAACAGGCTTGGAGAGTGTTCCACTAACCTCTAAAAGCGCTCTTATACCAGGGCGCGGTGAGTGCTCTATTGCCATAAGACCTCTGTTTACAAAAATGCGGTTTTCACCCGTCAGTGAAACAACATCGGCTATTGTGCCTATTGCAACAATATCGATATATCTGTTAAAACAGTCATTTGTGTTAATGCCTAGCTTTATTGCAAGTGCAAGCACAAGCTTGAATGCAACACCCACACCTGCCAAGGCCTTAAAGGGATAAGGGTCATCTTCTCTTTTTGGGTTTATGACCGCTTCGGCGGCGGTAGGTATTCTTTCTTTACACGTATGATGGTCGGTTATTATAACGTCCATTCCCTGTAGTTTAGAAAACTCAACCTCACCCACTGCAGTTATTCCGCAGTCGACGGTTATCATAAGCTTGTTGAGTGCTCGTGATAGCTTGTTGACTGCCATGATGTTTATTCCATAACCCTCATCTTTACGGTCGGGAATGTAGTAAGAAACATCTGCGCCGTTTGACCTCAAAAAATCGTAAAGCAGGGTAGTTGATGTAATTCCGTCTACGTCATAATCACCGTATATTACAATTTTTTCGTGTTCGTTTATTGCTTTATATATCCTCTCAACTGCTTTATCTATATCGAGCATATCGTAAGGGGGTATAATGTTTTTAACGGACTTTGAAAGGTAATTTTCAATTTCGTTATCAGAAATTTCCCTATTAAGAATTATTGTTGATATAATGCGTGGGATTTTGTATTTTTCGGATATTTTATTTATCTGCTCTTTAGTAAGAGACTTGTTTTTATATTCCCATTTTTTCTCTAACATATTGTGCTCCAAATATGATTTATATATAATACTAATTATACCATTTTTAGCAAAAAAATTCAAGTGTTTTATAGTAAAAAAATGATAAAGATATATATAATAAAAAAAATTAAAAAAAATAGAAAAAATACTTGACAAAATATAAAATTTTTGGTATAATGCCTTAGTCAGCCATAAGAGATGACGTTACAAATTCATAATGCGGGTGTAGTTCAATGGTAGAATTCCAGCCTTCCAAGCTGGCCGCGTGGGTTCGATTCCCATCACCCGCTCCATTATGTGTCTGTAGCTCAGTTGGATAGAGCAATTGCCTTCTAAGCAATGGGCCGGGGGTTCGAATCCCTCCAGACACGTTTGCCTATTGGCAATGTACAAGCAAAGCTGATAGATTTATGGTGGGTATAGTTCAGCTGGTTAGAGCGTCAGATTGTGGTCCTGAATGTCGTGGGTTCGAATCCCACTACCCACCCTCAACAATTCCCGAATATATTTTGGGATTGTCGGGAATAATAGCCGAGAAAAACCATATAGGGATATCGCCAAGTCGGTAAGGCACCAGATTTTGATTCTGGCATTCGTAGGTTCGAGTCCTGCTATCCCTGCCAGGGCCATTAGCTCAGTCGGCAGAGCACTTGACTTTTAATCAAGTTGTCCGGGGTTCGAATCTCCGATGGCTCATAAAAAAGCACCCAAGAGGGTGCTTTTTTTGTGCAATAGAGGAGATTCGAACACCTCCTATAAAATTTCCATATCCGCAGGGAGTGGTATACTAAACTCCATCAGCTCCTTTGTTGCAGGGTGATAAAACTTAGCATAATACGCGTGAAGAAGATGTCCCATATATCGCTCTTTGTCTTCATTTCCGTAGAGCCAATCCCCAACAAGAGAATGCCCCATATCCGAAAAGTGAACACGTATCTGGTGTGTTCTGCCCGTCTCTAAATTTATATCCACCAACGAAATTTTACCGTCAGTTTTTAAAACTCTATAGTGTGTTATTGCCCTCTGACCGTCGGGTGCAACTGTTCTTTTTATAATGCTTTGGGCCTCTCTGCGTATAGGCTTATCAATAACACTGCTTTTGCTCTGGGGAATACCCTCAATAATTGCCATATACTTTCTACTGAAATTTTTCGATTTTATCTGCTCCGACAAAACACCGTGTGCAAATCTGTTCTTGGCAATTACACACAAGCCTGACGTATCCTTGTCAATACGGTTTACCGCGTGAAAGTTATAATTCTCGCCCTTTTCCCTCAAATAGTACATAACGCCGTTTGCAAGAGTATTGTCAAAATTCTTCATACTAGGGTGTACACACAGATTTCGTGGCTTGTTAATTACAATAATATAATCATCTTCATAAACAATATCCAAATCAAGCTTTGTGCAGACAATGTTGGGTGCTGCTTCATTTTCGCTGACGTCTACGGTCAATATATCACGGGGCGAAAGTATATCGACACTTCTGCAGATTTTACCGTTTATTTTAAGTCTTCCGTTAAATTTTAAAAAAGTCATAAGCCCTGAGGATATACCAAATTCCCTTTTGCATATGGTCTCTACTGTTTTTCCGCCATCATTTTCTATGGCGGTGTATGTTAAAATTGTACTCATAAAATTCATTCTCCCAAAATTGTATACTTAAATTGTATATCTTTTGTCTGCAAAAGTCAATAAGAAAAATTTTTATAGAAAATACTTTTTAAAATTAACCTTAATTTAAATAGTGTACACAATATTGATGAGTCGGCATAGAACTTTCGATAAACAAAAAGAAAATATGAAAATTTAAAACAAAAACCTCAGAAACCGCTTGGTTACTGAGGTTTAAGGTGGTCGGGAATACAGGATTTGAACCTGCGGCCTTACCGTCCCGAACGGTACGCGCTACCAAACTGCGCTAATTCCCGATATAAAATATTCGATTTTTTTCTATCTCCCGTGTCTGTGGGATAACATGTGGTCAAAACTGATTTGACCACATGTATTTAGTTTTCTTGGTCGCCATAAGTGGCGGTGTTGAACGGTTTGTTGGGGTTCGGCGTTTTGCGAATGAACCAAATATCGCAATGTCCCGAACGTAGTGCGCTACCAAACTGCGCTACATCCCGTAGTTATTGCTATCTTTGCAACAAGAAATATTATACTATAAAAAACATAAAAAGTCAACACTTTTTGCCAATTTTCCTTGTAGAATTGTTGTTTTACACATATGTCAATAATGTTTTGATATATATAAATATCAGGTACAAATGTCAGAATAAAAAACAGTTGCAAAACGTCAACAGTTATGGTATAATTAAACGTGTAGGTTTTACTATATGGCAAAAATTTACAGAAAGGACGAACTCATTATGCATAATTCAAAAGTGTTAATAGTTGATGATGATAAAAACATTGTCGAGCTTATAAAACTTAACATTGAAAAAGAGGGTTTTAGCACCGTTACTGCATACAATGGCGTTGAGGCACTAAAGGCATTCAAAGAAGAAGAAATATCTATTATATTACTTGACGTTATGATGAGTGAAATGGACGGATTGCAAACCTGTCGCGAAATACGAAAGATAAGCAATGTTCCGATTATAATGCTTACTGCAAAGGGTGAAACCTTTGATAAGGTATTGGGACTTGAAATGGGTGCGGACGATTATATGGTTAAACCTTTTGAGGCAAAAGAGCTTATCGCGAGAGTAAAGGCTGTTCTTCGCAGAAGTGATAGCAAAGAAGAAACAAAAGACGAAGAAATACACTATCAGAATTTATCAATAAATATGTCTAACTACGAACTAAAGCTTAACGGTAAGCCTGTGGAAATTCCTGCACGTGAGCTTGAATTATTGTATTTCTTTGCATCAAATCCCGACAGAGTGTTCACTCGTGAGCAAATCTTAGAAAAGGTATGGGGCTTTGACTATTACGGAGACACACGTACAATAGACGTACATATCAAGCGATTAAGAGATAAACTTGAGGGCATTGAAGGCGATTGGGAGCTTGTAACAATCTGGCGTGTCGGCTACAAATTTAAAACAAAATGAAGCTAAAAGGAATCAGAAAAAGCATACTTGGACGTCTATTTGTTGCATATGTTGCCACCTTTTTGTGTGTACAGCTTGTAATGTTTGCTATGGTTGGTGCATTTGTGGGTAATTATTTTGTTAATCACAAGGTTGACGATATAATGAAAATAACACAGGACATAGAAAGATGGACCGCAGCTATGCACATAGATATTGTTGATACAAGAGCTAAGGAGGCATTTCGCAGGTCGCTTGATACGTGGAGTGATTATCTTAATGCTGATATCATCATTATCAACAATAATTATCAGGTAACAGAAACTACAAAGCGAGGCATTACAATCCCCAAAGAATATACCACCAGAGTTTTAAGAGGAGAAACAATCACCATAACAAGCAAGCTCAATGCACAGTATCCGCAAAAGGTTGTGTGCGTCGGAGTACCGCTAAGATATGAGGGGAACCAGATAGGTGCATTATTCATAAATGCGTGGATGCCGCGAATTCGAAGTGAGTATACCGCGTTGATATGGGTTTTTGGATTGTTCTGTTTTATATCCGTTTTGGCATCGCTTGTGATAGTGTATGTGCAGTCAAAAAAAATATCCCGACCAATTCTTGAAATAAATAATGCAGTACGTGATATTGCAGCTGGTAATTTTACCGAGCGCGTGAGTATAGACTCGCCTGATGAAATAGGTCAGCTTGCCTCAAGTTTTAACTTTATGGCAGAATCAATCGAGAAGTCCGAAGCGCAGAAGATGGCATTCATATCAGACGTCTCGCACGAATTACGAACACCGATGACGAGTATTTCTGGATTTGTAGAAGGAATTCTTGACGGAACAATTCCACCCGAAAGACAGGAAAAATACTTAAAGATTGTCCTTGACGAGTCAAGGCGTTTATCAAGACTTGTAAACGATTTGTTCGAAGTATCAAAGATGGAAAACAGTGAATATAAGCTAAATATTTCTCAGTTTGATATTAACGAACTTATAAGAATTTGCGTTATAGGCTTAGAAAGCAAATTCTGCGATAAAAATCTTGATTTAAACATAGATTTTGCACAAGATGAGCTTATTGCAATAGGAGATAAGGACTGCATAAACCGCGTCGTTTTAAACCTCGTGGATAATGCAATCAAATTCAGCTATCCAAACACAACAATCACAATTTCAACGTGGATAGAAAAAAGAAAGATATATGTTTCCGTAGGTAATTTCGGCGGCGGAATTGACAGTAACGATTTAGGAAACATATTCAACCGTTTCTATAAGACGGATAAATCAAGAAGTAAAGAAAAAAGCGGTGCAGGTCTTGGACTTGCTTTAGTTAAAAACATAATAACAATGCATAAACAAAATGTATGGGTTGAATGTAACGATGCAAAAGAAGGCGCAAACGTGAAATACACAAAATTTACATTTACTCTCGAAGAAGCGTAATATTTTATTTAAGAAAGGAATAAATAAATGAACAATCTATCAATCTACAAAAAACCTTTGTATGAGGCGAGAAAAATCAAGGACCTTAAGGATATGGTGCAAAGCAGTTGTGAGTTATATGCAGACAATGCCGCATTCTTAGTAAAAAGAGACGGTGTATATAGTCCTGTAACATACAGACAGTATATGGACGATATAAATGCACTCGGCACAAAGCTTATAGATATGGGCCTAAAAAACGAAAAAATTGCGGTAGTAGGAGAGGCATCATATAGCTGGGCACTTACATATCTTGCGATAGTATGTGGTGTAGGTGTTGTTGTTCCGCTTGATAAAGAGCTTCCTGAGGAAGAAATGAAAAACCTCATAGAGATTGCAGACCTTAAAATGATAGTGTATTCGCCAAAGGTTAAAACAATCACAGACGATATTAACGTTCAGTACAAAATACCTATGGGCGAGGAACTTGATAAGCTTGTAGAAGAGGGCAGAGAGCTTGTAAAAAATGGCGACAGAAGATTTATCGATGCCGTTATTGACCCTGAGGAAATGGCTATTCTGTTATTCACCTCAGGCACAACAGGTATGGCAAAGGGTGTTATGCACAACCACCGTACAATATGTGTAAATCTGCAGTCTATGGTTACAATGTTCTACGTAGGACCTGGTGATGTATTCCTTTCAGTTTTACCTATACACCACACATACGAGTGTACCTGCGGCTTCCTGTGCCCGATATACAGAGGCTCAACCATTGCGCACTGCGAGGGTTTGAAGTACGTTGTAAACAATTTAAAAGAATCAAAAGCAACAATCGTTTTGGGTGTTCCACTATTGTTTGAGAAAATGTACAATACAATAAATAAGAATATCGATAAAAACGGAATGAGAAAGAAAGTTAACTTTGCAATAAAGCTAAGTAATTTCTTAAGGTTGTTTGGTATTGATGTTTCAAGAAAGTTGTTTAAACAAATACACGATAATTTTGGCGGAAATTTAAGAGTATTCATAAGCGGTGCAGCAGGTATCGACCCCAAAATTCCAAAGGGCTTCAGAGATTTTGGTATACAGATGATTCAGGGTTACGGTTTAACAGAGTGCGCTCCTATTGCGGCACTTAACCGTGATATATTGTATAAAGATGATGCGGCAGGACTTCCGCTTCCGGGTGTTGAGCTTAAAATAGACAACCCGAATGCCGAGGGTGTTGGCGAAGTGCTTATCAAGGGTGGAAATGTTATGATGGGTTACTATAATGCTCCCGACCTAACTGCCGAGGCAATAGTTGACGGATGGTACCATAGTGGCGACCTTGGATATATCGACGAGGACTCATTCCTGCATATCACAGGCAGAATGAAGAGTGTTATTATTACAAAGAACGGTAAAAATGTATTCCCCGAGGAACTTGAATCATATCTTGGCAGAAGCAAGTATATAGAAGAAAGTCTTATACTTGGTAAAGAGAATGCAGATGACGTGGTAATATCAGCACAGATAATTCCTTGCTATGCAGAAATTGAAGCAGATTTAGGGAAGGATTATACCGAGGAGCAACTCATAGGCTTAATAAAGGGCGAGATTGCAAAGGTGAACGATATCGTTCAGGGATATAAGAGAATTACTAAATTCAGCATAAGAATACGTCCGTTTGAAAAAACAACAACTCAGAAAATTCAAAGATTCAAGACTGAAAACATTTCCGAAGAGGGAAATATAATAGGTAAATAATTAAAGAAAACTATCTCGCTTATGAGATAGTTTTCTTTAATTCTCTTTGTATGCGATATTTATTTTTAGTTGCCAGACCACCGCGTATATGTCGTTCCGCTTTGTTTGTGTCGAGGATTTTTTTTGTTTCGGTGTAAAGTTGCGGATTTATCTTTAACAGTCGTTCGTGAACGTCTTTGTGTACTGTGCTTTTCGAGATATTAAAAACCTTTGCAGTCTTTCTGACTGTTGTGTTGTGTTGGGTTATGTATTGTGCAAGCTCTATTGCCCGTTTTTCTATATAATCCTTCAAAAATTCCACCGACCTTTCTTCTACAATATATGAATATTGCCGGTGAATTATGAAACAAAAAAAGACATTTCAAGGAATTGACAAAAACCCATAACTTATGATATTATTAAATTACTATAGAGTTTTCAGAAAGAGTGAGGAATATATGAAAAAACTTGTTGTAATTGGTGCAAATAGCTTTCAAAACCGTTTGATTTTAAAAGCGAAAGAGATGGGGTACGAAACACATGTGTTTGCTTGGGAATGTGGAGATATAGGTGAAAAAACAGCAGATTTCTTTTATCCTATCAGTATAGTTGAGAAGGATAAAATACTTGAAATTTGTAAAAAAATTAATCCTGATGGAGTGTGTTCAATAGCATCTGACTTAGCAAGTATAACGGTAAATTATGTAGCTGATAAGCTTGGACTTTCTTGTAATCCGCCCACTATTATTAACCGCTGTACAAATAAATATGATATGCGCGAATGTTTTATGAAAGCCGGATTGCCTACACCTCGGTTCATAAAAACGGACAAAATTTGCAACGAGATAAAAACTATGAACTTCCCGCTTATAGTTAAACCAACAGACAGGTCGGGAAGCCGAAGTATAACTAAGGTTTACACCTTAAATGAAATGGAAAATGCAATTTCGGCAGCAGTGAAGGATTCTTTTGAGGGTATGGCAATTGTGGAGGAATACATCAGTGGAGATGAATATAGTTGCGAGTGCATTACATATAACGGAGAGCATACATATTTAACAATTACTAAGAAATTCACTACAGGAGAACCTAATTTTATAGAAACAGGACATATCCAACCAGCAGGGTTATCGAAAGAGCTGGAAGAACAGATTAAAAGGTGCATTTTTGATGCATTAGATGCACTTGGTGTAAAAAACAGTGCCAGTCATTCTGAATTCAAAGTAGACGAAAATGGAGAAATAAGAATTATAGAAATAGGTGCGCGAATGGGTGGAGACTGTATAGGCTCTGATCTGGTTTGGTTGTCAACAGGATACGATTATGTGAAAATGGTAATAGACGTAGCCTGTGGGAATAAACCTGAAATAGTTGCGAAGGGCAAAAGACGCAAAGCTGAAATCAGATTCATTTTCAACGAAAAGGATATTGATATGTTAGAAAAGATTAGGAAAGAAACACCCGAAAAAATATATTTTGTGAGCGATATAGTCAAGGAGAATAAGGTGAGCGATAGCTCTACCAGATGGGGATATTACATACTTACTGATAAAATATAAAAAAGACCGACATCAAATGATGTCGGTTTTTCCTTATATTTGACTCAATATTTCTTCGAATTCAGCTTTTTTGCCAATTTTATCACACATTTGTTGTCCTACAAACTGTCCAAGTGAATTACCTTCAACTATGACCCAATTACCTTCCTTTGTATAAGCCATATCCCAACCAACATACCTGTTTTTGTGATATCTTAAAGCTGCCGTTTCCGCAAGTTTCAATGCCTGTTCAAATTCAGGAAGTTTTTTTCCTTTAAATGAAATATGCGTGTCAGGGTGCTCCCTATATACTTTTGTGAGTTCGTCTATGCCGTCGGATGTAATAGTTCCATCCATCCCTACAGAACATAAAATTCCACCGGCGCCTCCATTATCTACAAAGCTGTTTCCTCTTCCCGTCTTGAAGAAAGGTGAGTAATGAATGACCTTATAGTCATCAGGAGAATTTCCTGTCAATATTGTTACAATTCTTATAGTATTAACTGATTGAGGGTGAAATATTGCCAATTCATTTCCTTGTTCAATCGGCTCTTCCATCACAAATGGAACTTTGTTTTTCAAGTTTTCCCACAGTTCGTCTTTGTTTTTTTCAGCTGTATTATATAATTTTACTCCTTTACCGCAACAGTTGGACTCATCTTTGTATACAAAAGCGGAATGATTTATCAAAAAACTGTCATAATCGTCTTTTGTATTCACCGTTACTATGTCGCGTCCATAAAGGTCTGAGAAAAGTTGATAGGTTTTTCCTTTGCATGTATAAACCTTACACCCTTTTATTGTATTTAGTTTTTTGAAATATTTCCATCTTTTACATTCGGTTACAAAAGACGCTGGATCATTATTTCTTACATCAAACCAGTAAAATTCCTCATATGACAAACCGTATTTTAACAGATATTTCAGCATTAATTTTTTATCTTCTTGAGTTGATATAGCACGAAAGCGTTTCAAATAAGTATTTCTTCTATGTTTCAACAAATAGAGAGCCTTTCTTAAGGGTTGTATAGGAAAAAGCTTTAACCATAAGAAATAATTAATTTCACTTTTTAAACTCATAATTTACACTCCTTTTTTGCATTTTTATGATTCCTGACAAAATAACAATCACAAGTTTTACTGTATTGGATATAAGAGATGCCCATGCATAACCGACTATCCCTAAATTATTGGTTAAAATCATAGAAAGAGGCACGTAAGTAGCTGCATATACCAGATGAATACCAAGATGATACTTTGAACCAAGTGAATTGAGTATAAGAACCATCGGCAATGATGAAACAAGCCCTATAATCTGTGCTGCATTTACTATAACATTTAATCCATGCATTTGAGGGTAAAGATTTGGATAGAAAAGCTTTGTAAATATAGGGGTTCCAATTAGGCACATCAGATAAAACCCGATTCCTATAACAATATAAATTTTACAGGCTGACAAAAATTCTGTTCTTGTCTGTGAACGGTTATTTGCTGAGACATAGCTTAATGTTATTGTGTTTATCGGTGCTACAAACATAAGTAGTGTTTTACCTATAAGCGACACTGCATAGTAAATAGAAACCGCTCTTGCGTCAATAAAATTCAACAATATAATTCTGTCAAGATTTTCAATAGTATAGGTTATTGCCGAGGATGCACAAAGAGTTAAAACTGCAAAAGTAAGTTTTTTCGTATTTTGAGAACGTTTCTCGGGTTTAAATATACTGCCTTTTAAAACAATATAAAGTACTCCTGCAAGTTCGCCGGTAATAAAAATCAAATACCATTGTTCCGTAATAAAATATAGTACTGTGCCAACTAAATATCCCAACGAAATTATGATGAAAAATATTAGACATATTTTGAAATTTAATTTAAGGCGGTATTCGACAGTACAGTAAAATCGGTATGTTGTTATTGCAAGAATCAATGAATAACCAATAAGTTCGGGTGTATTAAGTCGATTTGATACGATTACTGCACCTAAAAGTGTTGAAATCAAAACCAAAATAACAGAAATGAGGTTATAATCTCCATTGGTTGTTTCATACTCTTTTCTTACAACAAGCCTTGTCTGCGATAACGAATACCCCACGGTCTGAGCAATGATATATACAACGCTCATATAATAAACTATACTGCCGAGCGTTTCTTCTCCGTGCCAGTGATTTATCAAAGGATAAATTATAAGTTGAAGAACCACTTGAAGAATCAGCATTGAACCCATGCTGTAAATGTAATCTGATATATATTTCTTGTTCGCAGAAAAAATTTTTACTATATTCATAACATTACCTTTTATTAGTTATTTTTTTAGCCACTCTATAAGATCTTTTGTATATTCACCAAAAAGAGGACCATTAACAAACTGATAATATATTACTCCGGGACCTTTTATGTTATATTCCATAACAGCAGGTTCTGAGTTTTCGTCCAAGATGAAATCCCAACCAATGAACTTAAAATGGGGCAGTTTTTTGTGTGCACTTTTTGCAATACGCTCCATTTTGTCGTAGTTAGGAATTGGTGTGCCACTAAATTCTATGCCATTGGGGAGTTTTGTTATATATGTACCATTTGAATAATATGCTTTTTCTTTTAATAGGCCATTTTTATTAATTCCAATTATGACCATTCCTTTTCCATCTTTTGTAGTTGTGTTATCACATACTTCTCCTTCACCGCCTACTCTTAGAGCTGATGAAACAGAGTATACAGTTTCATTTATGTAAAGGGTAATAATTCTAACTATATTAACAGAGGATTTATTAAACGAGTTCATTAGTTCGCTTTGAATAAATGGTTCCTGAATAACAAAATTGGCTTTAAAATCTTCAAACACTTTAATATGATTATCGGTATTTTCAATTAGCCTAACTCCTCGACCAAATCCATTATCTATAGAGGGTTTGATAATGTAGTTTTTCATGGGTTTGACGATATTTAAAGCGTCCTCTTTGCTGATAGGATTATAATCATGGTCAAGGTATTGTCCTGAAATGTTTCTTACAATAGTTCTTGGGAATTTAATTTCAGGAAAGAACATATCAAAATATGATTTGTCTGACCATGAATTCTTAAATGTGGGATGATTCAACTTAAGTTCTATTCCTGTACGAAAGACTAGTTCTGGAAGTATCTTTGGGTCAAAATTTCCGGTTACAGACTTTATCAAAGTGTGAGTAGAGTAATCGAGCAATCCCAGACCACCCCACAATTTTTTTACTGATTTTTTCTCTTCTATGGTTAGCTTTTGAATAGGAATATCGTTGTTTTTTAAATATTTAAAATAATGTTTTGAAGATTTCTTGCAACAGTATATTCTATATAAGGACATAACTCCTATATAAAATTTATCAAATAGTCCTGTAGCATCCATAATATTAATTCCTCTCTTCTTGGTTTACAACCTCTCTGATCTTATACTGCGGCAAATCGCTTACCGTCATATAAATTCTTCCGATATATTCGCCGATAAGGCCCAGCATCATCATAATAATTCCGCCAACAAACATAATTAGCGAAATAGTAGAAGTGTATCCGGCAGAAATTTGTGGAAGGATAAGTTTTCGTATTATGGTAAATATTCCAAACAAAAATCCAATAATAGCACAAACTGCTCCTGAAAAGGATGCAAATCTAAGCGGAACAACAGAGAAACTCGTAAAAAAGTTAAGCCATAGGACAATCATTTTCTTTAAGGTATAGTTAGATTTCCCCTCAAGTCTATCTCTGTGTTCAATTTCCACATTAGCAACTTTTGTTGTGAGATTTAAAAGATAACTTCCGCTGGCAGGAAAGGGGCTATGGTAATCCCGAAGAGCTTCCAATGCAAATCTGCTCCAACCAATAAACGATGATTTATGTATTCCTTTTACGCTTGAACCTATAGCAACTCCGATATTCCCTGCAAGTTTGCTTGTAAAACGTTTAAACAAGTTATGCTTTTTGTGGGGGAAATGAGCATAAACAAGGTCAAAACCCTCTTCTGTTTTTCTTGCAATAGGGAAAATACCGCTGGCAGGGTGTTGACCGTCATCATCCATAAAGATTGTTATGTCTCCATCAGCATACTTAAGAGCAGACATTTTTGCGGATGCCTGTCCGAAGTTTCGTGATAAGTTTATGCCGATTATTTTATCGTCAGTCTCACATATTTTTTTTATTGTTCCGAATGTGTTATCAGGAGAACCATCATTAGCTAAAATGATCTGATAATCATATTCGTCCTGTTTTGAAAATTCGGCTTTTATCTCATCGATGACTTTTGGTAATGTTTTTTCCGAACGGTAACAAGGAATTATTATTGATATAAGTTTTTTACACATAGTATAACCTCATATATTAAAAGTATTTTGTTCTTTATTGTACTTTAACTCATATTCAAAGATAGAGTTGTTTCGCATTACTATTTCGCGACCCTTGCCTTGTGTTTTGGCTATATTATACATATCGTATGCAAGTGCAATATCGACAAAGGAAAGTCCTACCGAATTAAAATATATAAATTCATCATCATTTTCTCTGCCTGATTTTGTTCCAAGTATAATTTGGTCTAAATCTGCGTGTATATCATTATCGGAAAGCTTGTTCATTTGGTAAAGTTGGCTTATTGTTTGCGAACGATGTTTTACCATATCCCACTTGTCGCATACAATCTTATCTGCCTTCAATGGAACATTAAAATCATCTTCCCAGCCTCCAACATGACAATAAAAAGCACCTTTTTTTATCCATTCAGCTTGAAGAATCCCTTTTTGACCGCTTATTGCGGTAACGATTACATCGCTGTTTGAAGCGGACAGCTCATAATCAGAATTACATGCAATAAATTCAACATCGGGGAATAATTTTTCCAGAGTATTTATGAATTTAAGCTCACTTTGGTGAGTTCTGGAAGCAACCTTGCATATCTTAAGATTTTTTAAAACATTTTTTAGTGTTATAAAATGCATTTTCGCTTCTTCTCCTGCGCCAATAAAACCGATGACCTCTGAATCCTTACGAGCCAGATATGATGCAGCAAGGGCACCTACGGTTGCAGTTCTTATGGCTGAGCACAGACCAGCCTCTAACACAGCAATGGGAAAGCCTGTCTCAATTTCAGATAATATTGTGAGTGCAGAGATATTCGGAAGACCGTACAGTTTTGGATTTTGCGGAAAAACAGAAATCCATTTTGCACCACATATTTTTTCATCTAAAAGGGTTGCAGGCAAGCAGTTTATTCTGCTTTGTGATTCGGGATCAAATATCTGACATGACTTGTCCGGATAGAGAACCTTACCTTCAGCATATTTTATTATAACATCCCTCGTAACATTCAAGGCTTTTTGCACATTAAAGCAGCCTGATGACAATAAATCTTCTTGTGATAAGAATAGTATCTTGTTCATATATAAAACCTCATAATTATAAAGAATCTATATCATATAGGCAAAAAATCATTTCGTTTCCGTTTTCGTCTGTTGCACTAAGTGTGTTTATAATTTTCTTGATGGTAGTCTTTAAATCAGCTATTTCATCAAACAAAATATGAAGATAACAAAATACCTGACTAACAGTTCCTGTTTTTTTGATTATATCGCCTGCGGAGTGAATTGGAACATAGGCATACAGATTTTCCAAATTCCCAATGGTTTCAACACCCGAGATTTTTTGAATTCTTCCGGGGTTAAGGTGAAGAGGGAGTATGCTATACTTTTTACCCGTAGGCTTATTATCTAAAAATTGCCAGATATACTCCTTGGTTTCACCCTCGAGTGAATACCTAAGCATCATTTCGAGCTGGTCGAAACGTTTAAAATATCTTATAGGATAATATGTCATTGAACCACCGAAACGATAACCCATTTCGTTAAATGTAAATTCGCCGTTATTGTTAAAGGCTTCTATCCATATAGGACCATCATGAAAACCCTCAGATTTAAACATATTAATAACTTTTTCGTTTAAGTCTTTGAGATATTTCTCAGTAAAAGCAGAAGGGAATACTTGAAGTGCCATAACAGATGAGCCATAGTCTTTGAGCTTCATAGAACGCTTTTCTGACATTCCGGAAAATATAATTTTACCGTTTATTAAGGTGTAATGAATAATGACTGCTTCGTAGGGCATATATTTTTCAATTAAGACATTTCCGGTTCTGGAAAATGGAAGTGCTTTATTGTATGCCTCGACTAATTCGTCCTCTTTATAACAAACAGAAAAACCTTGACTGCCACAACTGTCGGCCGGTTTTGCAATAACAGGGAATTTTATATTTTTTATATTGTCATAGCTATATTCATCGGTTACAGGAACTCCGTATTTTCTGCACATTGCTTTAAACTTTGATTTGTTTGCACACAAATCCCATTGCTCATCAGTACAGTAACAGGGAAGCTTTGCGGCTTCGGCGGCAACTATGGCATGGGGAACAACATCTTCGTTACAACCTACAAATACCCCGTCAACAGATGCATCAATAAGTAACTTGGTTAATGCTTCTGTATCCATAGCATCAACATCATATTGCTCATCCGAAATGCGTTTTAAAAGAGTGTCTTTGTATGGACCTGTTGCCAAAAGAACAACACCGTTTTTTTCAGCAAAGGCCTTAATTTCTGCGGCACTGTTTGTTCCTCCTAAAAGGAGCAGTCTTTTTCCTTTTATATCCATTTTGTTAGCAGCCTTTCATTAGATTAGTTTTTATCTTTTTCTTATATAGAAATAAATATATGACGAGAAGTAAAAAACCAAGTGTAGAAATATATGCTCCGCCTTTCAAGGATGGAGAAGTATATGTAAATGTAACAATGTTTTCGCCAGGCATTGTTTTAAATGCAATAAAGCCTATGTTTGCGTTAATGAATTCAGTTTCTTTGCCGTTGATTTTAGCTTTCCAACCCGCTTTCTCATAAGGTACGGAGACATAAATAATACTTTCTCTAGGGGTATTAATTGTTCCAGTAAAACCGTTGGAATTATATTCAAATTTGTCAAACACAATTCTATTTTTAACCGAATTATTTTCAGTGTATGGGGTTAATATTTCTGACACAAAGCCTATATCTTTATCTTCTATAATTAAAGTATTAAGCATGATGTCGGAACAATTATCGGTTGTTTCCGCGATTTTTTCAAACTCTGACCGCAACATATAGTTTTCATAAGAAAAACCCATTCCGACAAATCTGGTATTTTCATATACTTTAATATCATTTTCTTCAAATTTATATGTGAAGTCTGCGGGTACGGGTAATCCATCTTTTGGGTAAATATCTAGATAATATTTTACCCCCAGCAATGTACGAAGGCTATTGATATCATCATTTGGTGCAATACGCACCCTTCCATCTTCTGAATTTAGATATGTAGCAGCTTGGTTTGTATAAGGATTACGTACGCTTTCAAATATGCTAATTGATGGTTGTAAAGCAGTGTATGAATAATTAATGCAATGTTTTGGATAATCTATTCTGTATGCACTCTCATCCAACAACGGTAATCTTTGCCCAAAATAAATCTCTGATTGTCGTTGAAGTGTAAGAGATGTATTTGGATACGATCCAATCATATTGGCGCTAGAGAGATTTATTTGAGTATATGCACAACCATATATAACAATGGATAAAGTAGATATAATAAGAATATTTTTGTTCATATACTTGATTTTATAAAAAAGAACTAATATAGCATAAAAGATTACAGATGAGATAATTCTAAAAGTTCTAAAGTGTGTTTCAATATGGTTTTCTTGAGTCTGCATATATAAAATACTACTAATGAACGGAATTTTAGAAAACACCTGTTTTGCGAAGTAATAACCAACAATAAAACCACCAAGTACAGTAAGCACAATTATAATCCCTTTTTTTGCAGCCTTGCTATTGTATTGCTCTAAAAACATAATTGTTGCAAGGACAAAAAACAACACTAATCCGTAAGCGTATCGTGTGTAATTAGAGGAAAACATATTGTATACCATTCCAATTCCAGGAATTAACACACATAATAAAAGTGTGAAAATCAAGATTGTAAGCCAGTTTTTCTTCTTATTGTTTAAGACATATGAAATTACATACGAAATTCCAAATATAGGTATATAATATGCATGAGATAACCATGATGAATAACCAAATGTATTAAATCTATTGCTGGCAGCAGGCATGAGGAATGCAGCTATTTTAGATAGGAAATTGTTGTCGTATATAAATAACCCTATTCCTAATTTTGTCGATATGCTATCAGTTGATCCGGCTGAATTAAATAAACTGTAAATAAAAGGAGCAAAAACGACAAAAGCACACAAAAAGCCTATAACATATTCCAAAACTGCCAATAAGAAATACTTTAGATTTCTTTTTTTTCGCCATTCATCCGACAAAAAGAACCTGCATAAAAAATATACCGAAAATGACAATGTAGAGAACACAAAAAAATAGAAATTAATAGTACAGGACAAAAATACAGAGAAAATAAGCTGATGCTTATAGTTTTCTGTTCTGAACAATTTTTCGGCAGATAAAAGAATTAATGGAAACGTCCAAAGAGCCTCCATAAACTGCATAAATTCAAAATTTAAGAATGTATATGATGAAAATGTATACAGAATTGAGCCTAAAAAAGCTGTTTTCTTCTCCTTTACCATTACTGAAAAATATGCATAAACCGTCATTGCAATTAATGCAAAGCGGATTAAGTGCATATATGTAACTGCATACGGTATGAGATTGGATGGAAAGAGCAGACATACAGAATTTAAAGAGAACAACATACTAATACTATTGTATGGTGCTCCCAAATAATTAAACCAATCCCATGTGCCCTTTCCGCTTGTAATAATTTCTCTTGCTTTTATTAATCTTGGAATGTATTGGTCAACATAATCTCCACGGATGATAAAAATACCGTGATTTTGAAGCATTGATGGCAACATAATTATAAGCATCATCAATGCAGATACAATTCCTACAGTTATAATGTTGTACTTTTCCTTTTTTAGCATACTATTTATCCCCGTACATTTTCTTATAATAGTTTTGATATTCTCCGTTAATTATATTTTCCCACCAAGGCTTATTTTCCAGATACCAGCTAATTGTTTTACTAATTCCATCATCAAACTTGGTTTCAGGAAGCCAACCTAGTTCATTATGAATTTTTGTCGGGTCAATTGCGTAACGCAAATCGTGCCCCTTTCTGTCAGTTACATATGTAATTAATGAATGTGGCTTGCCAAGAGTGTCCAAAATGATTTTTACAATATCAATATTAGCCTTTTCATTGTGTCCACCAACATTATAGACCTCGCCGTTTCTTCCCTTATGGATAATAAGGTCAATAGCACGGCAGTGGTCTTCAACATAAAGCCAATCACGTACATTTAGTCCTTGTCCGTAAACCGGAAGAGGCTTATTAGCAAGTGCATTTGCAATCATAAGAGGAATAAGCTTTTCCGGAAAGTGATACGGTCCATAATTGTTTGAGCATCTTGAAATTGAAACAGGAAGCTCATAAGTTCTGTGATAAGCAAGTACCAAAAGGTCAGCTGCTGCCTTAGAGGAGCTGTAAGGACTTGATGTGTGGATTGGAGTTGTCTCAGTAAAAAGAAGATCAGGTCTGTCAAGTGGCAAATCTCCATAAACCTCGTCTGTTGACACCTGGTGGTAGCGCTTGATGCCATATTTTCGGCAAGCGTCCATTAAGACCTGTGTTCCTAATATGTTTGTTTTAAGAAAAATTCCGGGATCCTCGATAGAACGGTCAACATGGCTTTCTGCCGCGAAATTAACTACTATATCGGGATGTTCATTTTCGAACAAAGCATCAACAAAGTTTTTGTCAGCAATATCCCCTTTGCAGAAAGTAAAGTTCTTGTTATCCATAATGTCTTTTAGTGTTTCAAGATTTCCTGCATATGTAAGCTTATCAAGACAGATGATTTTATATTGCGGATAATTTTTTAACATGTAAAATACAAAGTTACTGCCTATAAAGCCAGCACCGCCTGTTACTATAATTTTCATTTCTTAACTCCCATTTACTGAATGTTCTGTTTTAGTAATTCTTTCAGGTATTTAACTATTAGAATCAATATTTATAGCTACTTTGTAAGCGATAAAAGATATTTACCATAGTCTGTAGTTTTTAATGCTTCACCTAGTTTTTTTAGCTGGGTGTCATCAATAAATCCGCTTCTCCAAGCAATTTCTTCAATGCAGGAGATATAAAATCCCTGCATATCCTGAACTGTATGTACAAATTCGCTTGCCTTTAGCATACCTTCCGGAGTGCCAGTATCAAGCCAAGCCATTCCTCTGCCCATTTTTGTAACTTTAAGACGCTTCTGATTTAGATATTCATTGTTAACTGCTGTAATTTCAAGTTCGCCTCTTTCTGATGGCTCAATGCTTTTTGCAATTTCAACAACACTGTTATCATAAAAATACAGTCCCGGAACAGCGTAATTTGACTTTGGATTTTTAGGTTTTTCTTCAAGAGAAACAGCGTTTCCGGACTTATCAAATTCGACAACACCAAAAGCAGTTGGATTATTAACAGGGTAACCGAAAACAACGGCGCCGTTTTTTGCTTGCTCTTTGGCTCTGTTTAAGATGGTTGAAAAAGCTTGTCCATAAAATATGTTGTCGCCTAAAATCAAACAAACACTGTCGTCGCCAATGAATTCCTCACCAAGAATAAAGGCTTGTGCAAGTCCTTTTGGTTCCGGCTGAATTTTGTAAGAAATTTTTATTCCTATTCTGCTTCCATCGCCCAAGAGCTCTTTGTACATCGGAATGTCGCTCGGGGTGGAGATTACTAAAACTTCTCGTATTCCCGCCAAAAGCAGTGCTGATAACGGATAATAAATCATTGGTTTATCATAAATAGGCAAAAGCTGTTTTGAAACCACCTTTGTCATGGGATATAACCTTGTACCTTTTCCTCCTGCTAAAATAATACCTTTCATATATTATTTCCCCTTTTATAATAGTTCTTTAACAGATTTTATAACGTGGCTTATTTCGTCGTCAGTGAGGCCTGCCCATAGAGGAAGCCTTAGTAGTCTTGCAGCATATTCTTCTGTCAACGGTAAATCGCCTGGTTTATATCCGTACTGTTGACCTACCGGCGAGGTGTGAAGCGGAATGTAGTGAAATACCGACTGTACGCCTTTTTGGCGAAGCTTTGTAATCATTTCATTTCGTATTTCGCATGTTGGTAAGATTATGTAGTACATATGTGCATTGTGTGTGGTGTATTCAGGAATATGAGGTCGAATAAGTTTTCCGTCATCTTCAAGCGCTTTAAAAGCGTTGTTATATGAATTCCAAACATGCATTCTTGCATTCATAATTTCGTCAAATCTGTCAAGTTGTCCACAGAGCATAGCTGAAAGAACATCTGATGGGAGGTATGATGAGCCAATATCCTGCCAGGTATACTTGTCCACTTCTCCACGAATAAACTGACTTCTATCAGTACCTTTTTCACGAAGTATTTCTGCGCGTTTAAATAGCTTGGAATCATTTACAACAATACCGCCGCCTTCACCCATGGTATAATTTTTTGTTTCATGAAAACTGAAGCAGCCAATATCTCCGATAGTACCGGCAGGACGATTTTCTTTATAAAGTGAGCCTACAGCTTGTGCTGCATCTTCAATTACAAAAAGATTATATTTTTTTGCGATAGCATTTATTTTATCCATATCGCATATTACACCGGCATAATGAACAGGACATATTGCTTTTGTTTTAGGCGTAATAAGTGCTTCGATTTTACTTGCGTCCATGTTCATGGTTTCTTTTTCGATATCGCAAAAAACAGGTTTTGCACCTCGAAGAATAAATGCATTTATTGTTGATACGAATGTGTATGAAGGAGCAATAAATTCATCACCAGGTTGAATGTCTGCTAAAAGTGCAGCAAGCTCAAGTGCATGCGTACCCGACGTTACCAGTAAGGTGTTTGGGATATTTAATTTATTTTTAAAAATATCGCTTGCTTTGCGTGTAAAATTCCCGTCTCCGCAAAGTTTAAGCGTGTTAAGAGATTCGTTAATATACTTTTTTTCAGTTTCTGTTATACTTGGTTTATTAAAAGGAATCATAACCGATACCCCCGTTGTTTATAATTAATTATAGTATATCACAGCTGAAGAACAAAGTCAATTATTATTTAATTATTTAGCACAATTATTGTAGGTTTACAAATTTCGACAATAGTATTGTTATTTTGAATATTTTGTGATATAATTGCTGGTATTGTGTTTAGTTACATCTTGGGTGATTGAACATTTGAAAGAGGGGTTGCAATATAATAGACTTGGAGATTTTGTTCGGATGAGTATAAAGAACAAGCATAGTTATAAGAAGTGTGATGTTTAACATAAGGGGATCTCTTTTCTAAAATAAATCTTCATATAAATCGGCAACGAATTATACATAAGTTCGTGAAATATATTTAACAAAAAGTTTAAAGGGTATGTTTACCTTGCTCATTACGAGTTTGGTTTACATACCCCCCCTTAATATTTTCTTGTTTTAATACCCATATTTTTTTCTCTTTGCTACTATGAGAACAACCGATAGTATAACTGCTAATACTTCTGCAACTGTCATTGATGCCCATATTCCGTCGATGTCAAATATCAGTGGTAAAATCATAACACTCACACACTGAAAAACTAATGTTCTTAAAAACGATATAAGCGCCGATGTGAGTCCGTCGTTTAAAGCAGTGAAAAAGCTCGATGCAAAAATAGAAAAGCCTGCAAACAGGAACGAATACGAATATATCGAAAATGCTCTGCAGGTGAGAGATACCAATGCCTTGTCGTAGCCTACAAACATTATCGAGAACGGTCGTGATAAAAGCAGTGAGGCAACAAACATAGCCACTGCAAAAAGGGCAATAAGTGTGGTACTCTTTTTTAAAAGACCGTGTAATTCGTCTTTGTTTTTTGCACCGTAATTGTAGCCTATTATAGGTGCAGTGCCTACCGAATAGCCGATAAACACAGCTAAAAATACAAAGTTTACATACATAAGCACACCATATGCCGCAATACCGTTTTCGCCTGCATACTTCATAAGCTGAAAATTAAAAATCATACTTACAAGCGACAAAGATATATTACTCATCATTTCCGATGACCCGTTAGTGCAGGCTTTTAAAAGCGCCTTGCCGTCAAAATTTGTTTTGGAGAGCCTTAAAAGACTCGAATTTTTGCCAAAGAAGTATATAAGGGGTACAACACCGCCAACCACCTGACTTATTGCAGTGGCGAGTGCCGCACCGACAAGACCAAGCGGAATAACAGCCACTAAAAGTGCATCGAGCACCATATTTGTAACGCCCGATAAAACTGTAACAATAAGTCCCAGCTGAGGCTTTTCAGCAGTAACAAAAAAGCTCTGAAATTCCATTTGTATTATAAATGCAGGCAGTGCAAACAAAATAACTCTGCCATATGTAACGCAATCCTCAAGAAGTTTACCCTCAGCACCAAAAAATATAGCAATATGCCTTGTAAAAATAATTCCAAGCACCGCCAATATAGCTCCCAATGTAAGCGAAATATAAACAATCATAGAAAAAATTCGGTTTGCCTTTGGAGTGTTACCCTCGCCAAGTGTTTTGGATACAAGTGCACTTCCACCCGTGCCGAACATAAAACCGACCGCGCCTAAAATCATCAGAAAGGGCATAATAAGGTTAACTGCCGCAAATGGAGTTTTACCAACATAATTGGACACAAAAAAACCGTCTACAACTCCGTAGATTGACGTAAAAATCATCATAGTAATAGACGGGAGCGTAAAGCGCAGTAATTTTTTATATGTAAAGTGGTCCGATAAACGTATTTTTGTTTTATTCATAAATGTAAAATTTCCTTTTTGCATATATTCTAATGTATTGTAGCATTAAATGCGCGCTTTGTCAAGCCATTCTATTTACAAAAAAGTCAGCAGATGCTGACTTTTTAATACTTTTCCTTTTTAGCTTTAAGACGACTCAGTGCACGGGCCATATTTTTTTGTGCTATATGGTATTCCCTTATGCCTTTTTTGTGTAATATGTCTTCCATTGCCTCGGCTGCTGCGCGTTTTGCTCTTTTCTCGTCAATTTCCTCGGGAAGCTCGGCAGTTTCTACCAATACAAGAACATTGTTTTTTTCTACCTTTGTCCAACCGTGCGATACAACCACTGTCTGAGTGTTTCCGCTACCGTCGGTAAATCTTAAATTACCGGGAACAAGCGCAGTAAGCACATTATGGTGATTTGCCAATATGCCATACTCGCCGTCCTCGGTGGGCACAACAAGCAAACAACACTCGCCCTCGTAAAAGGGTCTGTCTGCCGACAATATTTTAAGATTAAAGTTTTTCATAATTATAATCAATAAATCCTTTTTTTAGATTTCGCCATCATTAATTTTCTGTGTTTTTTTAATTGCATCATCAATGGTACCCACATTATAGAATGCGGCTTCGGGATAGTCGTCCATTTTCCCCTCAATTATTAATTCAAACCCACGCAGAGTTTCTTCAAGCGGAACATAAACACCCGGTATACCCGTAAACTTCTCTGCCACGTGTGTCGGTTGTGAGAGAAAACGTTGTATTTTTCTTGCACGGTTAACAATCAGTTTATCCTCGTCGCTCAGCTCGTCTATACCTAAAATTGCAATAATATCCTGAAGGTCCTTGTTTTTTTGCAGTATCTTCTGCACAGTTCTTGCAATATTGTAATGCTTTTCGCCAACAACAGATGGCTCAAGAATTCTTGAGGTTGACTCAAGTGGGTCAACTGCCGGATAAATACCCTGCTCTGAAATCTTTCTACTAAGTACCGTTGTTGCATCCAAGTGCGAAAATACGGTTGCAGGTGCCGGGTCGGTAAGGTCGTCGGCAGGCACATATACCGCCTGAACAGACGTAACAGAGCCGTTCTTTGTAGATGCAATTCGCTCCTGAAGTGCACCCATCTCCTCCGATAATGTAGGTTGATATCCAACCGCAGACGGCATTCTGCCAAGCAATGTGGAAACCTCGCTTCCTGCCTGAACAAAACGGAAAATGTTATCTATAAAAAGCAATACGTCTTTGTTTTCTTTTTCGCGGAAATATTCAGCCATAGTAAGACCTGAAAGCGCAACTCTCATTCTAACGCCGGGTGATTCATTCATCTGCCCGAACACAAGCGCAGTTTTCTCGCTTACACCGCTCTCGTGCATTTCGTTCCATAAATCGTTACCCTCACGTGAACGCTCGCCAACACCCGTAAAGATTGAGTATCCACCGTGCTCTGTTGCAACGTTGTGTATCAATTCCTGAATCAGTACGGTTTTTCCTACACCCGCACCGCCAAAAAGACCTATCTTTCCACCTTTTGAATATGGCGCTAAGAGGTCAATTACCTTTATACCTGTTTCCAGAATTTCTACTGCGGGACTTTGCTCGTCAAATGATGGGGGATTGCGGTGAATACCCCACTTCTCGCAATTATCTGCAATAGCCTCGCCACCGTCTATGGTATCACCCAGAACGTTGAACATTCTGCCTAAAGTGTCTTTTCCAACGGGTACCTTTATACTGTCGCCCGTTGCAAAAACCTCCATACCGCGGGATAGTCCGTCGCTTTCGGAAAGCATAATACAACGTACCACACCGTCGCCTATGTGCGAAACAACCTCCATAGTACGTTTTTTGTTGTGTGCCATAACTGTAAGTGCTTCTTTGATTTTGGGCAGGTGTCCGTTTTCGAAAAGAACGTCAACAACACAACCTGATATTTGTGTTATTTTTCCTGACATTTTGTTTTCTGCCTCCCTTTTAACAACCCTTTTTGTTGTTTCTTTAACAGTTTGTTTTGATTTCATACTCTTTGCGCCCGAGGAAACCTCTGTAATCTCCTGTGTTATGGCGCTTTGACGTATGTGATTATATTTTAAGGATAATTCGTCGATTAATTTTTGTGCGTTCTGATTTGCATTATCCATCGCGCTCATACGTGAACTGTGCTCACTGCAATAACTGTCGATAAGTGCACTGTAAATAAATCCCGACATATAGCTTGGCATCATATTATCAAGCACCGCGTCTATTGACGGTGAGAACTCAAACGGCTCGGTAATTACCTTTTTCTCGTCGTGAATTTCGTCAGTTTCCGCGTGATGAAAAGGCAGTAAACGTGTTGTAACAGTATTTGCCCTCATTGCCGAAAAATCAGTGTACGTAACAAAAATCTTTGATAACTCGCCCTTGTTGTAGAGGTCGAGTAAGTATTCGGAAATTTCTCTTGCACGACTAAGAGTAGGGTTTTGCGCAGTATACAAAAAGCTTTTCTCGATGGCTATATTATTAGCCTCAAAAAACTTTCTTCCGCATTCGCCTACAACAAAAAGCCGTGGATTCTGGTGCTCTTTAATTTTTTCCAAAACCTCTTTTAAGACATTTTGGTTGTATGCACCAGCAAGACCCTTGTCGGAGGTTATAACAAGATACCCGTATGAACCCGCAAGCTCGTGCTCACCTGTAACGGGGTAAAAGTATTTGTTATCTATCTCCGATGAAAGTCTGAAAATTCGCTTAACTTCAGCATTTATGGCATCAAAATAAGGTCGTGTCATATCCAGCTCTTTTTTTGCCTTGCGCATTTTGTTGGAGGATATGAGATACATTGCATTGGTTATCTTTTTTGTATCAACTACACTGTTTATATGATTTTTAATTTCTTTTGTTGAAGCCATTTATATACAACGCTCCTGTTTAATCTTGTTTATTGCTAATGAAGTTTCTTTTAATATTGCGTCTTTATCCTCATCAGATAAAAGACCGCTTTGCTCTATGTTAGTGCATATTTGGGGATTTGCATTTGCAAAATGTAAAAGCAAGTCCTTTATAACGGTATTTACCATATCGGAGGGAATGTCCTCTAAAAGATGGTTTAGCGCACAAACAAGAATAATTACCTGTTCGTATTGCTTGTATGGAGAAGCCTCCTCCTGTACAAGCATTTGCATTAAGCCCTCGCCATAGGCAAGCTGTCTTTTTGTAGCAGTATCAAGCTCACTTACAAACTGAGTAAATACTTCCATTTCGTGATATTGTGCAAGGTCGAGTCTTATAGCACCCGAGGCTTTTTTCATAGCCTTTGTCTGCGCATTGGAGCCAACACGCGAAACTGACAAGCCAACGTTTACCGCTGGTCTCTGACCTGCAAAAAACAGTTCACTCTCTAAGAAAATCTGTCCGTCTGTGATTGAGATTATATTTGTAGGGATATATGCACTTACGTCGCCCGATTGCGTTTCAGCAATAGGCAAAGCAGTCATTGAGCCGCCACCGTTTTCTTCGCTCAGGTGTGCGCTGCGCTCGAGTAATCTTGAATGCAGATAAAAAACGTCGCCCGGATATGCTTCTCTACCAGGGGCACGTCCTAACAATAAGCTGATAGAACGGTATGCAATAGCGTGCTTTGATAAATCGTCATATACTATTAAAACGTCTTTGCCCTTATTCATAAAATATTCGCCTATTGCACAACCTGAGTATGGAGCAATATACTGCAACGGTGCACTGTCGCCTGCAGACGCATTTACTATTATTGAATACTCCATTGCACCGTTCTTTTTTAGTGTATTAAGAATCTGTGCAACAGAGCTTGCTTTTTGACCTATTGCTACATATATACAAATTACATCTTTACCTTTCTGGTTAAGAATAGTATCTATGGTAATAGACGTTTTGCCTGTTTGTCTGTCGCCTATTATAAGCTCACGCTGACCCTTGCCGATAGGGAACATAGAGTCTATTGCAATAATACCTGTTTCGAGAGGTGTATCAACAGACTGTCTGTCAATTATACCGGGTGCATGTCTTTCAATAGGGTAGTAATCATCACATTCTATAGCGCCCTTACCGTCAATAGGATTTCCAAGCGCGTCAACAACACGTCCTATAAAAGCATCGCCAACAGGAACACCTGCAGTTTTAAGTGTTCTTTTTACAACAGAGCCCTCGCAGACGTCATTGTCGTTATCGAATAAAATACAACCAATTTCGTTTTCTCTTAAATCTTGTATCATACCGCGTACGCCCGACGAAAACAGAAGTATTTCTCCGTATTCGGCTTTGTCAAGACCCGATACTGTTGCAATACCGTCGCCAACTGTAAGAACAGTACCAACCTCCTCGGCAATAGCTTTGGGAGTCCATGAATTTATGGTTTCCTTAAGAAGCGGTATAACGTCTTGTTCTGCTTTTTGAATGGTGGTAAGTACATCTTTTAGTTGTTGTAATCTACCGTCTAAACTCCAATCGTATACGTCATCGTCTATTTCTAAACGGAATCCGCCCTCAAAGTCGTTATCCTGTATCCATTCCAAAGTAATATTATCGCCATACTTAGACTTTAAAAATGTATTAAATTTTTGAGTTTGACTTTCGCTTGGCTGGGTTTTGGAATATAACAGAGCAGTTTTTAGTGTCAAATCATTCATCTGACTCACCTCTCCAGACGGACTCAAGAAATTCGTCAAAAACCTCAGTGTCTTGCTTGTGAACAAGCTTTTCGGTAGCTTTTATAACCATTCCCTCAATCTCGCTTTGCGCTTCATTTATTATTTTTGTGTATTCCTTTTGTGCCTTTTCTTTTGCAGCGGAAATTATTTTTTCTGCCTCTTTTTGCGCATTGGAGATGGTTTCTTTGCTTATTTCTTCTGTCTTTTTAAAAGCCTCTTTTTTTGTGTTATTTATTTCTTCCTCAATATTTGTAAGCTTTTCCTCGTAAAGTTGTTTTTGTGCCTTGGCGTTTTCTAAATTTTCTTTAGCTTCTTCGTCAAGGTTTTTGTAGTAGTCCATACGCTTTTGCATAAAATCCTTTACGGGCTTGTACAACAAAAAATACAATATAGCAAACAGTATAACAAAATTCAGCAGATGAAGAAGAATTTGTTGCCAATCTATATTTAACGGCATATTAATCACCTCGCCTTTACAGTACAAATATAATTAATATTGCAATAACCAGTGCATAAATTATGGCGGTTTCTATAAACACAAGACCAAGCATAAGGTTTGTTCTTATTTTACCGTCTGCCTCAGGTTGTCTCGAAATTCCCTCCGAGGCTTTTGCAATAGCCCAACCCATAGCAACAGCACCGCCTGCTGCACTAAGACCTATTGCAATGCCTGCTGCCAATGCCTTGTCTCCCTTTGTCTCCTCAGCTGCCTGTGTAACAACTGTGTCTTCTGATATTGCCTCAACGTCTGCGTAAGATACTGTAACAAATGCAGACATAAGTACCATAATTGCAAATAACACTGATAAACCCTTTACTAATTTTTTCATTTTAATTTTCCTCTCTTTCTGATACTTCTCCGTAAAATAGTGCAGTAAGCATTGTTAATACATATGCCTGAATCAAGGCATGTAAAAGTGTAAACAAAACGCCTACTATAACAGGTAATATAAAGCTTAAGTGCATATAGTGATACACAAGCTCTGTTACCAGAGCACCGCTAAGTAGTGCTCCAAAAATTCTGAAACTCATAGAAATTGGTAACGAAAAATCTTTTAGTGTTTTTCCCACACCTTTTAATTTATTAGCTATAATTCCGCCCGAAAGTATGATTGTATACGACAGAAATCCCATCATAATTGCTCCGTTTATATCGGATAGCGGTGCAGGTAATGCTATCGGGTTGCCGCTTGTTGTAATAGCCTGAAATCCAAAAAGCTCAAATAGTGTTCCTATTGCTATATATGCTCCGGCACTGAATATATATGCACCTAAAAAATTATTCTGGTGCGGACTATTAGACTTTGCCATATTATCAAACATTCCCACTGCAGTTTCGAGGACTAATTGGAATTTACCCGGAACATACTTAAATCTCGGAATTATGAAAATTCGTACAATAAGCGCAAATATTAATAGTATTCCACTTACAACAAACGCCGAAATCAAACCTGGATTTACATTTTTCAATCCCCAAAGACTGATTTTATTTTCTTCGTGAAGAACTGCGTCTCGCATAACAGTCTGAATTGATTGGTGGGATATATGCGGTTTTGGTACAAGGAATATACCGACTAAAATCAATACCGTAACTGCCGAAAATATTATAATACTTATTTTTTTCTGTTTCTTGCTCACGCATATCCTCCTTTCCGTAAACATAAAAATTGTGTGGAGTCCTTGCCCCCACACAATATTATACACCTATTTTTTCAAAAAACAAGATTTTCCGAAAATTTATTTTCAAAATCAGCGAAATATACAAAATTATTTTTCAAGAATATTTTGCGTTGCGCACATTATTCCTAACTTTGCTGATTCGTACGTTAAACCACCCTGCATGTATGCAATATACGGTGGCTTAATTGGTCCGTCTGCGCTAAGCTCTATTGACGAGCCTTGTATGAATGCACCTGCCGCCATAATAACCTGATCCTGATAGCCGGGCATATCCCATGGCATTGGTGTTACAAAGCTATCAACGGGCGAGCCTTTTTGAATGCCCTGACAAAAAGCAATAACACCCTCGGGAGTGCCGAATTTTATGGATTGTATTATATCGTATCTGTTCTCGTTAGGCTTAGGGTCAACCTCAAAACCCAGCGCTTCAAACACTGCCGAGCAAAGCAGTGCAGTTTTTATTGCCTGCGATACAATGTGCGGTGCTAAAAACAAACCCTGATACAAGGTCTTATTAGTACCCAAAGACGCACCGCATTCTTTGCCAATACCCACTGATGTAAAGCGGTACGAACAAAGCTCTATATATTCTGCCTTGCCTGCAATATATCCGCCAGACGGTGCAATACCGCCGCCCGGATTTTTAATAAGCGAGCCTGCCATAAGGTCTGCGCCAAAGTCGGTAGGCTCTTTGGTATCAACAAACTCACCGTAGCAGTTATCAACTATGCAGATTGTATCGGGTGAAATGTCCTTTACAAATTTTATTATTTCGCCAATCTTTTCGGCACTGTATGAGGGCCTCCATCCATAGCCCTTTGAACGTTGTATCATAACTGCCTTAACAGTGTTGTTTAATAAAATATCCTTTATCTTATCGTAATCAGGTTCGCCGTCTATTAAATCTACCTGTTTGTAGTTAATGCCAAAATCCTTTAGCGAGCCATTGCCCTCTTTGCCTGCAATGCCGATTACTTCCTCTAATGTATCATATGGCTTGCCCGTTATGGCAACAAGCAAATCACCCGGGCGCAGAACACCAAAAAGCATTGTAGACAGAGCGTGTGTTCCGTTTACAAAGCTATATCTCACAAGAGCGTCCTCTGCACCGAAAATCTGTGCATATACCTTATCCAGAGTATCTCTGCCTATGTCGTCGTAGCCATAGCCCGAGGTTGAAGTGAAGTGTGTTTCAGATATGTTGTTGTCAGCATATGCTTTCATAACCTTAAGCTGATTTATCTGTGCAATATCATCAACTCTCTTAAATTGTGCCGATATTTTCTTCTCGGCATTATCTATAAGTTCTAAAACATTATCGGAAATACCGAAATTGTTTTTTATAAATTCATTCTTGTCCATTTTTTGTTTGCCTTTCGTATTTTATAGAAAAAGTTTATCACAAAATAAATTTTTTGTCAATATAAGCAAAATCCCGTGGTCTGTATGTAAAAAAATAATCCAAACCTATTGAAAAAATATAAAAATTGTGCTACAATACAAGTTGAGTCATTATGTGGGAAAGGAGGCAATACTTTTGATTGTAGATTTACATAACCATACAATGTTCAGCTATGACAGTACCGATACGCCCGAAGACGTTATCGAAAATGCAATAAGGCATAGCATAGACGTTGTGGGAATATGCGACCATCAGTTCTCGGTGGGCGATAAATTAAACGAGTATTACGAGTATTTGCAACATTGCAAATTAAAATATAAAAATAATATTAAAGTATTGTGCGGTCTTGAAATAGGCACCCGTCCCAAGCCTGACGATTTTTTGGCAGACGTATCGGAGTTTTTTGATTATATTCTGTTCGAAAGCCTTGATGCACCAAAAGGTGCGATGGATTTTTACGAATTTTTAGAGTGGCGAAAGCTCTTTAAGTGCAAGGTAGGACTTGCGCATACAGATATTTTTCTATTGGGAGAAAAATACGGACTTGATATCATAAAAACATTAAAAGACGAGAATATATTCTGGGAATTAAACACCTCAGGTAACTACAACTACTATTACGATTTTCTGACTAACGAAAGAAAACAGGAAATTATTAAAAAAAGCGGAATTGAAGTAAGCATAGGCTCCGACACTCACTGGATAGGCGATTATCGCTTAAGGCAGATAAGAGCGGCAAATAAATTAATGCAAAAACTCGGTAATCCGTTACCGTAAAAAACACAAATAAATTTTATTATACCTCTTGAAAAATAAAAAGAAAAGGTATATAATGTAAATATAATTTTATTAAAAGAGGAGTATAACACAAAATGCAAACATTTACAGACGTGCTAAAAGACAGAGCAAGAAAATCAATCAAGACAATTGTTCTTCCCGAGGGTGAAGAAGTAAGAAGCCTAAAGGCTGCTCAAATTGCACTTGATGAAGGGTATGCAAAAGTAATTTTGCTTGGTAATGTCGAAAAAATAAATGGTATAGCCGAGAGTGAGGGTATCGATATTAGCAAGGCGCAGATAATTGACCCCGAAGTAAGCGAAAAAAATGCAGAATATGCGAATGCTTTTTACGAACTTAGAAAGAATAAGGGTATAACACCCGAACAAGCAGTAGAAACTGTAAAAAATCCGCTTTATTATGGTGTAATGATGGTAAAAGCGGGTGATGCAGACGGTATGGTTGCAGGTGCAGTTTCATCATCTGCAAACGTATTAAGACCTGCACTCCAGATTCTTAAAACTGCTCCGGGTACAAAGCTTGTATCTGCATTCTTTATTATGAATGTACCAAACTGCGATATGGGAGAAAACGGAACATTCATTTTTGCAGACTGTGCGCTAAATCAAAATCCAACTGCAGATGAGGTGAGCGAAATTGCTATTTCTTCGGCAGAGTCATTTAGAAAGCTTGTTGACGCAGAGCCGACAGTTGCAATGCTTTCATATTCTACATATGGCTCAGCAAAGAGCGAATTGGTAGATAAGATGCAAGAGGCTACAAGACTTGCAAAGGAAAAAGCGCCTGATTTGAAGCTTGACGGTGAATTACAGCTTGACGCAGCTATTGTTGAATCAGTTGGTAAGCAAAAAGCTCCCGAGTCAACTGTTGCAGGTAAAGCAAACGTACTTGTATTCCCTGACCTTAATGCAGGTAATATTGGCTACAAGCTTGTTCAGAGACTTGCAAAGGCAGAAGCCTACGGACCTATTTTACAGGGTATTGCAAAGCCTGTAAATGACCTATCAAGAGGCTGCACTGCTGAGGATATTGCAGGAGTTATAGCAATAACTGCAATCCAATCGCAAAATTAACATTTGTCTGAATAAAATTGCCCATCTCACCACTTTTTGTTTGGGGCGGTACAAAACGTACAGCACCCAAACTTCAAAGCGGCAATCTGAACAATTTTCTTTCAGACAAATAAAGCATATATTTAGAACATTTTGTTAATGAATATAAAAGGTTAATGTTACACAGAAAGGAAATAAAAAATGAACATATTAGTAATTAATGCAGGCTCATCATCATTAAAGTATCAGCTTATAGATATGACAAAGCAAGAGGTTATGGCAAAAGGTCTTTGCGAAAGAATCGGAATAGACGGCTCAAACCTTCAACATACAAATGTTGCAAAAGACAATAAGGTTAAAATAGAAAAGCCTATGAAAGACCATGGCGATGCTATTCAAATGGTTATAGATGCACTTGTTGATAGCGAGCACGGTGTTATTTCGTCAATGGACGAAATTGGTGCGGTAGGTCATAGAGTGGTACACGGTGCAGAAACTTTTGCAGACTCATACCTTATTACAGAGGACGTTAAAAAAGCGCTTGATGAGTGCGTACCCCTTGCGCCGCTTCACAACCCTGCAAACATAATAGGTATAAATGCATGCGAAAAGATTATGCCAAACGTTCCACAGGTTGGTGTATTCGATACTGCATTCCACCAGACGATGCCGGCTAAGGCATTTATGTACGGACTTCCTTACGAAATGTACGAAAAAGAAAAGATAAGAAAATACGGTTTCCACGGAACAAGCCACAAATATGTAGCACAACAAGCTGCAAAATTCCTGGGTAAAGACGCTGCAGAGCTTAAGATAATAACATGTCATTTGGGTAACGGCTCATCAATCAGTGCGGTTGACGGTGGCAAGTGTGTGGATACCTCAATGGGCTTTACTCCTCTTGATGGTGTTGTTATGGGTACAAGAACAGGTACTATGGACCCTGCAGTTGTTACTTATCTCATTAATAAGGGAATGACTTCAAAAGAGGTTGATAGCTTAATGAACAAGCAATCGGGTGTATTTGGTATATCGGGAGTTTCATCAGACTTCCGCGACCTTAGCGCTGCTGCTGATAGCGGAAATGCAAGAGCAAAATTAGCACTCGAAATGTTTGCATACGGCGTTAAGAAATATATCGGCTCATATGCTGCTGCTATGGGCGGTGTTGATGCGGTTGTATTTACTGCAGGTGTTGGCGAAAACGACGCGCAAACAAGAGCGGATATAACAAGCGGTCTTGAATTCTTGGGAATAAAAGTAGACGCACAAAAGAACAGTGTAAGAGGTACTGTTGATATAAGTGCAGACGATGCAACAGTTAAGACACTTGTTATTCCTACAAATGAGGAATTAATGATTGCTATAGACACTCAAAGAATTGTTGAGGGTTAAAATAATATACAAAGATTAATTAAAAGGGAATGTTATAAAACTGAGGTTTTTAACATTCCTTTGTTATAAAATTTACTGAGAGGATTGAATGTGATGATATATAAAGCATCTTCTGTAGAAACCATGCCAAGAGGCGAGCTTAAAAAACTCCAGAGCGAGCGTCTTGTGTGGCAGGTAAAAAGAATGTACGATAGAGTTGAGTGTTTCCGTAAACGTATGGACGAAAAAGGCTTAAAGCCTGAGGATATAAAGGGTGTTGAGGACTTATATAAGCTTCCGTTTGCATACAAGCAGGATTTGAGAGATTACTACCCATATGGATTATTTGCAGAGCCCTTAAAGAATATAAGACGTGTGCATGCATCAAGCGGTACAACGGGCAAGAGAATAGTTGTTGGTTATACCGATAACGACCTTGATATGTGGGCAGACTGTGTGGCAAGAATGCTTAGCGCAGTTGGAATTACCGAGGACGATATCTTCCAGGTAGCATTCGGATACGGATTCTTTACAGGCGGTTTTGGTTTACATTCGGGTATAGAGAAGATTGGTGCAACAGTTATTCCGATTTCTTCGGGTAACACTGCATTGCAGATACAGACAATGATAGACTTCAAAGCTACTGCAATATGCTGTACTCCGTCATATGCAATGTACATAGCAGAAGAAATCGAAAAATTGGGTGTAAAAGACCAGCTATCGTTAAGAGTGGGAATTTTTGGTGCAGAGCCATGGAGCGAGAGTATGCGTCGTGAAATTGAGGATAAGCTTGGCATACGTGCATATGACATATACGGTCTTTCCGAAATATTAGGTCCTGGTGTTTCTTGCGAGTGCGAATATCAATGCGGTATGCACGTATGGGAAGACCACTTCATACCCGAAATCATCGACCCCGACACAGGTGAGGTTTTGCCAGAGGGCAGCACGGGTGAATTGGTATTTACAACTATTTCAAAAGAGGGCTTCCCCGTTATAAGATACCGTACAAGAGATATTTGCTCGCTTGTTTATGAACCGTGTAAGTGCGGAAGAACACACGTGAGAATGAACAAGCCAAGCGGCAGAAGCGACGATATGCTTATAATAAGAGGTGTAAACGTGTTCCCATCACAGATTGAGGAAGTGCTTCTGGATATTAACAACGGTGAGATTACACCAAACTACGTTATAAAAATAGACAGAGTAAACAATACCGACACATTTGATTTAGATGTCGAAATGAGTGAGAATATGTTTGCCGATGATATTAAGAGCATTAATATTGTAGAAAAGCAGATTAAAGAAAAGCTTCGCTCAACTCTTGGACTTGGCGTTAATGTTCATCTTGTTAACCCAAATACTATTGCCAGAAGTGAGGGTAAAGCAAAACGAGTAATTGATATGCGTAAGCTATAAAAGGAGGTTACAAAATGATTGTAAAACAAATTTCAGCCTTTATAGAAAACCGAAAGGGCAGACTTACCGAAATAGCAGATATACTTTCTGAAAATAATATTGATATTTCTGCACTTTCTTTGGCAGATGCTGCAGAATACGGTGTTTTGAGAATGATTGTAAGCGACTCGGAAAAAGCAAAAAAAGTGCTTGGCGAAATGGGCATAATTGCAAAGATAACAAATGCTTTGGCAGTTGCAATAGACGACGTACCTGGTGGCTTTGCAAATGCACTTCGTATTTTAACGGATAATGGTATTGAGATAAAGTATATGTATGCCTGCGTTTCGCACGAAAAGGGCAAAGCGCTTATGATACTGAGCGTAGACGATACCGACAAAGCAGAACAGCTTATAGCTACACAGACCGATGCGGTTTCACCGTCGTCAATTTACAGAATTTAAAATTGAATACAAAAAGGGCAGTCTGTATGAATTCGAAATTGCGAGTTTTAAATCCACAGGATTTAACTGTTTGAGCAATAGAATTTATACAGATTGTCCTTTTTTTGTTATGTTTATATTTTATTATTTAATTTTCTCAATCAAGTCGTCTCCGCTCATATCCTGATACACCCCAAAGCGTTTAAGACTGTATAAGCATTGCGGAACGCCCTTAACAAGCTGATTTTTACCCTCCTCAACTGTTACCGATGCGTGATAGCCTGCATTTTTTGCCACCACATCAGTAAGCGGTGAATGTATTCCGTGTGGGTATGAGAGGGCAATTACGCCGTTACCAATATTTTGCTCTATTTTCTCTTTTGATTTTGTTATATCATCAAAGAAAATCCTAGCAAACTCACTGTCGCTCTCACCCCTCAGCTTGCTTGCACCCTCGCGGTATATGGTGTCCAGCTCCTCAACATTGTGCATATCGTACGTGTGGCTTTGTGTTCGTATAACACCGCTATCAAACATTTCTCTGCCTTGCTCATATGTGTAGTGAGGGTTAATTTCCTTGCCCGTGTCCTTGTAGGTGGTTTTTCCTGTTGTAACACCAACTGCAAATACAACAGCACTCATTTCGTTCTCTTTTAGGATTGGATATGCATTTTCGTAATTTGACAGATACCCGTCGTCAAAGGTTATCATAACACTTTTTTCGGGTAGGGGAGCGTTATTCATAACATACGCATAAACCTCATCAAAATTAACGGTTGTGTAGCCATTATCCTTTAGCGCCCTCATATGCTCGCTAAACTTTTCAGGAGTAACTGATACATCACCCTCTTTGTACGAAATATCGTGATACATTAAAATAGGCAGGTCATATACATATTCGCTCTTGTTATCTGTAGCAGTGGGGGACACAAAAATGTCTCTCGCTCTGTTTATGACATTGTCGGCAGTTGTATAGTGCCCAAAGCCTTGAGGGACATATACATCACCATCACCGAAGATATATGCAAGTGCCATTGTACCCACGTCGTTTCTGAAATGTGCATCGTCATAGAAATATCTGCAATCGTAGCTTATAGCCGAATAGCCTGCAAAATCATAAAACGGTGTAACCTCGGTAATCTTTTGCCAATAATCGCAAAGCTCGGTGGTGTTGTAGTCCTCTATCTCGGTAACGTAGTTTGGAGATGCAATAAGGATAAAGTTTACGTTGTTTTCTTTGCATAATTCCTTTATAGCCCTGATGTCCTCAACTGCATTATCAATGTAGGGGAGTTCGTCTCTTTCCTCACGGTAGAGGAAAAATCCGTCGTTTGCCTGTATGTGCTCGTCCTCTGTCATAAGGGCTTCCACATCACGTACCGCTTTGTTATATGCGCCCGTTTCGGCAATAAATACCTCATCAGCACTCGGAAGATAGTCGCGCTTAAAGTACGATTCTATTTTATCGAACGAATACTGAAGATTTAAAAATGCATATTTTAAATAGAATAATATTTCATTTTCGCCCGATACTTTAGCGTGTAGGTTACCCTTTATTTTATCGTCCTCGTAGTCGTATTGATATACTTCCTCAAGACCTATATTTAAAATAATATTCTTTGCATTGTAATTTTCTATTATATACTCAATCGTCTTGCGGTTATCCGCCATATCTCCGCCGTAGGATAGCATATTATAAAAGCTTGCACCGTCATAATACTTGTTAAGCTTTTCTATCGGGTACGCACTTGTTTTTGAGCTTCCCACAATGTATGAGTCATAGTTTTGATAGTTTTTATCTAAATACGCGATTTTTGCTATCCTGGGATTTTGTGTCATATTATACTCGTAGTAGTTAAAAAATCTGTCACCGAAAATTCCAAACGGGTCAACTGTTATGTTAAATGCAGCAATTAACGCACAAAAGAGTGCAAGTGAAACAAAAAATGTTACTAAAAACTTTTTCATAACTCACACCTCCTAAAACTGAAAATATAAAAAGCTGGAAACCTGTCCCATACTGAATAGCGACAAAGATAGAAGCAATGCAGAGAACACTGCATATTTTACACTTGGCTTAAAGTTATCGGCTATCTCGTTTGAGTTCTTAAACCCGAATGTTATAATTGCAGATAGTATAAGCAGTACCAATATATTGGCATTTTGTGAAAGGTATGTCATAAACTGTGCGCCTATGTCTGATGAGGGCATAAACATTACCTTGTACACCTCTATTGCCTGCATTGTTGTAAAGCTATCGAATAACACACGTACAAGCACCGAGAAGAAGAACGTCAAAGCCCACGCGATAGGAAACGGTAGCTTTTTGCGCCTTAGTGTCATAATGTTTGCAAGGCATACAAAAACACCGTTTGCAATACCCCACCAAATATAATGATAACCCACTCCGTGCCATATTCCCGATACTATAAATGTTATAATTGTTGCAAATATAAGCTTTATAATACCGTTACCGAAGTGGAAGATATTTTTAAAGACCTTATCGTTTAGAAAATCCGAAATGGTCATATTCCATCTGCGCCAGAAGTCCGCAAAGTTACGCGCTTTGTATGGCGAATTGAAGTTCTGTGCAAGCTCTATATTAAATAGTCTGCCAAGACCAAGAGCCATATCTATATATCCCGAAAAATCGAAATAGTAAGCAAATGTATATGAAAGTACAGCACTCCACGCGTTTATTAAACCTGACGGTGTTTCGAGCGCATAAAAGGCTGATGCGTGAGCAATCAGCGGGTCGGCAATTACCGTCTTTTTAAAACAACCTATTGCAAAAAGTAAAATGCCAAGCGTAATGTTCTTGCTATTGCATTTTACAAGGTTTTCGCCGCGGAGTTGCGGCATAAAGCTATCGTGCGAAGCAATAGGGCCGACTATAAGGTGTGGGAAAAACGTTACAAAAGTCATATAATCGGTGAACGTATACCCACTTGCCTCTTTTCTGTAGCTGTCGGTTATATACGATATAAGCTGGAATGTGTAGAAAGATATTCCTAAAGGAAGTATTATGTTTTTCATAGTAAAATCTGTGCCGAATACAAGATTTACATTCTCAAAAAAGAAATTGCGGTACTTAAAGTAGAATAGCAGTGCAAGATTTTCCAATATACCAAGCGCAAATAAAATTACACGTAAACCTTTACTTTTTATCTTGTCCGATTGCAGTGTGGAGCTTATAAAAAAGTTATACAGTGCAGTACCCATTAAAATCGAAAAAAATCTTAAATCGGCAAAGGAGTAAAAAAACAGTGATGATAATATTAACCACCATTTCATAGCTGATATTTTTTGACCTTTTCTCAAAAGTGCATATACAAGGTATACCACAGGGAAGAAAAGGAATATAAATTTATATGATGAAAAAACCATAATATTAACCGCTTTCTTAAATAGTATATAATGTGATAATTATAGCATAAGTTGGAGTAAAAGTCAAATTTTGAAAGAAACAAAAAAGACGTTTAAAAAAACGTCTTTTTCCAAATTACATATCTGCAATAATATTGTTGATTTTTTCTACCACTGCATCTGCGTCCTGACCGTGTACCATACAAGCTTCGCCAATCGACTCGCTTTGTGCTGACGGACAACCAAGACAGTGCATTCCCATCTCTAAAAGAATAGGAGCAACCTCATCAACATTTATTTGAAGTAATTCACCAATTAAAGTATCCTTTGTTATTTTAGCCATTATGACTCACCTCCTTCGTTGTCTGTAAAACATTCATTAAATTCATCAGAATCAATTGTTTCCTTTTCGAGTAGCTTATTTGCCACTTTTTCAAGCTCTTTTGAATGGTCTTTTAAAAGCTGTTCGGATTTTTTGTATTGCTCGCCAAGAATTCTTTTAACCTCTCCGTCAATATCAGCGGCAACCTTTTCGGAGTAGTTTTTGGCATGACCAAAATCTCTGCCTATAAACACCTCGCCGCCTTCGTCGTAGCAAACGGGACCGATTTCGTCGCTCATACCATACTTTGTTACCATCTTACGTGCAAGAGAGGTTGCACGCTCTAAGTCGTTAGAAGCACCTGTACTGATATCGTCCATTGTGAGTGCCTCGGCAACTCTGCCCGATAGCATAATAACCATCTGGTTTAACATTTCGTTTCTTGATGAGTACATTTTATCCTCGTCAGGCATATACATTGTAAATCCGCCTGCTCTGCCTCGCGGTACAATAGATACCTTGTGCACCGAGGAGTCCTTATCAAGAACTTTTGCAGCAACTGCGTGCCCTGCCTCGTGATAAGCAGTAAGTCGTTTTTCTGTTTCGGTTATAACACGTGATTTCTTTTCTGCACCCATCATAACCTTTAGGTTTGCATCTTCAATATCAAGCTTTGTTATTTTTTCGTGGTTTCTTCGTGCTGCAAAAATTGCCGCCTCATTCATAAGGTTTTCCAAATCAGCACCGCTGTATCCCGTAGTTTCCTTAGCAATTCTTTCCAAGTCCACATCATCTGCAACAGGCTTGTTTTTGCTATGCACTTCTAAAACTGCTTTTCTGCCCACTGCATCGGGCAGGTCAACAACCACCTGTCTGTCAAATCTGCCAGGTCTTAAAAGAGCACTGTCGAGAATGTCGGGACGGTTTGTTGCCGCAATTATAATAACACCGTCATTTTCGCCAAAGCCATCCATTTCCACAAGCAGCTGATTAAGAGTCTGCTCTCTTTCGTCGTGGCCGCCGCCCATACCTGCGCCTCTTTTTCTGCCGACTGCGTCTATTTCGTCGATAAATATAATGCAGGGCTTGTGCCTTTTAGCCTGCTCAAATAAGTCTCTTACTCTCGAAGCACCAACACCTACGTATAACTCAACAAAATCCGAGCCGCTTATAGAAAAGAAAGGAACATCTGCCTCGCCTGCAACTGCTTTTGCTAAAAGAGTTTTACCCGTACCAGGTGAGCCCACCAAAAGCACACCTTTGGGGATTCTTGCACCAAGAGCAGTAAACTTTTCGGGATTTTTCAAGAACTCTACTAATTCCTTTAATTCTTCCTTTTCTTCTTCGGCGCCTGCAACATTATCAAATGTAACTTTTTTGTTGTCTATGTTCATTTTTGCGCGTGATTTTGTGAAGTTGCCCGCACCTCCTTTTCGCGAAAAGCTCATCATAAATATAATAATAATTACTACAATAAGTATGATGTTTGTTATAGTTGTCCACGATATGTTCGATTCGTACACCTCTTGCTTGAGAGTACCCTCCTCGACAAGTGTTGCCATTTCATCGCCCACGTCCTGATAAAGTGCGTCAATAGACGGTATCTTTATTTTATGTGTGGTTGTCGGCACTGCCATATCGTCGGTGGGAGCTTTTGGGGGTGTATTGGTGTTTTTGTCCTCGTCTATAATCTCGGCGGTAACAGTGTTGCCGTTTATTGTCATAGACACAACCTGTTCTTTTTTTATTGCACTGACAAGGTCGGAATATACAAGCTTTTCTTTATCAAATACACTCGAAATTGCCATAGAGTAAATGATATACATCAGTGCAAGAATTCCAAGCCATATTCCTAATCCTTTATATCCTTTTTGCAAGACCTAAATCTCCTCCTGTCTGTATAATAGCTTTATTCCCGTATTTTTAAAATCAAACCGTCTGTCGCGGCGCTTGCCTAAAATGTATCCTATTTTATCATCAAACGTTACAATGCATATTCTGCCGCGTTCGCTTAAGGGTATTTTTTCGTCTGTAAAATATTCTTTTATTTTTTTAGAGCCCTCCATACCGTTCGGGAAAAACACGTCGCCGCTTCTGCGGTTTCGTACTTTGATTACGGTATCGGGGGAGATAGAAAAACAATCACCGCTGTCAGTATCGGTGTGAATTGCTTTTATATATACCCCTGCCTCTTTAATATATACCTCCTCGCCGATGGGGAGAGTATATTCAAATTCTGCAGTGGATTTATTTTCTTTAGAAATTATAAGGGTATTGTATTCAATACGCGCCTTTACACCGTTAGTTAAATCAACGCTCTTGCCTGAGCCCTTGGTGGCCACAAGATTAATAACGGCCTCAATGTACTTAGAGGACACATCATAGCCACTGTCATTTGCAGTGCATATCATTTTATATATAATTCTTCTTTGAATACTTTTGTGCAGTGAGGTTATATATTTTATGCTTATTCTTCCGTTTTTTACGTTATTGTTGTATTCTTTTTGTGCTATATTTTCTATAAAATCATTATCATCACAAATGTAGTGTGCATTTGCGGTTATTGTTGATATAAATGATGGATTGAATTCATTTTGTATTTTTGGAATAAGTGATAATCTTATTTTGTTTCGGGTATAATCCTCCTTGAGATTTGTACTGTCCATAACATAGGAAAGATTGTTTTCTTTGCAGTATTCTTCAATTTCATCGCGTGAAATATCAAGCAAAGGTCGTATTATGTTACCTCTTTTATGCGGTATTCCCGAAAGACCGCCAAGAGTTGCACCGCGCATAAAATTCATAAGCAATGTTTCCGCATTGTCGTTTTTGTTGTGTGCAGTAGCAACGTAAGAAATACCGTGCTTTTTGCACAGGTCTCCGAAGAATTTATAGCGCTCATTTCTGCCAACAAGTTCTTCGGATGCGCCGTTTGAGATTTTTGGAATATCCACTCTTTTTACAAAGCACTCAATTCCCAAACCTTTTGAAAATTCTATGGCAAAATTTTCGTCGCGCAATGCTTCATCACCGCGTATACCGTGATTTAAGTGTGCACTGTATAGTGTAATATCAAGCTCCTTTGAAAGTGAGTGCAAAATATGCGTAAGTGCAACAGAATCCGCACCGCCGCTGAGTGCCACCAGGACCTTAGAGCCGCTATTTATGAGCAAGTGCTCTTTTATTGTTTTTAAAACCCGATTAAGAGTTTGCACCGTCATTATTAGCCTCTTTCTTTTCGAATTCGATATTTGAGAACTTAGTGTATTTACCTGCCCAGCCGAGATTAAACGAGCCTGTTTCGCCACTTCTGTTCTTTGCAATAATACATTCAGCAATGTTTTGATTTTCGCTATCCTTTTGATAGTAACCCTCTCTAAACAAGAACATAACAATATCCGCGTCTTGTTCTATTGCACCTGATTCTCTCAGGTCGCTCAGCATTGGTCGTTTATCACTCCTTGATTCGCTCGCACGCGAAAGCTGTGAAAGCGCAATAACAGGAACATTAAGTTCCTTTGCAAGAATTTTTAACGACCTCGAAATTTCGGAAATTTCTTGCTGACGGTTTTCTGTTCTGCCGCTTGACTGCATAAGCTGAAGATAGTCTATTACAACCATCGCAAGACCCTGAGTCTGCTTAAGACGTCTGCACTTTGCTCGTATCTGCGATACTGTTATGCTTGCGGTATCGTCTATATACATTGGTGCAACTTCAACACGGTGCAGTACTTCGCTTATTTTTACCCAGTCGTCAGCCTCAACCGTGCCCGTGCGGATTTTATTTGAGTCCACTCTTGCCTGAGAACACAAAATTCTGTTTACTATCTGTTCACGAGGCATTTCGAGGTTAAACAGTGCAACAGTTTTACCTGATGATATACTTGCAAACTCTGCAATATTTACCGCAAAGCTCGACTTACCCATACCCGGACGTCCGGCAATAAGAATAAGCTCACCGCCATGGAATCCACCCGTTCTTTTGTTAAGCTCAACAAAGCCTGTATCAAGTCCTGTAAGTCCGCCTGAATTTTGTGAATTCTCAACCAGTTCAAGATAACTGTCGTATAATATATCGCTGATTTTTAATATATCACCACCGTCTTTTGCTGAGGATACAAGTCGGAGGCCAAG
>JAZSFX010000014.1:0-38874 GCA_045532455.1 Clostridia bacterium
TTTATAATATATGGCTATGTTATTCTCGCTTTCCTGCACGTCTACTCTATAGCAATACGGTGATAGCTCATCGCAGATATACTTTGCCATGTTCTCTGCGGTGGGATTAAAGTCAACCACTTCGTTTATTACCTTGTGGTCGAATTTATCCAGTATCTTATTTTTGATATGTGTAAAATCCATTACCATACCATTATTATCGAGTGTTTCACTTCTTAAATACACGTCTATTATCCAGTTATGACCGTGAAGATTTGTGCATTTGGATTCATAATCGAGCGTGAGTTTGTGCGCAGCGCTTATTTCTAATCTTTTTCTAACCTCATACATATTAATCCATCTCACATTTCTAAATATTCTTGGTAGCCTTTTTTTCTTAACTTGCACGCGGGGCAGTTTCCACATCCGTCACCCTTTACTCCGTTATAACAGGTGAGCGTTTTATTTTTTACAATATCAATTACACCAAGCTCATCTGACATTTTCCACACCTGTGCTTTTGTGAGCCACATAAGCGGAGTATGAACAACAAAATCGTAGTCCATAGCAAGATTAAGTGTTACATTAAGCGATTTTACGAATATATCTCTGCAGTCGGGGTATCCCGAAAAATCTGTTTCGCACACACCCGTTACCATGTCTGTTATACCGTGAGTTTTTGCATAAATTGCGGCATAGCTTAAAAACAGAAGATTTCTGCCCTCAACAAATGTGTTTGGTACTGTTCCGTCGGGCTTTTCCTCATCAACCTCTATATCGTCTCTTGTGAGAGAGTTTGCACTGAGTTCGTTTATTATTGGTGTTTTTATTACCTCAAACATTACATTTTCACTCTCGCATATTTCCTTTGCACACTCAAGCTCTGCCTTGTGTCTTTGACCGTAATCAAAGCCAATGGCACTCACGTTTTCTTTGCCAAAGCGCGCTATTGCCCAATACAGACACGTTGTACTGTCCTGACCGCCACTTAATACTACCAGACACTTTCTCATAACTTCTCCCCATTATTTTGAACTAAGGCTCAAAAACAATCTTTCTTCTGCAATTTTTTCGTACTTTGTCCCCTCTTTGCCATAGTTTGCAAACGGATAGATGGCAATTCCGCCTCTTGGTGTGAATATGCCCTTTACCTCGATATATTTCGGCTCCATAAGCTTTTTGAGGTCTTTCATAATGATATTTATACAATCCTCGTGGAAGTCGCCCTGATTCCTGAACCCAAAAAGATACAGCTTTAGGGACTTTGATTCCACCATTTTTTCCGACGGGATATAATTTATAATTATTCTTGCAAAGTCAGGCTGACCTGTTATCGGACACAAAGACGTGAATTCGGGACAATCAAAAGTTACCATATAGTCGTTATCGGGGTGCTTGTTTACAAAGGTTTCGAGCACTTCGGGACAATATGTGTCCGAATATTGTGTTTTTTTATTACCTAAAAGCGTAAGACCTTTTTTTTCTTCATCGTTTCTTGGCATAACAAAAATCCTTTCATCTACCCAAATCTAACAAAATATTTACTCATTATATATTATACCATACTTTTTCTCACTTGTGAATACACTTTTTTACTAAAACAGAGTAAATATATTGCCAATTTTTACATAATTTAATCACAAATTTTAAAATAGTCGTATTCTACCACGAAATCGTTCACTCTTCGAGTGTCTTTTATATGTTTATTTATACTATCGATATAATCATTTTTTTGGTCATCATTGGGATTAAATTTGGTTTTTCCGTCATACCAGCGACCATCAGAAAAATATACCAAGCCGCCATCATCCGAAAAGGCATCGCTACCCATATACGTGTTCATTTTTTGTAATCCAAAAAGATTTTCCAATGTCGGCGTAATATCAACCGTCGACGTAACCTTTTCTACCTTTTTACTCTCCATTCCCTTGCAGTATATAAAGAACGGTGTTTTTTCCAAAATCTCACTGCCCATCTTTATACTCTCGTTCATTAAAAGCTCTTTATCGTTAATTCCGTACGCGTAGTGGTCGGTATATGCTACTATCACAGTTTCCTCAGCAATACCCTCCTCCTCAAGTTTTTGATTTAAAAGTTTAAAAAATTTGTCTGTATCGTGAGCAAGAAGTCGCAGAGTTTCTATTTCGCTATCACCTTTATATCTATCGGGGTAATACTCGCGTATGCCCTTTAACTTGTTATCAGGTGTGTTGTACGGAAGATGAGCAGAATATGTTATAAAATACGTCATAAACGGACTTTCAGGAACAATTAACGAGCTTACTTTTTCATCTCGCATTGCATCGGAATCTATAACACATTTTTCTATGCTCATATAATCCATAAGGCAGTAATAGTTATCGTATCCCCATTTTTTATACATTGCCTCTCTGTTATAAAAATGCCTTGAATTAAAATGTATTGCGGAGGTTTTGTAGCCTTTGTTTTTAAGTCTGTTTGCTATAGTCTGCGGATACACATTTTTTGTATACAGACTTGCCGAGCTTGCAGTGCTTGGACAGTAAAATCCCGTGTTCGCGCCAAATTCACTGTTGAAGGTATAGCCTGTGCCCATATTGGGAGAAAAATGATTTGCAAAGTTTATACCCTCCTCCATCATTCGTTTGATTTCGGGTGTGTATTCATCTGTTATTAAAAAATCGTCTATGCTTTCCATAAGCACAAATATTATATTTTTACCCTCAAGAATACCTGTCATTTCGTTGTCTGTACCGATTTTGAAATAACTTTTTGCAAATTCTTTTTCGGCTTGTATATCGGTATTGTCCTTTTCGAAAAGTTTTTTAACGCTTTTTGCACTGTACTGATACAAACCCGAAGTGTAGAGTGATTTTTTAGAATCACGGTATTCGTTATATATAAGGGCAGGCTTTTGCCATACCTCCCACGCACCTGCTTTTATCTCTCTTTTTGCAATATTCTGAAAAACTCCGTCTGTTATGACAATACCTATTACGCAAAAAACAAGCACGACCGCTTTATATTTTTTAAAGCCAAATGACGAGAATTTACCAACCACAAAAATGCAGACACCAATAAGCAGTGCAAAGACCAACAAAGCAAGCGGTGAAGCATAGTCAAATATAATATTTATATATTCTATGCCCTCGCCTACCATTGCAATATCGCCGACCCACAAAAACTGCTTGAATACACAATGGTATATATAGTTCGAAAAGCACCACACCGCACTGATTATTAAAATGAGCGCATACACTATACGACCCACCGTTTTGGGAAGTATAAGACAAAATGTGCATATGAGAGTTATCCACAATACGTTGAATATAATTGGCATCACATCACCCAAAACGCCCTCGAGAGTTGTTTTACCTACATAAAAACGTAAGAATACATCAAAAATCACAAATGGCAGTGCCATCAATATAGACAGTAAAATTTTTGTTATTTTTTTAAGCATTTAAGCCTCCCCATAAGTTCACACAGAGTTTCTATACCCTGTACAGACATAAATATAAACACCCACAAAACTATATACGAATATCTTGGTTGTGTTTCGAAAACAAGCAAAAACAACCCGAAGCCACACACAAGCAAATGCAGTAATGTAGGGTGTTTTTCTTGTCTTTTTAACAACGAAATAAGAGATAACACAAGTATGGTGCAATACACCAATTGCGAGGCAAAGTCTATGGGATATTTATATTTTAGATTTGTTCTCATAAATGCCCAGAATGAGCCATTGCAATCACCGTATGACCATTGGTTTATGAATTTATCAAAGAAGAACTTTGCCAATTCATTCGGAGTTCTTTCTCCTAATCTGCTCTCTATTATTTGTATGCACTGTGTATTAAAATCATCATCGGTATAATGTTCTTCTACAAATGTTGCGTCTTCTTCGTTCCACGCGCCCTTGCTTTCTATATTAAGACCTTTTAAAACGTATGTTATGCCCGATTCTGTACCGTTCCATAAATGGTGCTCTGTAATTCCGATTAACCGCAGAGGAACACTCACCAAAACCATAACCGCCACCATAATTGCTATAATTGCCGATATTATCCTGATACGGCATTTAACCTTGTGAAGACACAGTGCTATAAGCATTGCAACAACAAAAATTGCGCCTACACCCCTGAACAAATGTGATATTCCAAGCATTACTCCGCAAAGTATTACGTTCTTTTTTGAAGTTTTACCGTTTAATATTTTACAGAAATACAAAACTGAAACAAGCAAAAAAGGAATTGCAATATTTTCGGTACAAAATGTGCTTACGTATGCAATAAACGGCGGAAAAACACTCGCCATAAACGCAGTAAAGAGTTGTACTTTTTCTCTCTTTACAAAATACAGAGAGATTTTATAAATCATATACACATTAAAAACCGATAATATGAGCGAAACAACCTTCATTGCAATTAAATCGTATGCACCAAAAATCAGGTGTATAAATGTCATATACACAACTGTTGTGGTAAGGTGCGGATATCTTGCAAAATAAGACACTCCCCACATACCCGAGAAATCACCCTGCGCAATTTCCTTTGCCGTGGTGTACATTGTTTCGTAATCGGATACGGGCACTGACGGGACTGATATTATCCATATTAGCCGTATAATAAATGCAATACCCAAAATGAATGCAAGTTTTTTTTGGATGGTTAATTTTTTGCAGAAAATAATGCATACACCAATAATTGTTGCAACAAAAAAACACACGAGCATTTGTATTCCGTAGCCATCTACCACAAGATTATAATAGCCCATACGCAAAAATCTTATTGAATTCATTATTACCACAAATAACGGAATTAAAAGTGCATAGCGCAAAATTCCCATCAGTTTATTACTCATTTTAAGTTATTTCTCCTTTATCTATGTACGCAGTAAAAATCACAACTACATAAAATGAAACATATTATATACAAAAAAAAGATTTTGTAGGTGATTTATATGTTTAAAAATTCTATAGTAAATATCAAAGCAAAGCCTTATGCTTTTGCAAGAATAAAGGGTAGCGATGAATATCCGCGAATTAACGGTATTGCTTACTTTTATAAGGTACAGGCGGGTGTGCTGGTTTCGTTGCACCTGAATGGATTACCTGTATCTGATGACATTTGCAAAAAACCAATATTTGCAGTTCATATCCACAGTGGCACAAGTTGCACGGGCAACAACGACGACCCGTTTGCAGATGCTATGACGCACTATAATCCCAACGATTGCCCTCATCCTTACCACGCAGGCGATTTGCCACCTATATTCGGTGCCAATGGTCTTGGTTTTTCTGCTTTTCTTACAAACAGATTTTCCGCGGAAAAAATAATAGGAAAAACCATTATTGTTCACTCCTCACCCGATGACTTTACAACTCAACCATCCGGCAATTCCGGCACAAAAATTGCTTGCGGTGTGATTTCACTTGCGAAGTAAACTTCGCATCTTCACTCACTCGCAGGGGTAAACTCATTATAACATATCCTCTTTTTTAAGTCAATAAATTATTTTTTAAATTCTAAGGGGGCTGTCGCAAATGCGACAACCCCCTTTGTTGCTAGTGTATTTTTTACTTATTTAATTAAATACTACACAGTCAGCAAGTGTTCCACCATTTTGCACAACATCTGCCTGGCCATAGCCCGTAGCAGTTGTAGTTGTGTCAACATCGTCAGATATTACAACAGATGCGCCAATAGCTATCACCGTGCTCAGTTCTTAATCGGTTTCAATAATAACGCCGCCATCTTGTGTATCATAAAGTTCATCTCCAATTAACGCTTTAAACTCGCCATCTTCAGCATTTAACTCAATAGTATCAATATCAACAAAGCCGTTGCTTATACCAGTTCCGGGTTCCCATACATAAAGAGCATCCTCCTGGTCGCCTGCTGTACGGTTAATTCTATTTCCTCCGCCATTAATAACCAAATTACTGTTTCCATAGTCGCATGTCATCTGAATGGCGTAAACAGGCTTTCCATTATCCTCGGTCTTGTTTATAGTGTTATTCTTAAAGTTGATCTCTGCATTGTTTGCCGTCAACTGAGCCGCATAGCGATATGGATTATTGAAAGTACACTCTTCAATATTAGCATTTGCTGTCAACTGCAGTGGACGATAACCGTTTGCATTAAAAGTACATTTTCTAAGATTAACCGTTGTCTGTTCGTCTGTGTCCCACCAAGTAACAATTCCCGAATCTTTCTTAAGTTCAAAGGTAACATCCTCAAAATTCACTGTTGCAGTACCCCATACGCTGACAGCATTATTTCTGGACTTAGAATTACCCTCAGATGTAGCATTTTCATTGGTAATTGTGATACCCTTAACCGTCAGTTCCCCGCTGTTGGCAAAAAACTGTCCATCAAAAGTAACTTCGGCATTTTTAGCAGGTAAAATTGTAATATTTTTATTGTTGTTGATGCTTATCTGGGGCACAACATATTCGCCTGTCTGCAAATAGATTATTGTCTCAGCGTTCGCTTCTGTATTTTCAATAGTGCTCACCAAATCGGCTGCATCTGAAACGTTTGCAACCCTTACTCCGTCTATAGTAACAATACCATCAACCAGAAGGTATGGTGTGGTTCCTGTTACATAATCAGTCACAGGATTGATATCCTCACTATTCCAGATACTATCAGCGATTTCAACGATGTCTGCACCGGTAATTTTCACAAATTCTTCAGGGGCTGCTTCGTTTATCATTGTGTTTCCTGTAAATGTAACAACCTTTGTAACATCCTCAGTATCAGCAAACGCAGCACGCAAAGCACGACCTTCATCGCCTACACCCCAGTTAACCAAGATATTATCTGTGATAGTAACGGCACCTGAATTATCAGGGTTGCCGGCTTTCTTTTGAATGAGAATAGAATTGTGGTTTGTATTTTCAATATGGTTGCCTGTTACTGTAACTGTATAAGGATTACGCAGATTAATGCCTGCTTTACCGCTTTCGGTAACACCTTTTATATAGTTATTTTTAACTATTACCAAGCCTTCCTGACCATCATATTCCTGATCAAGAACGGTTATTGCATCGTCTTCTGCAATATCAATGAATTTATTGTTTTCGATAACAACATTTGTCTGGTCTGCAACAGTAAGACCCTTGCTCTTAAAGGTAATACCCTTGACAGTAATTGTATGATTACGTGTTCTGCTATCATCATAACCCAAATACATACCGCCTGTCAAAACAGTACCGCTATCCGACGCCGAGCTTGAGGGGTTGCTTGCATAGTTTGCGCCAAGAATTGTTATACTCTTCTCCAAAGTGTGAGTACTGTCCCCACTCCATGGAGAAATCGATTCTGCAATTTCTCCAGGAAGAACATTGATTACAGCACCGTCTGCTGCGTCTTCGATTGCGGCACTAAGCGAGCTGTATGTGGTACTTCCAATAGCTGCAACAACCGGCTTTTGCTCATCGTCTTCAGTCATTGTCGCCACTTTTACAGTTACCGTCACATCATCCGCTACAGTATTTAACTCTACAACAACATCATCGCCGCTATCGATTCTGCCAACAACAGTTCCTGCATTGGGAGTCTTGTAGCCATAGTTCTCGGTCTTGGTCTGGTCTGCAACAACAGTGACGCTTGTTACTTCGTTTCCGCGTACTGTTGCGGATAAAGTCGGAATAGTATTTACCATGCCGACAACGCCGCCAATATCACGATAACCTGCAAGTGTAACATCTTCAACTGTATTTTCTTTAAGAATTCCGGCGGGCTCAGCCGACAAGTAACCAACAATACCGCCAACCTTGTCACCATTGTCATAAACACCATCACTAACTTCATTGGGGATTGCGGTAATTGTAGCATTCTTTACTGTACATCCGCTTATTTCACCGTAAGCATAGCCCGCAATGCCGCCGACATAGTGATTTCCTGTGATGCTAGCAGTATCAAGAACTATATTCTTGATTGTTCCAACAACACTTCCAAACAAACCGACACATTCGGTACCGCTTGTCTCAAGATTGGATACGGTATTGCCCTGTCCGTCAAATATTCCTCTAAAGGTAGTCCCTGTGCCAACAGGAGTCCATACAACCCCTGTTAAATCAACATCGTCTTCCAACACAACAGTTTTGCCGCCGAAATCATCTCCGCCATTGACGAGTGCTGCCCAGTTTGTTAATTCGGCAGCTGTTGCAATATGATACTTGCCGTCTGTATATCCACAAACACCGCAAGGATTGTCAAGAGTCAATGTACATTCTTCTGTTACAACACTTCCGCATCTGCAACTTTTGCTGTGAGTGCCATCATTGTTGGGAGTCCATACTCCGTAGCTGTGTGAGTGTGAACCTCCTCCGCCACCGCCGGCAACAGTGGTTTTTTTCCATTGCGCGTAAAGGGTTAGATCTTTGTCAACAGGAGTGGAAAAATCGAATTTTTCGCCGCCATCTTTTTCAGTATACCATCCAAGGAAACTATAACCAGAGCGTACGGCTTTATTAGGTTCTTCTACCGTATTGCCCGCTTCTGTTTCAATTGTTTTATAGGTACCTTTGTTTGAGTAATTTAACTCGAATGTTACAGTGTATGTATCTTTTTGTTCGGGATTTACAGGCGCATCAGAAGGGTTGATGATTCTGTATAAAATCACAGCCAGCTGCGCACGAGTTGCATTGCCCTGTGGAGCCAAAGTTGCGTCGTCCATACCGCCAATTACGCCCTGTGCAATTGCCCATTTAAAAGCATCTGCTGCATAATCGCTGATTTTGTCTGCATCGGTAAAACTACCGAGGTCAACATTGCTTTCATCATATAACTTATCATCAGAATAACGATATAAAATTGTAGCAAGCTGCTCACGGGTAATATAGTCATCCGGACCAAACTTACCGTCACCGTAGCCAAGTACGATGTTATTTTTTACAGCCCATAAAACAGCATCAGCATAATATGCGTCCTGATTAACGTCAGAAAACTCAATCACGCCGCCAACTTCGGGGTTACCCGATAAGTGCCACAAAACAGTAACTATCATTCCGCGTGTGGTGCTGTCATTTGGTGCAAAAGATGTATCACTGATTCCGTTCATAAGATTTTCACTTTTTACGTAAAAAACCTCGTCATAGAACCAATCATCTGCCTTTACATCGTCAAAGATAGACTGGTTTGTTGCAAACACACTAACTGAAAAAGATGTCAGTATCATGCACACGACTAATAAACCCGCCAAAATTCTTTTCTTAATCTTCATTACATATTCCTCCCAGAGTATTTTTGTGTTGTATACATCTAAATTATACATCAAATCCGTTGCCTTGTCAAGAAACGGCAACAAAGTTGATGTATATATATTGATTTTTCTAACAATCCCCACCTCTGCTTATACCTGTAAGCAAATTATACCATACCAAATATTTTTTTCAATATATTATTGGGTCTGTTATGCAATAAGAAACTGCAGAATTTAAAACCAATTCTGCAGTTTTTTACTAATTTTTCTCCCGAATATTTTATTATTTTTCAACTACGTTAATTCCCTAGTCCCTTGGCATTAATGTTCTTACACTCAATCTCACCACTGCCATAACCGCCAAACACAACATGAATTTTGCCATTTGTTTTTAATAAAAACACCTCGTCGGGATTTTCTACATTTTTAAACAGCTTTCGTCTTGATAACTCAATAAGACTTTTAAAAAACACCAACAAGTCAATAAGTGAGATAGCGTATGAGTACGGTTTTGGCAGTATCCGTAATTTTAACAGAGTGTTTAAGAACGAATTTTTTTGCACACCAAAGAAATTTCGTGATAGCATTGGCAAAAGAAATGAATGGAAATACTTCGATGACCCAAACATTGTTGAGTTTGAAAATAATTCAAGGAGAACAATGGAATAAAATAAAGGGATTGTTTTAAAAACAATCCCTTTATTTTATTTAATCTGAGATTCTACCAAGCTCTTTCCGCAATAAATTTCGCGAAGTTTTGGTTTTTCTATCTTTCCCGTAGGATTACGGGGTACATCTGCAAAGATTATCTTTTTTGGACGTTTGTATCTTGGAAGTTCACGACAAAAATCATTTATTTCTTCTTCGGTGCACGTCATGCCTTGCTTTATTTCTATGATTGCCGCCGCAATTTCGCCAAGACGTTTATCAGGCAAGCCGATTACCGCAACGTCTTTTATTGAGTTATGCTTTCTTAAAAAGTCCTCTATCTGTACGGGATACAGGTTTTCTCCGCCCGTTATTATAACGTCTTTTGCTCTGTCTACAAGGTATATAAATCCGTCTTCGTCTTCACGTGCCATATCGCCCGTCAAAAGCCAATCGCCCTTTAGAACTTCATCTGTCGCCTTTTTATCGTTGTAATAGCAAAGCATTACACCGGGGCCTTTTACTGCAAGCTCGCCAACCTCGCCTTGCTTTACAATATCGCCCTTTTCGTCAACAATCTTTGTTTCCCAACCAAAGCCGGGCTTTCCTATTGCGCCGACCTTGTGTATATTTTCTACACCAAGGTGTACACAACCAGGGCCAATCGACTCGCTGAGTCCGTAGTTTGTATCATACTCGTGATTTGGGAAGTATTCTTTCCATCTCTTGATAAGACTTGGCGGAACGGGTTGCGCACCTATATGCATAAGACGCCATTGGTCTGTTTTATAATCCTCTAATTTTATGTCCCCTCTGTCTATTGCATCAAGAATATCCTGCGCCCAGGGCACTAACAGCCATACTATTGAACAGTTCTCCTCAGACACCGCCTGCATAATCCATTCGGGTTTTATACCTTTTAACAAAACTGCCTTTGAAGCGCTGATAAGACTTCCAAACCAGTGCATTTTTGCACCCGTATGGTACAGAGGTGGTATACACAAAAATGTATCGTCTTTTTGCTGAGAGTGGTGATTTTGTTCAACACGTGCAGAATGTATAAGGCTTTCGTGATTATGTAGTATCGCTTTTGGAAAACCTGTTGTACCCGAAGAAAAGTATATTGCCGCGTAGTCTGCCTCAGTTAAAGCACACTCGGGTGCTTGGCTCTTCATACTTTCAACAAGTGCATCGTAGCTTTCCGCAAATGTAGGACAAGCCTCACCCACATATAACACCTGAGATACGTCGGGTATTCTGTCGCATATTTCTTCTACTCTGCCTATGAACTCAGGTCCGAAAACAAGCGCGTCTGCCTCGGCCAAATCAAGACAGTATTTTATTTCATCTGCAGTATATCTGTAGTTTAGAGGTACTGCTAATGCACCCATTTTAAGAACACCAAAGTATATCGGCAACCATTCCATACAATTCATAAGAAGAATTGCAACCTTATCGCCTTTTTTTATACCCTTTTCCAACAGGAGATTAGCAAAACGATTGGCTTTTTGGTCAAATTCAAGCCATGTCATTTCTGTTCTGACCGCACCTCTTGGATTGGTTTCAATTAACGAATACTCTTTCCATGTAATCTTTGACTGCTCCATAACAGTCGGATTTATTTCCACAAGTGCAACATCGTTTGGATATTGCTTTGCATTATTTTCGAGCAAATTTGTTATTATCATTATTTGTTTACTAACTCCTCTCGAGATTGTGGCTGAGAAAAACAGTTTTTGATATGTTCTTCGTCAAACTTCTTTGTAAATAGCGAAACTATCGGAACAATTATAAGCGAAACAGCCATTGCTGCGCAACCCATTTCGGGAGCTTTTGATGATGCCGCCTTGAATGCCGCTCCAAGTGTTGTGTTACCATCCATACCCATAGCTGTGATTACGACAGTTGATACTATTACAACCAAAAGACCAGCTATCATACCTGCCCAGGCACCTGCTTTTGTTGTCTTTTTGGAGTATATACCCCACATGTACGGACCTATGAATGCGCCCGAAACTATCCCCCAGCTAAATGACATTATGTTTACTATAATAGCAATATTCTGTGTTGCGAATATGTACGAAAGTGCCACGAACAAGAAGCACAATATTCTTGTAACACGCATTTGTTGCTTACCTGAGTAGTTCTTTACGATTGATGGCATAAGGTCTACCGACACTGCTGATGCAGAAGACAATACAACCGAAGAAAGTGTAGACATCGATGCTGAAAGCAACAACAACAGAATTATCGCAAGCAGAAGAATTGTAAACACATTTCCTCCAAGTGCAGTAGTTAAAAGTGTTGGTATAACTGCATCATGTCCGCCCTGTGGCAGTTGATTGTTAAGTACAAGTCTTGACACTGAGCCAACAAGATATGCTCCGCAACCAATAATCAACGCAAATATAGTAGATATAACTGTAGCACTTTTTATTGATTTTGTATCTTTGATTGCATAGAATTTACCTACCATTTGTGGCAAGCCCCATGTACCAAAGCTTGTGAGAAGTATATTTACACAAAGGAATTTAAGATTTTTTCCGCCAAACCAGCTTATAAGATTCTCACCTGTTATACCATCGCCATTATCGGGTATAGCTTTAAGATTATCGATTAAATTCGAAAATCCGCCAACGCTATCATATTTTACGACTGCAAATACCATTGTAACTACACCAAGAATCATTATAATAGCCTGAAGAAAATCCGTATATACTGCTGCAAGATATCCGCCTAAAACAAGATATATTGCAGTAAGCACCGCAATAAGCAGCATCCATATAGAAACGTCTATAGTCGGGAATATTGTAGCAAACATACTTCCCAGACCTTTATAAACTGCTGCTGAATATGGAACAAGGAAAATAAAAATAACAAGAGCTGAAACAATCTTTAAGGGATTAGATTTATATCTGTCGCCAAAGAATTCAGGCATTGTTTTTGATGAAAGAGCATGGGTCATAGTTCTTGTGCGCTTTGCAAGTACTTTCCATGAGAGGAAGCACCCCAACAATGCGTTTCCGACACCAATCCAGATTGAACCAAGACCAATATCCCAACCATGCTTGCCTGCATAGCCGACAAAAACAACTGCTGAGAAATATGAAGTACCGTATGCAAATGCACTTATCCACGGACCTACATTTCTTCCGCCAAGCAAAAATCCTTCGATTGTTTTTGCCTTTCTGGAGCTATAAACTCCGATTAATACCATAAGAACTGAAAAAACAATTAATGCCACGCCTGTTACGTTTTGCACTAATTGTAAGTTTTGTAGATTCATAATTTACTACCATCCTTCCATAATACATTTTTTAAATTTTAATAAACCATGCTACCATATTATTTTAACACATTAATTTCAAAAAAGGAATAGTTTTTTAAATTTTCGTATATTTAGACAAAAAAAGCGGACAAAATCTATCTATTTTGTCCGCTTTTTAATTTAACTGAATAAATTCAAAATCTGTAATGCGATTATTATAAAGCTGAGAATGCTAAGAAGAGTTAAGCATGTCATATACTTATTCTTCATTTTATTAAAGGAAGCCTCAAGACCTGTTATTGATACTTTTGCAGACTGCTGTGCATTTTTAAGGTCAAATACACTGTCGCTCACCTTGTTAATTCCTGCAACATTACCCTGAATTTTTAGCTGGTCTTTTTTTACCTCTTCTATTTCCTGTTTTAAGTTACCTAGCTCATTCAGGACCTTATCAAGTGTATGTTCACGTCTTATATCACTGTTTTCTACAATGTTTGTTAAACGTTCAATACTCGTCATAATTGTAAAGATTTTATCGTCATTGATATTTACATATTTCGTGGCATCATCTTCTATAGCAGTATCTTCTGTTTGCTCTTTAATATCCTCATATAATGGTGAATTTTCCTCGTTATTATCTCTGCCGAGCTTAAAGCTTTGTGTGCTTTCAACCGAAAAAACCTCTTTATCGTCTTTTGTGTCGGCAGTGATTATATTAAGATTTTTTAAAAACTCTGCATATTCTTCATCATTTGAGCTATAGTGTGCATTCTCACCATTATACGGCTCAATTTTTTTGTCGTCCTTTTCACCAAGGATTTTGCCGATAATTGTTGTTTTTGCTTTTTCCTTTAGTTCTTCGATTTTTGTTTTCATTAATACAAACATTCCCTTCGCATATACTTGAATTTTATCTGAAAGAAAAAATTAATATTCTGTATCACTCTCTTTTGGAGCTATAATTACCATATCCTCGTCTGTATCTGCCACATTTTCTTCATCATCAAACTTTTTACCGCACTTGGCACAATACATAGAGTCCTTTTTACTGTACTCACCGCAATCACAAAGTTTTGTATCTTTCATTTGTGATAGCTTTTCTTTTAATTCACAAACCTCTGCAACAAGCAAGTCTATTTTTTCGCAGGCTTCGAGATATTTTTCGTCTGTTTCACCTTTTTTGGTATATTCATCATATAACTTTTTACCCATAGCTGCATGCAGGTCTTTGATTTTTGATTCTGCCTCAGAAATTGCTATAGACAGCTTTGTTTTGCTTATTACATCATTTGTTTTGCCCACCATATGCTTTGTAACTTTTGTGGCTTCGCCTTTTAGTTTTATTGCCTGTTCTTTTATTTTATCAAAAATTTCGTCCATAATAACAATCCTCCCAACCAATTTTTTACTGAATACATTTATATATTTATACTATGCTTTAATATAATTTTTGTATTAGTTTTAGTATATCACATATTTTTAAATATTTCTATACTTTTTTAAACTTTTTTGACGTTTTTTTGCAAAAATGTATTTATTAAAGAAAGGGACATACTGCAACACATTGCAACTGCCCCTTTACCTTTTATACTTTATTAATTATTCAGCATCCTGAGCCTCAGCTGTTTCTTCTGCAACAGCTTCTTCTTCAACGCCTTCGATTTCGATAGGTTCCTCAACCTCTACCTCGGGGTCAGTTGAGTATACAAGAGCTTCTCCGTCTTGCGGAGCTTCTTCTTCCTCAGATGGAGTTTCTTCCTCCTTTGGCTCGATTAATGCTCTTATGCTAAGAGAAATCTTCTTGGCTTCCCAATCAGCCTCTGTTACTTTAACTTCAACTTCCTGACCGATTTCTAACTCATCTTCAGGCTTGCCGATTCTCTTATCTGCAATCTGAGAAATGTGGATAAGACCGTCAACGTTTGGTATAATCTCTGCAAATGCGCCAAATGGCATCATTCTTACAATCTTTACCTTTATAACATCGCCGACTGATACCTTGTTTTGTGCAATAACCCAAGGATTGTCCTCAATCTTTTTAAAGCCCAAAGAAATCTTCTTTGTTTCAGCATTAAGTTCCTTAATATAAACTTCAAGAACATCACCTTCCTTAACAACCTCTGACGGATGCTTGATTTTGTTCCATGAAAGTTCGCTTATGTGTACTAAGCCATCTACACCGCCGATATCAACAAATGCGCCGAACGAAGTTAATGACTTAACTGTACCCTGATACTTTTTGCCTAATTCTGCATCTGCCCAGAACGCATCCTCTACTGCTTTTCTCTTTTCGTCAAGGATAACTCTTACTGAGCCGATAACTCTTCTTCTTCTCTCGTCGATTTCAATAATTCTGTACGATACTGTTGTGTTTACAAGTGTTTGTAAATCCTGAACAAACTTTTCTGAAGCTTGTCTTGCAGGGATAAATACCTGTGAACCGTCTGTTAAAGCGATAACTCCACCTTTAACAGCCTTGATTATCTTACCTTCAAGAACTTCGCCCGCTTCGAATGAAGCTTTAATTTTGTTCCAGCTTTCCATAGCTACCAATTTCTTTCTTGATAGAACTACTTTGCCCTCACCGTCATTTACGCCCACAACGTAAACCTTGATTGTATCGCCTTCTTTTACAACATCAGACGGCTTAAGTGACGGATCATCTGTCAACTGATCGGCAGACAGTTGTCCGTTATACTTGAAGCCTCCTAAATCAACGATAACTTCATTGTTACGAACTTCTACAACCGTTCCGTCGATAATGTCTCCGTTGTTAAGAGTCTTATTTTCGTATTGTTCAAATAACTCTGCAAAAGACTCTTCATTTTTTACTGTTTCACTCATAGCCTTTACTACCTCCTCGATAATACCACCGGGCGTTGACGCACCTGCGGTAATACCTACTTTTTTAATATTATTTATGCGAGGAATTTCCCCGCTTGTTTCGATATGATAAGTAAGATTGCAATTAGCCTTTGAAATTTCGTAAAGCTTTCTTGTATTGGAGCTCTCATGCCCTCCGATTACAATCATTGCTTCGCAAGCTTTCGAAAGCTTGTCCGCCTCCTCTTGCCTATCTCTCGTCGCACTACATATTGTATCAAATATGAGGGTACTTTTGCAAGTCTTTTTTAAAAAATGTACTTTTTGCACAAAAATTTCTTTTTTTATTGTTGTTTGTGCTACAATACAGATGTCCTTATCAAAAATATCCTCACTGATATTTTCATCTTCATCATAGGTTATATATGCACTGTTTTCGCAGTGTCCGTTTATACCTATAACCTCGGGATGATTTTTGTCGCCTATTATTACAATCTGCTTACCCTTTTGATATTGCTCAGATACAATTTTATGGATTTTTGCAACAAACGGACACGTGAGGTCTATATATTCTCTGCCCTTTAACTCGTCATAGACACTTTTGGGTACACCGTGTGCGCGTATTACAACTGTGTAATCCTCTGGAATATCCGCTACCTTATCATAAGCAAAAACACCCTTTTTGGAAAGGTCTTCAATTACCTGAGGGTTATGAATAATAGGGCCTATGGTTGCAATTTTTTTACCGTCGGCAATAGCTTTATATACGCTCTCAACCGCACGCTTTACACCATAACAAAAACCCGCAGTTTTTGCAACTTCTATTTCCATACAGTTTTAACTCTCCTTTATGCTTGCGAGAATATACCGTCATAAACTTTTTTTGTGAGTTCGAGGATTGTATCATCATCAAGCTTTTGATTATAATACTCCTCAAATGTAATTGCTTTGCCATACTTTACTGTAAGCTTATGTCTGAATTTATAATCACCGTCTATGTACACAGGAATAATCGGCACCTGCATTTTATGCGCAATAACTGTAACGCCTGTTCTCAGCTTGCCTTGCGAACCGTCTTTATAACGTTTGCCCTGCGGAAACATAAGAAGCACATTACCGCCCCTTAAAATTTCGAAAGCACCTTTTATTGCACCTATATCACTTTTTCCGCGTTGTACGGGAAATGCACCAAGCTTTGTTATGAGTGCACCAAAGGGTTTAAATTTAAAAAGCTCTGCCTTTGCCATAAATCTTATGTCTCTATGACACGTTGAGCCTACTGCAACGGGGTCAAAATTACTTCTGTGATTAGGTGCTAAAATGAATGCACCCTCGTTTGGTATATTTTCCAATCCGCAAGCCTTGTAATTGAATGCTATATTAAGGAACACTCTGCATATAAAAGTACAAAATCTGTAAAACATATCTTTATCTCCTATCCGCCATTTTTATAACGGTAAATCGTTTATTAATTCTTTTATTTTATCCACGACCTCGTCAAAGGTCATATCACTTGTATCCAAAAGCATTGCATCGTCTGCTTTTTTAAGTGGCGAAATTTCTCTTTCACTGTCGTTTTTATCACGTGCGGCAATATCTTTTTTTATTTGCTCAAGTTCGCACGCCTCACCCTTTTCGATAAGTTCTTTATAACGTCTATTGGCTCTTTCATCAACCGAGGCAGTGAGAAACAGTTTGATTGACGCGTCGGGAAGCACCACCGAGCAGATATCTCTGCCATCCATTATTATATTTGCTTTTTTTGCCATATCGCGTTGCATCTCAACAAGTCTTGTTCGTACTCCTGCCATTGTTGCAACTGCTGACGCGCCCTTGCTTATGAGCGGTGTACGTATTTTATCGCTTATATCTTCAGCGTCGAGATATACACTCAGAACTCCGTCTTTGTAGTCGAGCGAAATTTGTATGTTATTTGCAATTTCTTCAACTGCGCTCTGATTTTCTTCAATTAATATACCCTGCTTTATTGCAGCATATGCTACCGCGCGATACATTGCGCCTGTATCTACATAAACAAGACCCATATCCTTTGCGACTTTTTTTGCAACTGTGCTTTTGCCTGCACCTGCAGGTCCGTCTATTGCAACTGATGTGTATTTCATATTATTTTTTCCTCTCTGTCAGATGAATATTTAGTTTATAGACATTGCTCTGTGTCCCAAGCCAATTGCAATATCGTTTAAATTTAACAATCCAATTTCGAAAAACACACAAACACTTATATGGTCTGCACTTCTCGCAATTCCGATTTTTCCGCCAAGATTAAGACCGAGACTTTTTGAGGTTATTTGTCGCAGTGCCTCGTGCGCCGCACCTGCTACTGCCCCCTCCTCGAAATGACTTTCGTTTATAAGTCCCTCTCTTTTTGAAGCAACAACTGCACGCTCAAGTATTTTTTGTACCGCACTGTCAAAAGTACCGCCAAAATCAATAGCAACCGCTTTAATTGATAATTTATTGTATTTATCCTTAAGAAGCATTTCTTCCTCACGACTCTCGCTAAGTGCAAGCTTAACTGCCGCTTTACACACCTGTTTACTGTTTACTTCCATAGTTTTCTCCATTTCCCGTAAAAAACGTTTTTTATTATACTTCTTCGACCGCGCTTTGTGCGGCAAGGTATCCCATTGAGAATGCCGCCTGAAGATTGTAGCCGCCTGTGTATCCGTCAACGTCTACGACCTCGCCCGCAAAATACAAGTCCTTTACTATTTTTGATTGCATTGTAGACGGGTCTATTTCCGAGACCTTTACACCGCCCGAGGTTATAATAGCCTCATTTATTGGTCTGAAGCCTTTGATTGTAAGCTTTATTCCCTTTATTGTATTTAAAAGGGCTATGCGTTCTGCCTTGGTTATTTCACATACATTTTTATGCAGATTAAGACCTGCTAAGTCTATTATAACACTAATGAGACTTTTTGGCAATAACTCATCGAGCGCATTTATAAGTTGTTTCTTTTTATATTTTTCAAAATCCCTTAAAATTCGCGCGTCAAGCTTTTGCTCATCAAGTGCAGGCTTTAAGTCTATTTTTAAGTAGTATTTTTCTTTTTCTATGTTTTTAATTCTTGACGATGCGGAAAGTATTATAGGCCCTGATACTCCAAAATGAGTAAAAATCATTTCGCCAAAATCCTCGTACACTGCTTTATCCTTTGAATTATACACTGTAATTGCAGTGTTTTTAAGGGATAGTCCCATAACTGATTTTATCCAGTCTTCTTCGGTTTCTATGGGAACAAGCGATGGTTTTGGCTCTATTACGGTGTGCCCTGCACTTTTTGCAAATTTATATCCATCACCCGTTGAGCCTGTACCGGGATATGACTTGCCACCCGTGCAGACAATAACCTTATCCGCCTCAATTACCTTATCGTTAACCACAACTCCGCAAGCCCTGTTGTCTTTTATTATAAGTTTTTGTGCTCTTCCCGAGACAATCTCGACGTTATTCTTTATTGCAAAGCGTTTTAGTGCTTCAACAACGTCTGATGCCTTGTCGCTTACGGGGAATACTCTGCCGCCGCGTTCTACTTTTGTTTTTACACCGTTATCCTCAATAAGATTTATAATGTCATAGTTTGTGAATGAGTACAGTGCACTGTACAAAAACTTACCGTTTGTGGGATATTGATTTATCATATCCTCAATTTCGGCAGAATTAGTGATGTTGCATCTGCCCTTGCCCGTTATTAAAAGTTTTTTACCGAGTCGGTCATTTTTTTCTATTAATACAACCTTATCGGCTTTTTTTGCAGCAATACCGCAGGCTATAAGTCCCGCAGCACCGCCGCCGATTATTATTATTCTCATTTATTTTATACTCCAGCTGTACAAATCAGCATAAAACACATCTGCACCCACCGGTGCTACATTTTTTATTCTTGAACTTGTATATATTTTGTCCTTTTTGAATGCTATTGGAATTATGGGCATATCGTCATTTAAAACATTACTTAGTTGTTCGTATAATGCACGAACACCCTCATCTTCTCTTGTGATTCCCATTTGATTTATAATCATATCTATTGTTATATTTTCGTATCCGAAATAGTTCACAGTGCCGCCCAGAAAATTAGATATATCCATATTTGCGCTTATGTTATGCGCTCCTAAAAATATATCGTAATTTCCCGATACAATTCTGTTCATAAAAACGTCGTAGGGTTGTATATCCATTACGATTTTTACACCGTTCATATTAAGATTTTCGTGTATCTTTTCTGCAATTTTTATATCCTGCTCACTGTCCCCGTTCACAAGAAAAACTAGTTTTAGTTGCTGATTTTGTCCACCTATTACCTTGGTGTAGCCTTTAGTCTGTGCAACGTATCCGTCGGCTTGCAAAAGCTCCTGAGCCTTTATACCGTCGGTGCGGATTTCGTCTTTTCCCATATAGAATGGCGACGACGGATTGATTGGTGTATCAACTGCTTTTACGGTTGAGTACATCACCTTTTCTTCTATTGCCTTGCGGTCAATCATATTCGCAAGTGCCTGACGTGTGTTTTTGCCTGTTAAGAATGACGACTTGTTATTTATTCCAAGATATATCAGCTCGTTTGAAATATATTCATTTACCTGTATACTTCCCTTTGGGGTATATTCATAATCCCTGATGAGTGCACCGTTGCATACGTCTGCATTACCCGAATTGAACATTGTAAAGTATCTTTCGTTATCGGGAACAAGCTCTATATATATACCGCCTATTGAGCTTTTTTGATTGTGATAATAGTCAGATGCAAGCAACATATATCTGTCTATGCTGACCTTACCCGAATACGAAAACGGGCCTGTGCCTATTGGCACATATGACGGGTTTATGTTCATTGACGTTCTGTTTTTTATTATAGGAAATGTTAAAAGTGCAGTAGGATTTGGAAGAGAGTGATTAAAGTTTATCTGTACGCGCATATTATCTACAATACTGCACGACGTAACGTAGTCAAGGCTATAGTTGGTCATTCCCCCTGCTATGCAGTTTATTGTATATGATACATCATAGGCGCTCAGTTGCGAACCATCATGCCACGACACACCGTCTTTTAGCTTTACAATTACAGTTTTACCGTCATCATTCACCCAATATTCACTTGCGAGCACATTAACACTGTTAAATTCCGAGTCAAGCGTAAACAGTGGCTCGTACACAAACTTCATTGCATCTCTCACCGATTGCGATAATGTCATAAGCGGATTAAATGTATCAAAATCATACATACACACATTTATTACATTTGCAACGTCTTGTGTATGCTCATTATTTATAATCTCTGTTTTATTTTCTGCCAGACTATATGAAAAATATTTTTCTCTTATTTTCTCAACCGCTTGGCAGCTGCAAAGAGAGACTATTATAGTTACGACCATAAATAACGACAATATTTTCTTCATTTAACCCATCACCCGCTTTGTTTTTGTAATCTATTTGTGAAAATGATTATAAATATTCTGTGCGCTTTTTCTATCTACAACTTCTAAGAGTTCATCCATTTGCGCTTGCTTTATTTTTTCTACGCTGCCAAAATGCGTCAAAAGCAGTTTTCTTCGTTTTTCGCCTATTCCCTGTATATTATCAAGCTCGGATTCGATTTTACCTCTTAGCTTTCTGTGATACGAAATTGCACTTCTGTGCACCTCGTCCTGAATTCTTGTTATAAACTTAAATACACTTCCCATAGGATTTAATGCAATTTCGCCATCTTTCGAAAGAAGTGCATTTGTTCTGTGCTTATCGTTTTTAACCATACCAAACAGCGCAATATCGTGCTCTGTCATTTCTAAAAGCTCACTTATTACACTAAGATGACCTTTTCCGCCATCGAGTAATATAACGTCGGGAAGCGGCAAAAACTTTGCGTCCTCTGTTTGCATTTTGCCCACATTTATGAGGTCTTGCTCCTCCATTGCATGACGTAAACGTCTGTATATTACCTCACGCATTGCACTGTAGTCGTCAGCACCCTCGAATGATTTTATTTTGAATAGTCTGTACTTACTCTTTGTAGGCACTCCGTTTTCGAACACTACCATTGCGCCTACATTATCTGTACCGCTTATGTTTGATATGTCGTATGCTTCAATTCTGTGCGGCACTTTTTCGAGCGACAAAAGCTCTGCAAATGACGTGAGAATTGTGTTCTTTTCTTTTTCCTTTAGTTGCTTTATCCTATAGTTTTCCAATGCCATATCGGAATTTTTCTTTGCCATTTTCACAAGGTTAAGCTTTGCGCCGCGTTTTGGTGTGGTAATTGTAACCTTTTTCTTCTTTTTTTCTCTTAACCATTCGCAGATGACATCACTTTCGTCTATTTCGTATTCTGTTATTATTTCCTGCGGCACAAACTCACTGTTTTCGTAAAATTGTATCACAAAATCGGTCATTATCTCGTTATTATCGGAGAGAGTAACGTTATTTAATTTATAGCTTTCTCTGCCAATCATTTTACCGCCGCGAACAAAAAACATTTCGCAAAATGCAATGTTGTCGGACTTGGAAAGGGCAATAATATCCTGCTCGGTTTTTTTGAGTGTGTTTATTATCTTTTGCTTTTCTTCGATTTCTTTTATTGAACGGATTTTATCCCTCAGCATTGCCGCAGCCTCAAAGTTAAGATTTGAAGATGCTATCTTCATTTCTTCTTCAAGCTCTTTTAAAAGCTCTTTATGATTTCCCTCTAAAAATCGGCAGATTTCAAAGAACACCTTACGGAATTCCTCTTTGGAAACCTTACCCGTACACGGTGCAAAGCAATTATTTATATGGTAATTGAGGCACGGTCTGCCCTTATTAATATCCTGAGGGAATTTTCGTTTACAAGTAGGCGGTTTAAATAGCTTTCCGACAATTTCGAGCATATTTTTTACTGTACCCTTGCCCATATACGGTCCGTAATATTTTGCACCGTCGTGCAGTAGTCTTCTTGTACTGAACACTCTGGGGTATTCTTCGTTTATTGTAACCTTGATATACGGGTAGTGCTTATCGTCTTTTAGCAGTATGTTATACTTTGGTTTATACTTTTTTATTAAGTTACATTCAAGTGCGAGTGCCTCTGTTTCGGAATCAGTTACTATATACTCAAAATAGGCTATGTTTTCTACCATAGCCAGAACTTTTGGAGTGTGATTTGAATTTTTTCTGAAATACTGTCGCACTCTGTTTTTTAAGTTTTTTGCCTTACCGACGTATATAACAGTATCTTCACTATCGTGCATTATATATACACCCGGATTTTGCGGCAATCTTTTTAATTCTTCTTCCAAATCAAACATAAGCTATACCCATAACGAAAAATAACTCCACATAAACAAATATGCAGAGTTATCTATACCTTAATTCAAAAAAATTATTCAGAAAAGTTTGATTCAATCAATTCAACAAGGGTTCTTACAGCATCTGCATCGTCGCTTCCGTCTGCAACAATTGAGATAACTGAGCCCTGTACAAGATTTAAGGATAAAACTCCCAATAAGCTCTTTGCATTAACTCTTCTTTCATCTTTCTCTACCCAGATGCTTGACTTGAACTCATTTGCTTTCTGGATAAAAAATGTAGCCGGTCTGGCATGAAGTCCAACTGAATTTTGTATTGTTACACTACTTGATACCACAAAAAGTACCCCCTTAATATTTTAATTAAAAACAAGACATCTTTCGCCGCTTTAAGAACTAAAACACAAACAATCTTTTATAGTATAAAAGCAGCTTAGTATAAAATATACAATATCTTAAAAATTTTTTTCAAAAGTAACTACACTATAATCATACTAAAAAAATGTCAAAACGTCAATATATTTTGCAACAAATTTTAATTTTCAGTAAAGATAACCTCATTAACGCAAATTTTACTCCGAAATTTCGTCTTTTTCAACAATCTCACGCGGTGTTGTGGTGGATAAACACTCACGAACCTGACGTTCTATATCGTCGCAGAATTCAACATTATCCTGCATATATTTACGAACGTTATCACGACCTTGTCCGATTTTTTCGCCATCATAGCTGAACCATGCGCCAGACTTCTTGATTATGCCAAACTCAACCGCCATATCAAGTATATTTCCTGTTTTTGAGATACCCTCTCCGTACATAATGTCAAATTCAGCTTCTTTAAACGGTGGTGCAACCTTGTTTTTAACAACCTTGACTCTTGTTTTGTTACCGATAATTTCTGTACCGTTCTTTATTACCTCAAGACGTCTTACGTCAAGTCTTACAGACGAGAAGAATTTAAGCGCTCTTCCGCCTGGTGTTGTTTCGGGATTTCCGTACATTACACCAACCTTTTCACGTAATTGGTTTATAAATATTACAACTGCGCCCGATTTTGCAACTATTGCAGTAAGCTTTCTTAAAGCCTGCGACATTAATCTTGCAAGCAAGCCAACGTGAGCATCGCCCATTTCGCCCTCAATTTCTGCCTTTGGAACAAGTGCGGCAACTGAGTCAATAACAATAACGTCAAGCGCACCGCTTCGTACCAATGCTTCGGCAATGTCAAGTGCCTGCTCGCCCGTGTCGGGTTGCGCAACAATTAAGTTATCTATATCAACACCAAGCTTTTCGGCATAAACAGGGTCAAGTGCGTGCTCAGCATCAATAAAAGCAGCCTCGCCGCCCATTTTTTGTGCCTCTGCAACAACGTGCAAAGCAACTGTTGTTTTACCTGATGATTCGGGACCGTATATTTCGATAATTCTTCCGCGCGGCATACCGCCTACTCCCAACGCCATATCGAGAGTTAATGAGCCTGTGGGGATAGAGTCCACACTCGAAACGTGTGTATCGCCAAGCTTCATAATTGAGCCTGCACCGTATTCCTTTTCAATTACATTAAATACCTGCTCAAGAGCCTTTTTCTTTTCTTCATCTACCTTGCGCTCTACTTGCGGCTTTGTGTTTTTTTCTGCCTTTGCCATTTTATTTTGTCCCCTTTCATATATGTAAATTTCCTCTGCGATTATTAATTATTACGAACATTTGTTTTATTATACAACATTTTGATGCATTTTGTCAATAGTTTTCTTACAAATTAATATAACACTTTAATTACAATTTTATTACCAGGACAGAAAATAATAATAAAGAGAGAGGGCAGTCCGTATAAATTTGATATTGCTTGTAGGGGACGGCGTCCTCGACGTCCCGCGAATTTGAGCAATAAAATTTATACAGATTGTCCTCTCTTTAATCATTCTTTAAACGTTGGGCGCTAAAAGCAAAAGTCCTCACGACAGCATTTTATTTACTGCACTGATTAGTGCATATATTGATGCGGTATTGATATTCGCGTCTACACCCACACCCCAGAATGTTTCATCGGAGCCTATGCGGTGCACACCTATATATGCCGCCGCACGCGATGCAGATGAGCGCTCCAATGTATGTTCTGTGTAGTTTGATATTTCAAACTCAATACCAAGTAACTTTCTCAGACCATTACACAATGCGTCCAAAGGACCATTACCCACACCTGTTATGGCTATCTCTTTATCATGATAACTGATGTTTGCAGTTATGTGTGTATCGTTATTATTTACACTTGAATAATATGATACGCTCTTTATAGGACTATTCAAGTTTACATAAGTATCCTTGAACGACTGATGAATTTCGTGGTTTGTAAGCACTGTCTGCTTTTCGTCTGACATTTCGTTAATAATTGCTGAAAATTCTACAAGCATCGGCTTTGGAAGTGTGTAGCCATATTTGTTTTCCATAATATAGCTTACTCCGCCCTTGCCCGACTGACTGTTTATAAGTATCGGCTCATACTTTCTGCCTATGTCTGTAGGGTCTATTGTAAGGTACGGATTTGCCCAGGTTGTACTTCCCTCTTGTTCATAAAGGTCCATACTCTTTTTGATTGCGTCCTGATGCGAGCCCGAGAATGCAACATATGCCATATCGCCCGCATACGGATGACGTGGGTGAATAGGAAGTCTGTTGTATTTTTCGTATACCGAAACAATTTCGTCGATGTTATCTATATTAAGTTCAGGGTCAATTCCCTGCACAAACATATTAAGTGCAATAACGATTATATCGGCATTACCTGTTCTTTCGCCATTACCGAAAATTGTACCCTCAACTCTGTCTGCGCCTGCAAGCATTGCAAGCTCTGTTGATGCAACACCTGTACCTCTGTCGTTATGAGCGTGAAGACTTATAACAAGATTTTCGCGGTCATTCAGGTTTTTGCACATATATTCAATCTGGTCGGCATATATGTTTGCAGTTGCAACCTCGATAGTTGACGGAAGATTTACTATAACCTTTCTTTGGGGTGTTGGCTTTAGAATATCCAACACTGCATTTGTTATTTCTACTGCATATTCAGGCTCTGTACATGTAAAGCTTTCGGGAGAGTATTCGTATCTTACATTGCCCTCAAGCTGACCCTCAACAAGCGATACCAAAAGCTTTGCACCATCGATAGCAAGCTGCTTGATTTCTTCTTTATCCTTTCTGAATACTACCTTTCTCTGCAAGGTAGATGTTGAGTTATAAAGATGAATTATAACATTTTTTGCACCCTTTAGAGACTCAACTGTTTTTGTTATTATGTGTTCTCTTGCCTGAGTAAGTACCTGTATGGTTACGTCATCAGGGATTAAATTCTCGTCTATAAGTCTGCGCACAAAATCATACTCCGTAGATGACGCAGCAGGGAAACCAACCTCTATTTCTTTAAAACCGAGCTTTACCAAAAACTTAAAGAATTCTATTTTTTCGTCGATAGTCATTGGCGAATACAAAGCCTGATTACCGTCTCTTAAATCGACACTACACCAGATAGGTGCTTTTGTTAATTTGTTATTTGGCCATTCTCTTGTTTTTAGCGGTATCTCGTGATACATTCTTTGATATTTCTTATAATTCATAGTTCTTCCTCTAATTCTAAAAATATACTGATAATACATACAATTTTACAACAAATTCACCTTTATGTCAATACGTTTTTCCCTTTTTTAACAATATAGAACAATTTAATTTCCAAAATATAAAAAAAATTATTGACAAAGACAAAAAATGGTGATACAATACCAAACATACAGGGGAGCTTGTTATGGCAGGCTGAGAGGAAGTAATCAACTTCGACCCTTATACCTGATACGGGTAATGCCGTCGTAGGAAGTTATTTTTTTATGCTTTTTCCGAAGAATTACCCCTCGGGTAATTCTTTATTTTTTTATCAGCGAAAGGTAGGTTTTTTATGAATAGCGCAAAAACATCGGTATTTTCAAATTGTCTTATATGGTTTGGTGCGGCAGTATCAATAGCCGAAATAATGACAGGTACGTTATTTGCACCACTTGGATTTTTAAAAGGCACATCAGCAATTATTTTAGGTCATATTATAGGGTGTATTTTTCTTTTTCTTGCAGGTGTTATAGGCGGCAAGGAAGAAAAAAGCTCAATGGAATGTGTAAAAATGTCATTTGGTCAAAAAGGCTCATTGCTATTTTCAATTCTTAATATAATACAACTTATAGGCTGGACCTCTATAATGATTTTTAACGGTGCAGTGTCGGCAAGCTCTGTTTTGAACATTGGCGGACCATGGCTTTGGAGTATTGTAATAGGTGTTCTTATTGCCATATGGATAATTGTGGATATAAAAAGACTTGACACAATAAATACCGTTTCGATATGTGCACTGTTTATCCTTACATTAATACTCAGCATTATGATTTTCAAAAACAACTCTAATGCTTCATTTAGCGAAACAATCAGCTTTGGTGCATGTGTTGAATTATCTGTTGCTATGCCGATTTCGTGGTTACCACTTATATCCGATTATACAAGAAACGCAAAAAGACCCGTTATGGCATCTGCGGCAAGTTCAATTACATATTTTGTTATAAGTTCGTGGATGTATTTTATAGGTATGGGAGCAGCAATTATGTCAGGTGAGAGCGATATTGCTTCTATAATGATTAAATGCGGTCTTGGGATAGCGGCACTTATAGTAATAATTTTTTCTACTGTTACAACAACTTTTTTAGATGCATATTCTGCAGGAGTAAGCTGTGTGAGTATACACAAAAAAACAAAAGAAAAAATTGTGGCACTGATTGTTTGTGCAATAGGTGTTATTCTGGCCATATTTGCGCCCGTGGGACAATTTGAGGGCTTCTTGTATTTTATCGGCTCTGTATTCTCACCTATGGTTGCAATACTTATAGTTAATTATTTTATAAACAAAAAGGACTTTTCGCAGATGGAGTTTAATATAACAAACTTAGTAATATGGCTCGCGGGTTTTGCAATATACAGAATATTTATGAAGATAGATATGCCATCAGGCTCTACACTGCCAGCTATGATTATAACTGCTTTAATAAGTTTTATAATAAATAAAATATCAATTTTAAGGAGAAAGTAAAAATGTTAAAAGAAATGCTTGAAAATGTAAGGAACACTCACCCCCTGGTGCATAATATAACAAATTATGTAACCGTGAACGATTGTGCAAACATTCTGCTCGCGTGCGGAGGCTCGCCTATTATGTCCGACGACATAGAAGATGTTTGTGATATTACTTCTATTTGCAATGCACTAAACATCAATATAGGGACACTAAATCAAAGAACTATCCCCGCTATGCTTTTGGCAGGTAAAAAAGCGAAAGAGTTGAATCACCCCGTAGTGCTCGACCCTGTGGGAGCTGGTGCATCAGCTCTTCGTACCAAAACTGCTATGTCAATTTTAGAAGAGGTTAAACCAACAGTTGTGAGGGGAAATGTTTCCGAAATTAAAACTCTTGCAATGGGCACTTCAACAACAAAGGGCGTTGATGCGGACATCGCAGACAAGGTAACAAAGGGAACTTTAAAGAGTGCAGTAGCATTTGCAAAGGATTTTGCTAAAAGGACAGGTGCAATTATAGCAATCACAGGTGAAACAGATATTATAGCGGACGAAAATACGGCATACTGTATATATAACGGGCATTCTATGATGAGCTCAATAACGGGTACAGGTTGTCAGCTCAGTGCACTTATAGGCGCGTATATTGCAGCAAACAAAGGTGATGAATTAAAAGCAACCGCCGCTGCTATTTGTGCTATGGGTCTGTGCGGCGAAAAGGCATTTGACCGCCTTAACGGGCAAGACGGAAATTTAACATACAGAGATTATATTATAGACGCTATTTATAATTTAGATGGCGAGGAATTGGATAAGGGTGCAAGATATGAAATTATGTAAAAACGCAATGCTCATGTATGCAGTTACAGACAGAGCATGGGCAAAAAACCAGACACTTTACGAGCAGGTTGAATGTGCCCTAAAGGGCGGTGTAACGTGTGTGCAGTTGCGCGAAAAGGATATGGACTTTGACGAATTTTTAAAAGAGGCAACACAAATAGGCGCACTCTGCAAAAAGTACAATGTGCCATTTATTATAAATGATAATATTGAGGTGGCAATCAGGTGTAAGGCCGACGGTATTCATATAGGTCAGCACGATATCTCCTTAAAAGAGGCACGTGAGATGGTTGGTAATGATATGATAATAGGCGTTTCGGCACAGACTGCCCATCAGGCACTCGAGGCGCAAAATAACGGTGCAGACTATCTTGGTGTTGGTGCAATGTTTTCTACAAGCACAAAGCTTGATGCGGATGATGTAGCATACGACACATTAAAACAAATCTGCATAAAAACCTCAATACCCGTTGTGGCAATAGGCGGAATAAACAAGGATAATATTTTAGAGCTTGCAAATTCGGGTGTTGACGGAGTTGCACTTGTATCGGCAATTTTTGGTGCTGAGGATATAGAAAGTGAATGTAAAGTTTTAAAAGAGATAGCAGAAAGAATGGTGAATATATGAAAAAAGTTCTTACAATAGCAGGCTCCGATTCAAGTGGCGGTGCAGGTATTCAGGCAGATATAAAAACCATAACAGTTCATAAGATGTATGCAATGAGTGTAATAACTGCACTTACTGCACAAAATACAACGGGTGTTTATGAAATCTCAGAAGCCACTCCCGATTTTGTGGCAAGTCAGCTCGACTCTGTATTTAACGACATTTTTCCCGACAGTTTGAAGATAGGAATGGTAGCAAATTGCGATATTATTGAGGTAATAGCCGATAAGCTAAAGGAATACGGTGCAAAAAACATTGTTGTTGATCCTGTAATGGTATCTACAAGCGGTCATAATCTTATAAGTGATGACGCGCAAAACACACTTATACAAAAGCTGTTACCGCTTGCCGATATTATAACTCCAAACATTCCCGAGGCAGAGGTACTGAGCGGTATTAAAATAAAAGACGAAAATGATATGGTTATGGCGGCACGTAAAATCTCGGAGTTTTTTAGCGGTGCTATTCTTGTAAAAGGCGGACACCTTGTAAATGATGCAACCGACCTTTTATACTGCAATGGAAATGAAAAATGGTTTTCTTCGGAGCGTATAAATAACCCCAACACTCACGGTACGGGTTGTACACTTTCTTCTGCAATAGCGTGCAATCTTGCAGAGGGATATACTACGGAAGAAAGTATAAAAAATGCAAAAGAATATCTTACAGGTGCACTAAAGGATATGCTTGACTTGGGCAAAGGCTCAGGGCCATTAAATCATTCATATATTGTAAAGTAATACAACAAAAAAAGGACAATCTGTATAAATTCTATTGCTCAAATTTGCGGGACGTCGAGGACGCCGTCCCCTACAAGCAATATCAAATTTATACAGACAGTCCTTTTCTTCTTTTATTTATTTTATCTCTTTTATTTCACTTGTTTTTAAATCAATCTCGTAATTTGTAAACCACTCCGAATGGTATCGGTCATCATACTTGAATGTAACCTTTTCATTTTCTTTATCAATTACCAAATCTCGCGGCGCACGATTCTGAGTGTAAATTATTTTCCCATAATCAATATATGTTCCGTCATCATATACTTGCAGAAGATTATATGCGGTCCACGATGTTCCTGCCATTGAATAGTAAACAAAAGAATAATCTTCGGCATCAAACCTTTCTATATATCCTCCAATATGATTATTATTAAAATGTGAGATAATTTCCTCTATTGTTTTCTTAGGTTCAGGTATATAATTTTTCTCTGCTTCTTTTACCTTTTCGGGATAATAATATGTAAACGCTGTAAACTTGTTAGTTGCTGACGGTCTGCGAAAATAATATCCTATTACTTCATCTTGGGCATTTATAGGTAATACAACCTCAATATCTGTATCATCTGTTACATATTCGGGAAAGTCAAAATGCTCATGACCGCCACCACAATGAAACTTTTCTTCAAAGGTTGCATTAGCCTCGGTCATATCTTCATTGAAGGATATTGTTATATCCTTGTCTCCTGAAAATTCACCCCATTTACCATACAAAAACTCAAGACTTATTGTGCGGTCTTCTGCATCCCATATATATTTCCCACCGATGGGCGAGAATTTTTTATCATATCCCAAATCTTCTATTGCAACCGCAGTTTTCCCGCCAATGTTGTAGGTTGGGACAATAACATCATAAATTAATGTTTTAATATCAGTTTTGTAAATATTTCCTATAACCTTACCCGGCTTGGTTTTGTTTTGCGTTTTTCCCTCAACAAGACAGTACGGACTTAATGAAAAAACTTTTAATGTACGAGTATTATCATCGTAAATATACTCATACGAGTTCCATCTGATTATATCCTCAATAACTACCACAGTTTTTCCACCAATATTATATGACTCAACTTCAACACCGTTTATATATGCACGAATATCTGTTGAATATATATGCCCTGCAATATCACCATTGGCTGCAAATACCGATGTTGATATTGTTAATATTGAAATTGCAGTTAAAATAATTGATATAAGTTTTTTCATTTTTATTTACCTCCTAAAAACAAAGCTGTGTTTTTTCATCTGATGAAAAAGGTTAAAAAAACGGTTTAAAAACCGTTTTTTTATTCCTTAATTTTAAAATATTCGGGATAATCCTTTTCCTCGTCGGAGGTATACTCAAGCAACACATCTCCGTCATTATCCTCTATTTCGTCAAAGCCCATAAGCTTATATGTTATATACATCATTCTGTTGCGGTCGGTTGTTTTAAACTCAGCAAACATTCTTTTATTAAGCTTTTGCTTTAATTTAGCAAGATAGATAAGCATTGCTGAGCCGACACCTCTTGACATTACTCTGCAGCTCATTAAAAGCAACTTTATTCTTAAATCTTCATTGTTTTCTACAAGTATAAGACCTATTTTTCCGTAATCGCCAAACTTGTCCTTTAAGCCTGCAATTAAAAAGATATGCTTATCATCTTCTATAAATTCCTTTAACTCATCATACGAATAGGTATAGCCTGTGGAATTTAACTGATGTGTTCTTATTGTAAGCTCATATGCACGTTGTAAATCTTCTTCATTAACGGGCGCTATTGTAAGCTCCATATCAAGACTTTGCAAAAACTCGTTGCTTGTACCCTCAAACTCCTTTTCGACCTCATCACGTTTTGCAGCGGCAATATACATACTTCTGCGGTTTTTTGTATCCTCCGTTATAAAGCGCGGTGTCATTCTCTCGTAGCTCAGAATATTTTTAGTGTCCCCTGAATCAATCGTCATAACAGAGGGACACAAATGTGCAACCTCCTCACGTTCAAACGGTTGGTCATCTACAAAGGCAAGCGTATTAATTCCTATATTGAGCTTTTGTGCAATTTCCTTTATGGAGCTGCTTTTGGGATTCCAATTTATCTGCGGATACAAAAAATACTCGTTTATTCCCAATTCGCATAATCTTTTGTATGCGTCATCATAATTATTCTTGCTTGCAACAGATTGCAGAATGCCGCGTTCGTCAAGACCTTTTATAACGTCAATAACACCAGGTGTAAGCTTTTGCGCACCACCCTCAAGAAGTGTGCCCTCCCAGATGGTGTTATCCAAGTCCCATACAACGCACTTAATTTTTTCCTCAGACATTCCTATTCCCCTTTACAGATACTTCTCGACTGTAGTTGCAATAGTTTCTACAGTTTTAAAATTCTTTTCGGTTATATCTTTATTCTTAAATTTTATACCAAATTCCTTTTCGAGATACATTACAATTTCGAGTGCAAACAGTGAGTTTACATATCCGCCCTTAAACAAATCTGTATCGGGGTTTACTTGTTGCCCCTTTTCTTTAAAAAAGCCTAAAACCTTTTCTACTGTTGTCATAACAAAATCTACCTTTCTCAAATATAAATCACATTAATTATATAACAAACTGCATTTAAAGTCAATAATTTACTCCTAAATACTCAATTTTTTTAAATATTTATGGACTTTTTGCGATATTTGTTGTATAATAACTATGTATAACTAAATTCAAACGAAACGGAGAATATTATGGATAACAAAAGTGTACCAAGTGTTGTTATAAACAGACTTCCCCGATACTACAGATATTTAGGAGACTTGCTTAGTCAGGGAATTTTGCGCATATCCTCTGCAAAGCTCTCCAAAAAGATGGGTGTAACCGCCTCGCAAATCCGTCAGGATTTTAATTACTTCGGTGGTTTTGGTCAGCAGGGTTACGGATATAACGTAGAATATTTATACAAAGAGATAGGTGAAATTCTTGGTCTTAACGAGGGTAACACCACCATAATAATCGGTGCCGGAAATCTCGGACACGCTCTTGCTACACATCAGGGCTTTAAACGCCGCGGATTTAATCTTGTTGGAATATTCGATAACAACAAGGATATAATCGGCACTACCATAAACAATATGAAAGTCAGATCTGTCGATACCTTAGAAAGCTTTCTTGCAAAGAATAAGGTGGACATTGCAATACTTTCCGTACCAAAAATTTCAGTTCAGGAGGTTGCACAGACTGTTGCAAACTGCGGAGTGCGCGGTATTTTAAACTTCTCTTACAGAGAGCTCGAACTACCTGACGATATAATGGTCGAAAATATTCATATTTCCGACCCTCTTATGACACTTTCGTATAAAATAAAAAGGGACACTAAAAAATAGAAAGGCTGCTAAATTTAAATGAAAACAATCGCGTTTGTAGGTCCAAGCGGTACGGGAAAAAGCTACCGTTCCATTTTTGTATCACGTCAGTATAATGCAGATGCCATTATAGATGACGGACTTTTAATATCACACGGCAAGGTAATTGCAGGCACTTCCGCAAAAAAGGAAAGCACGAGAATTGCCTCTGTTAAGCATGCACTTTTTATGAATGACAGTGATGCAAAAGAAGTAAAAGATGCACTGCAAAAGAGTAATATAAAGCGCTTAATGATACTTGGCACATCCGAAAAAATGGCACGGCAGATAGCAGGCCGTCTTGGTGTTGGACCAATAGAGCAAATTATACGCATAGAAGACGTGTCAACTCCAAACGAAATAAAGACTGCACAAAATATGCGTATTACACAGGGCAAGCACGTAATACCCGTTCCCGCTCCCGAAATCAAGAAGGATTTTTCAGGGTACTTTTTGCACCCTTTACGCTTTTTCCAAAAAAATCTTGATACGGAAATTGACACCGAGGAATCGGATAAATCTATTGTACGTCCGTCTTTTTCGTATATGGGCGATTTTATGATTTCGGATAATGTGCTTATTAATATGACGGAGTACGAAGCTAAAAAAATAGAGGGTATTTATAAGATAAACAGTACCAATATCCGCAAAACTACTCACGGTGTTCACCTTGATATAAGTGCAACTTATGTTTACGGTTGCAACATTTTTGACGTATCACGCAAACTGCAGCTGATTGTGAGAAAAAATATAGAGGAATATACTGCAGTAAATGTAAGACGTGTTCATATATACGTTAAATCGTTATACGTGCAGGATTAATTACATACATACCATAATAAAAAGAAAGGGGGGGAAATTCAAAATGGATACATTTAAGCTTAATGCACCGTTTGAGCCTACAGGCGACCAACCGCAAGCAATCAATACGCTTGTGGAGGGCTTTACATCGGGCAAAAAGCACCAGACACTTATGGGTGTTACAGGCTCGGGCAAGACATTTACAATGGCGAATATAATTGCAAAGTTAAATAAACCAACTATCGTACTTGCTCACAATAAGACTCTTGCGGCGCAGCTTTATGGCGAATTCAAAGAATTTTTCCCCGAAAACTGTGTTGAGTTTTTTGTTTCGTATTACGACTATTATCAGCCCGAGGCATATCTTCCGCAAACTGATACTTATATCGAAAAGAATTCAATGACAAACGAGGAGCTCGATAAGCTAAGGCACAGTGCCACCTTTGCACTGTTAGAGAGAAAAGACGTGTTGATTGTTTCGTCAGTTTCGTGTATTTACGGTCTGGGCGACCCTGATGACTACAAAAATCTTATGCTATCACTACGCGTGGGAATGGAGCAGGACCGCGACGAAATATTAAAAAAGCTTGTTTCGATGCAGTACGAACGCAACGATATAAACTTTATAAGAAACAAATTCCGTGTCCGTGGCGATGTTCTGGAGATATTTCCTGCAAATAATGGTGAAAATGCAATACGTGTAGAATTCTTTGGCGACGAAATTGAGCGTATTTGCGAGGTTAATGTTGTTACGGGCGAGGTTGTGGGCATACGCAACCACGCGGTTATAACGCCCGCCTCGCACTATGTTACCACAAATGAAAAAATGCTATTGGCCCTTGCCGCAATAGAAGAAGAAATGCACGAGCAGATAAAGTATTTTAAAGAACGCGATATGCTCATAGAAGCGCAGAGAATAGAGCAACGTACACTATACGACCTCGAAATGCTTCAGGAAATTGGCTTTTGTCAGGGAATAGAAAACTATTCAAGGCATATAAGCGGCAGAGAAAAGGGCAGTGCACCATATACCCTGCTCGACTACTTCCCCGACGATTTTCTTATGATTATAGACGAGTCGCACGTTACAATACCTCAGGTAAGAGGAATGTACAATGGCGACAGAGCAAGAAAAGAAACCCTTATTAAGTACGGGTTCAGGTTACCGAGCGCGGCAGATAACCGTCCACTTAAGTTTGACGAATTCCAGAACAGACAAAGCTATGTTCTTTATACGAGCGCAACGCCTGCGCAATATGAAAAGGATATTTCTCAGACAATAGCCGAGCAGATAATAAGACCAACAGGTCTTTTAGATCCCGAGATTTTTCTGCGACCAACCAAGCACCAGATTGATAATTTGGTAGAAGAAATAAGAATACAGACCCAGAAAGGATTCAGGACTCTTATTACTACACTCACCAAGAAAATGGCTGAGGATTTAACTGACTATCTAAAGGAAATCGGTATTAAGGTTACGTATATGCACTCGGATATAGATACTCTTGAGAGAACAGAAATTATAAAGGATTTAAGACTTGGTGTGCACGACGTGCTTGTCGGAATTAACCTCCTAAGAGAGGGGCTTGATATTCCCGAGGTTTCTCTTGTGGCTATACTCGACGCGGATAAAGAGGGATTTTTGAGAAGTGAAATGTCCTTAATCCAGACAATAGGCAGAGCCGCACGTAACAGTGAGGGCAAGGTAATTCTTTATGCAGATACCGTAACAGGCTCTATGAGGCGTGCAATAGACGAAACCGCAAGACGACGTCAGATACAGAGTAATTACAACAAAGAACACAACATTGTACCTAAGACTATCAAAAAGGATATACGCGATAAAATCGAATCACTGAAGCCTATCGAGGAAAAAACACACGATAGCTTTGAATATACAAAGATAATAGCAAACTTAACTGCCGAGATGATTAAAGCGGCAGAAAATCTTGAATTTGAAGTGGCAGCAGAGCTTCGCGACAGAATAAGGAGAATTGAAAAGGAATATGAATCAGGAAATAACTAAAAGGGCAGTAGAAATAATTACCCAAAAGCTTTTAACTCCGCTGCTATATAAGGCAGAGGATGAGGAAAGTGTAAAATTTATTGGTTTTTTTGATACCAATATGGATTTTGCGGAAATAGAAAAAACCGAAATTTCACTTTCGGCATATATAGATGTGCCATTGGAGATAATAGACATACGTGAGTTTGAAGCGGCAGATATACTCCATATCATTAATAACGCCGAGCTTGTGTATTCTATGCATCCCGTAATGGAAAACTATTTCAGGACCGCAATAACGAGCGAGCTTGAATTTTACAAGCAGATTAAAAAAAGCTATCTCGAGAGGAGAAATTCTACAGGTACATTCTACGTACAATAAGGAGATATATTAAATTGGATAAGTATATAAAAATACAAGGTGCACGTGAGCACAACTTAAAAAACATAAGTGTTAATATACCGCGCGAAAAACTGATTGTTCTGACGGGTCTAAGCGGAAGCGGAAAGTCATCACTTGCATTTGATACAATATATGCAGAGGGCCAAAGACGTTATGTGGAGTCGCTTTCTTCATATGCAAGACAGTTTTTAGGACAAATGGAAAAGCCTGAGGTAGACTATATCGAGGGACTTTCACCTGCAATAAGCATAGACCAGAAAACCACCTCAAAAAATCCGCGTTCGACTGTGGGTACGGTAACTGAAATATACGATTATCTTCGTTTGTTGTATGCACGTATTGGCGTGCCGCACTGTCCCGGGTGCGGAAAGGAAGTAAAAAAGCAGTCTATCGACCAGATGGTAGACCATGTTTTAGCTCTTGACGAGAAAACAAGAATACAAATTCTTGCTCCCGTTATAAGAGGCAAAAAGGGTGAGCACAAAAAAATATTTGAACAAGCAAGAAAAGACGGATATGTGCGTGTGAGAGTTGATGGCGAAATGCACGACATCGAGGAAGACATCACACTGCAAAAGACGCACAAGCATAATATAGAGATAGTGGTTGACAGACTCATCATACGCGAGGATATTGTAAAACGTCTGACCGATTCTATGGAAACTGCGCTTAAAATTTCGGGCGATATTGTGATGGTTGAGGTTATAGGCGGTAAAACGCTCACATTCAGCCAGAATTATGCCTGTGATGATTGCGGAATTAGTCTGCAGGAGTTATCTCCAAGACTGTTTTCTTTTAATAACCCATACGGTGCGTGTCCCAATTGCGACGGTTTGGGTGCATTATCAAAAATCGACCCTAACCTTATAATTGCAGATGAGGACTTATCACTTATTGAGGGTGCAGTTCACTGCAGTGGCTGGGCAGGTCCTGAGTTTCCCGACAGTATTGCACATATGTCGTATCAGGCAATAGCTAAATATTTTGGCGTTGATATAAATACTCCGTGGAAAAACCTACCAGAAGAAGTTAAAAAAGCAGTTCTCTACGGTACGGGCCAGACAAAACTTGAAATGGAATACAACCGAAGCTATGGCTCGGGCAAATATATGGCACCGTTTGAGGGTGTGGTAAACAACCTCGAAAGACGGTATCACGAAACAACTTCTGCATACACAAAATACGACCTCGAAAGATACATTCACGAGGTTAAATGTACAAAGTGTAACGGTGCAAGACTAAACGACGAGGTCCTATCCGTAACTGTTAACGGAGTTAATATTTATGAACTTACGTGTATGCCAATAAAGGAAGAAATGGAGTTTATAGAAAATCTTAAGCTTACTGAGCGTGAAACAATGATTGCTGACCAGATTATAAAGGAAATCAAGGCACGTTTTCAGTTTTTGCTTGACGTTGGTCTTAACTATCTTTCGCTTTCACGTTCATCGGGAACACTTTCGGGCGGTGAGGCGCAAAGAATTCGCCTTGCAACACAAATCGGCTCAGGCCTTATGGGTGTTTTATATATCCTCGACGAGCCAAGCATTGGCTTGCACCAACGTGATAACGACAGATTAATAAATACACTCAAGCACTTGCGCGATTTAGGCAATACAGTTATCGTTGTTGAGCACGATACCGATACTATGTATGCCGCCGACCATATTATAGATATAGGTCCCGGTGCAGGAATACA
>JAZSFX010000002.1:0-2498 GCA_045532455.1 Clostridia bacterium
CCGATTTCACGCTTTAGAGAGCTTCCGTCATACAAAGTACCGTAAAGGTTCATATCACGATAGCCTGCCATACCAACCCTTGCAAAACGAAGCTTTTTAGCAGCAGAAGCCGCCTTTGCATAGTTTGCTACCTTTTTAGAGTTAGAAGGAAGACCGATAATATCATAAATATACTTGAAAGTATATCCTAAATCACGGAAGGTTTTGCGAAGTGCAGTAGTACCTGCTTGGTCGGCAGTAGTAACTATTCTATCATCCTCACGCCAGCCGCAAAGTCCCCATAAAACCATCGGGATATGTCTGAACTTCTCTGTAACCTTTACTACAGCGTGGGTTGGAATCCAACCTGCTATACAAACGATAATACAGTCAAAATCTTCACCCTCTAATGCCTTGTATGCTTTCTTAATATCCTTTTCCTCGTAATCGTCTGTAACAGGATAAACGCTTACAAGGTCAAGTCCCTCCTTAATTAGTGACTCTTCGGCGGTTTTACACTTATTTACAATAATGTCAATAGGTGTATTTACCTCACCAAAGCCAATAAATGCTATTTTGCTCATAATATATTTTCCTCCAAACAATAATATTTAATTTTTCACAAGCGGTTGTAACGAATGTGGATGATATTTCTTTTTAAATCGTTTCCAGAAAGGTATCATTACTAAAATCAAAATAAGCGCAACAACTATTAAACCGCAAAAAACAGCATTTACTGTCTTCCAATCAAATTTTTCAGCAAGTCTTGTAACTCCGTAACTGTTGACAACGACACCAAAAGAGGTTGCCGCATTCATAACTCCTGCTGCCGTTCCGCTTTTCCCAAATTTCGCAAAACGCAGATTACAATATGACATCAGCAAAGTAGTTGCAGTCAAACATCCCGATGTTAAACACAACAAGATAACAATAAGAGCAATATCAATTTTGCCGACAAATATTAAAAACACTGATGCAACCAACGAAATTGAAAACATAATTGCTATACCGTTTGGCGCACTTTTAATGTGTTGCGGATAAAGTACCGATTTTACAAGCACCGTACCAACGATACCGATTCCTATAATAAACATATTTAAAAGATTGCCAAGTGACGGAGAAACTCCCTCATACGACTCCATAAGCATAGTTGCCGAAAGTGTTTTTATACTGTTTGCTACCAATGTTCTGATAAAGGCGGACGCTATTAATATGAAAAAACCGCTTTCCAAAAATAATTTAATGGTTGAAACATTGCATTTTTCAACATTTTCGGCGACAGCATCTTCATTTTCACTATCAGGCACCATATAATCGCCAATTCTGCGGGTAACAATGTGTAAAACTAATGATAAGATAAGAAGCACCGCCGAAGAAACCGCAAAATTATACTGCCATTTAGGTAAAATCGCCGCAACAAGATATGCAAGAAGCAGACCTGCAGTTGAAGAAAAGGACATATAATATGCAGAGTTTTTACGATCGCCGCTAACTATTTGCGATGAGATAATCTTAAAAATCGACGGCCATATTGCAAACTGCACAACGGCATTAAAAATCCAGGTTATAAGAACCACATAATAGTTTTGATTTATAAAAACTATTAAATTTGCTATTCCTGCGCCAACCAATCCAATTTTTATCAGTTTTTCGGGATCGTATTTATCTGCAAAAACTCCGCCTAATATCTGCAACGGTGCATAAACCAGATAAAACATTGCCGTTATAAAACCTGTTTGCGATTTGGTCATAACACCCTCAAAAACAATTGAAGCCATCGCTGCGCTAAAACAGTTTTTAGTCATATAAACTATCACATACACAAACCAAATAAACCAGAAAAAATGTCTGCTAACGCTTTTGTTTTCAAAATGTACCCTATTCATATAAACGCCTTCTTTTTACAAAACCTTTTCTTCTGCACTTAAAAAATTATTATAACACTCGGTATAATCCGTGCCTGACGGAGTATATACCTTTTTAATTTTAACAATATCTTTGCAAACTGTTTTTACGTCACTGTATATACCGACACCAACACCTGCAAGAATAGCAGAGCCAAGACAGGCAGTTTCGTTGTTTTCGAGGATTGCTATATTCTTATTTGTCATATCTGCTTTAATCTGACACCAAAGTGGACTACTTGCACCGCCACCCATTGAGCGTATCTCGTTACAAGTGACACCCAAATAGTCAAGGTTTGCTTTAAGCATTGAGGCTACAGACTCTAATATACTTCTTACAGCGTGTCCCCTTGTATGCTCCATAGTAAGCCCCATAAAAGCGCCCTTTGCATCGGGGTTGTATTTAGGCATTGTAGAACCGCAAAGATACGGTAAAAATACAAGCCCGTTACTGCCTACAGGAACATCTTTTGCAATATCATCAAGTTGTTTAAAATCAAAGTTTTCGCAAAAATTGTTTTTAAACCATTTAAGAGCGATTCCGGCAGTCGGTGTCCAAGAAAGAAGACAATATTTGCCATCATAATTTTTATGGCAAGGAACTATACTGTCAGG
>JAZSFX010000020.1:0-69481 GCA_045532455.1 Clostridia bacterium
TAGTAAAAACCTCTGATTGTCTCAGTCGTATACTTGATACCCTTACCCTTATATGGTTCCGGTTGTCTGTACTCTCTGATTTTTGCAGCAGTTGCACCAACAAGCTCCTTGTTTGCGCCCTTAACAATAATCTTGTTTGCAGACGGAACTTCAAGAGTTATACCATCCTCCGGTGTGTATTCTACCGGGTGTGAGTAACCAAGTGAAAGCACAAGTTTCTTTCCTTGTAATTGAGCTCTGTAACCAACACCGTTGATTTCGAGTTCTTTTGCAAAGCCCTCTGTAACACCAACTATCATGTTGTTTACAAGTGTTCTTGTTAAGCCGTGAAGCGACTTATGAATTTTGTCTTCAGAAGGTCTTTCAACTGTTATAGTGTCGCCATCCTTCTTTATTATCATATCAGGGTGAAGTTGTCTTGATAAAGTACCGTTCTTACCCTTAACTGTAATTTCATTTGTATCACTGATTTTTACATCTACTCCCGCAGGAACAGTGATAGGCAATTTACCTATTCTTGACATAGGGTTTTCCTCCTTAACTTAAATTCTCTTTGCGTAAATTACGCAAGTTTTCAGTTCTTTTATTTGATAATTACCAAACAAATGCAAGAACTTCGCCACCCATGTGTGCCTTTCTTGCTTCTTTATCTGTCATTATGCCTTTTGATGTAGAAATGATTGCTATACCAAGACCTTTAAGTACTCTTGGCAGCTCATCTACGCTTGCATAAAATCTTAGACCTGGTTTTGATACTCTCTTTAAACCACTGATAACTTTTTCGTTATTCGGTCCGTATTTAAGTGTAATTCTGATTACGCCTTGCTTACCATCTTCAATAATCTGATATTCCTTGATATAACCCTCGTTTTTAAGGATTTCAACAATTGCTTTCTTCATATTTGAAGCAGGAACATCTACGCTAGTGTGCTTTGCAGAATTAGCGTTTCTGATTCTTGTCAATAAGTCTGCGATCGGATCGGTTATTTGCATTATTTTACCTCCTTCCGAATTCTTAAAGAAATCGTACTTCTATATCTGTAATACTAATTTTCTCACCAAGATTTACCCCTCGGGGTGTAATCTTTACCAAGATGCTTTTCTTACGCCCGGGATTTGACCCTTATAAGCCAATTCTCTGAAGCATATACGGCAGATGCCGAACTTTCTAAGATATGCATGCGGTCTGCCGCAAATCTTACATCTTGTATAAGCTTGGGTTGAATACTTAGCTTTTCTTTGTTGTTTAACAACCATTGCTCTTCTTGCCATGATTTTGTTCCTCCTTAAAAACTATGAACGAAACGGTGCGCCCATTAACTTTAACAATTCACGAGCTTCCTCGTCAGTTTTAGCTGTTGTTACAAAGTTAATGTCCATACCTCTTATTTTATCAATCTTATCATAGTCGATTTCAGGGAATATCAACTGTTCTTTTATACCAAGAGAATAGTTACCTCTTCCGTCGAAACCATTAGGATTAATACCACGGAAGTCTCTTACTCTGGGAAGTGCAACATTGAAAAGTCTGTCAACAAATTCGTACATTTTGTCTGATCTCAATGTTACTTTACAACCAATATTCATTCCTTCTCTAAGCTTGAAGTTAGCTACTGACTTTCTTGCCTTTGTGATAATAGGCTTTTGACCTGTAATCTTAGCCAAATCACCGCAGGCAGCTTCGATTGCCTTTGGATTGTCCTTAGCTTCGCCCATACCAATGTTGATAACGATTTTTTCAAGCTTCGGTATTTGCATTGTTGATTTATAACCGAACTTCTCCATTAATGCAGGAGCAACTTCACTTGTATATTTTTCTTGCATTCTACTCATTGTTAGAATTTACCTCCTCTCGAAAATTAATCGTTAAATGTTTCGTTACATTTTTTGCAGTATCTCACCTTTGAGCCATCCTCAAGTATTTTGACACCTGTTCTTGCAGCTTTGCCGCACTTTGAGCAAACTCTCAAAACATTTGAAGCATCGATTGGAGCTTCAACCTTAACTATTGCGCTTTGTTGTCCTTGCGCTCTGGCCTTTTGATGTTTTGAAACCATTGCAACGCCCTCTACAACTACCTTATTCTTTTCAGGAATAGCTGTAAGAACCTTACCTTCTTTGCCCTTATCCTTACCGGCAATAACTTTTACAACGTCTCCACGCTTTACATGCATTTTCATTGTATCGTATCCTCCTTAATTAAAGAACTTCCGGAGCCAACGAAAGAATCTTCATGTACTCTTTGTCTCTTAACTCTCTTGCAACAGGGCCAAAGATACGTGTACCTCTTGGGTTCTTATCATCTCTTACGATTACTGCTGCGTTTTCGTCAAATCTTATATATGATCCATCTGCTCGCTTTGATTCTTTAACTGTTCTTACTACAACAGCCTTTACAACGTCGCCCTTTTTAACAACGCCGCCCGGTGTTGCCTTTTTAACGCTGCAAATAATCTCATCGCCAACAGCTGCATATCTCTTTTTAGAGCCGCCCATTACACGAATGCACATTACTTCTTTTGCACCTGTGTTGTCAGCTACTTTCAAAAGTGTTTGTTGCTGAATCATTAAAATTCCTCCTTCCGGGCTAAAATTATTTAACCTTTTCTACAATTTCAACTAATCTCCATCTCTTATCCTTAGATAGAGGTCTTGTTTCCATTACCTTTACCTTATCGCCAATTGAGCACACGTTCTCTTCGTCATGAGCCTTTAGCTTATAGGTACGTTTTACGATTTTTCCGTAAAGCGGATGCTTTACACTGTATTCGATAGCAACAACGATAGTCTTGTCCATCTTGTTACTTACAACTTTACCGATTTTTACCTTACGGCTATTTCTTTCCATGTGAAAAGTCCTCCTTTCAAGACATTTATCTCGCTATTCAATTACATTGCATTGCCTTGCAATTCTCTTTCATGAATGATGGTTAAAATACGAGCAATAGTCTTTTTAACATCACCAATTCTCTTTGGGTTTTCCAACTGATTTATAGCATTCTGGAATCTTAGGTTGAATAGCTCCTGCTTGTAAGAAGCAAGCTTTTCTTCTAACTCAGCTGTTGATAGTTCTCTTAGCTCATTTATTTTCATTCTTATTCACCATCCTTAGCTTCACGTTTTATAAACTTACACTTGATGGGAAGCTTGTGCATAGCAAGTCTCATAGCTTCGCGTGCAACTTCTTCAGAAACACCTGCTATTTCGAACATTACTCTGCCCGGCTTAACAACCGCTACCCAATATTCCGGTGAACCTTTACCTGAACCCATTCGAGTTTCGGCAGGCTTTCTTGTGATAGGCTTATCCGGGAATATCTTTATCCATACTTTACCGCCACGCTTTGTGTATCTTGTCATAGCGATACGGGCTGCTTCGATTTGTCTCGAAGTAATCCATGCAGGCTCAAGAGCTTGCAAACCGAACTCACCGTTTGATACAACATTGCCGCGTGTTGCTTTACCTGTTAAACGACCGCGCATAACACGTCTGTATTTTACTCTTTTGGGTAATAACATTATTGTTTGCCTCCCTTCGGTCTTCTTTGTCTTCTCTCCTTCTTTTCAGGAGCGTTTGCTTCAGCTTCTTTCTTTCTGCCCTCAGCAACGTTAAGGATTTCGCCTTTGTAAATCCATACCTTTACGCCAAGAATACCGTATGTTGTTTTAGCTTCTGCAAAACCATAGTCGATATCAGCTCTTAGAGTCTGTAGAGGAATTGTACCCTCGTGATATTGCTCTGTTCTTGCGATTTCTGCGCCGCCTACACGACCTGCAACCGCAGTTTTGATACCTTTAACTCCAAGACGCATAGCTCTGCCCATAACCTGCTTCATAGCACGTCTGAATGAAATTCTTCTCTCTAATTGTGCTGCAATGTTTTCAGCAACAAGCTGTGCATTAGTATCGGGGCTCTTAACCTCGATGATGTTTACATTTACAGTTTTTGATGTAAGCTTTTCGATTTCTGACTTAAGCTTATCAATTTCAGCTCCGCCTCTACCTATTATAATACCAGGCTTAGCTGCGTGGATAGAAATATAAACTCTGTTTTGCTTTCTTTCTATTCCAATCTTTGCTATACCTGCATCAAAGCAAGCTTTTTTAACAAACTTTCTTATATTGTAATCTTCAACCAATTGGTTTCCGAATTCCTTTTTGCCTGCATACCACTTTGAGTCCCAATCTTTGATGACTCCGACTCTCAGGCCGTGCGGATTAACTTTTTGTCCCATTGAGTTAACCTCCTTTTCCGATTAATTTTCTTTTTCCTTTAATACCAAAGTGATATGGCTGGTTCTCTTTAAGATCTTAAACGCTCTACCCTGAGCTCTCGGTTGAATTCTCTTTAAAGTAGGACCTTGTGTTGCGTAACATTCTGCAACATATAAATTCTTTTTATCCATACCATTGTTGTTCTCTGCATTAGCGATTGCTGATGCAAGAAGCTTTTTCAAATACTCACTTGCCGACTTAGGTGTGTTGTTTAGAATAGCCATTGCTACGTTTGCAGGCTTATTTCTTATTAAGTCGAGCACTATCTTCACCTTTCTCGGTGAAATTCGAGCATATTTTAACACTGCGCGTGCTTCCATGTCGAAAATCCTCCTTCCGATATTTTAGGATGCCCTTTTGGGCAATCTGTATCTAAATTGTAAATATCATATAAATCAAAGCTTATTTAGAAGACTTTGAACCTGCATGACCCTTGTAGGTTCTTGTTGGAGCAAATTCTCCCAATCTATGACCTACCATGTCCTCACTTATGAACACCGGAACATGCTTTCTACCGTCGTGAACGGCTATTGTATGACCTACCATTTCAGGGAATATAGTGGAAGCTCTTGACCAGGTTTTAACAACCTTTTTCTCGTTAGCTGCGTTCATTGCATCTATTCTTGATATTAAGCGCTCTTCAACAAAAGGTCCCTTTTTAAGTGATCTACCCATTTACTTGTTCCTCCTTTCAGGAATTTGTAACCAACGCAATTATTTAGCGTTTCTTCTCTTAACAATAAATTTGTCTGTTCTGTTCTTTTTCTTTCTTGTTTTAAGACCAAGTGCTGGCTTACCCCAAGGAGTAACCGGTGCCGGTCTACCGATAGGTGATTTACCTTCACCACCACCGTGCGGGTGGTCATTCGGGTTCATAACAACGCCTCGAACAGTTGGTCTCCAACCCATATGACGTTTTCTACCAGCTTTACCGATTGAGATGTTTTCGTGTTGTTGGTTACCTACACTACCGATAGTAGCCTTACAATTCATACGAATCATTCTAACTTCTCCCGAAGGAAGTCTTACCTGTGCATAGTCGCCTTCTTTAGCCATAAGCTGAGCACTGTTACCTGCTGATCTTACAAGCTGGCCGCCCTTGCCAGGATATAGCTCTATGTTGTGGATAAGAGTACCAACAGGGATATCCTTAATAAACAATGCGTTACCCGGTTTGATATCTGCACCCTCGCCTGATACAACAACGTCGCCGTCTGTTAGGCCTACAGGAGCTATGATATATGCTTTTTCACCGTCTTCGTATTGAATAAGTGCAATGTTTGCTGATCTGTTTGGATCGTATTCAATACCGATTACTGTTGCCGGTATACCGTCTTTATTTCTCTTAAAATCTATAATTCTGTACTTTCTTCTGTTGCCGCCGCCTCTATGACGAACAGTAATTCTACCATATGAGTTTCTACCTGCGTGTTTGTCTTTCTTAGCAAGTAGTGAACGCTCAGGTGTAGACTTTGTTATTTCTGAAAAGTCAGAAACTGTCATAAATCTTCTGGCAGGCGAAGTAGGATTATACTTTCTAATAGCCATTATCCTTTACTCTCCTTATCTTAAATTTAACAGCTTTGAAAATTACATTTCAAAGAATTCTATTGACTTGCTGTCAGCACTAAGAGTAACGATAGCCTTTTTCCAAGAAGGTCTTCTTCCTTCGTTTCTGCCCATTCTCTTAAGCTTTCCTGTTACGTTCATTGTGTTTACGTCGCTTACTTTAACGCCGAACACTTCCTCGACAGCTTTCTTAATTTCAACCTTGTTTGCAGTTTTTGGCACTTCAAATGTGTACTTCTTGATTTCATTGCCTTGTTTATCATAAACAGCTTCCATACTTCTTTCTGTTATGATAGGTCTTCTTATGATATCGTATGAGTTCATTATGCAAGCACCTCCTCAATCTTAGCAATAGCGTCTTTTGAAACGATGAATGCGTCGTGCTTTAGAACATCGTATGTGTTAAGAGTTCCTACATGAGTAGGTGTAACACCCTTGATGTTTCTTGCTGACTTATAAATCTTTTCATCAGACTCTGCTGTTACGATAAGAGCCTTGTTTTCTACGCCCAAGCCCTTTAGAAGAGCAGCGATTTTTGAAGTCTTTATCTCATCCAGCACCAATTCGTCTATTACGAACACCTGATAATCCGCATACTTAGCAGACAATGCGCTCTTAAGAGCGATTCTCTTAACCTTTTTGTTTAAGCTGTAACGATAGCTTCTTGGCTTTGGACCTAAAGCTACGCCGCCGCCTGTCCATTGCGGAGCACGGATACTACCTTGTCTTGCACGGCCTGTACCCTTTTGTCTCCAAGGCTTTATACCACCGCCACGCACTTCTGTACGTGTCTTAGTGCTTTGTGTGCCTTGTCTTTGGTTTGCAAGATAGTTAACTACTACCTGATGCAAAACTGTTTTATTCACTTCAGCCGCAAATATTGCATCACTAACTTCCATAGTGTTGCCGGTCTTTACGCCTTCCATGTTATATAATGCAACTTTAGCCATTATAACTTTTCCTCCTTTCCAATAATCCTGATTATGCTTTGACGCCGTTTCTTACAGTTACAAGACCGCCCTTATTTCCCGGTACGGCACCCTTAACAAGAATTAGATTCTGTTCTGCGTCAACCTTTACAATTTCAAGATTTTGGACTGTAACCTTTACGACACCCATGTGTCCGGGAAGCTTTTTACCCTTTAATACTCTGCCGGGGTTAGAACACATACCCATTGAACCTGAGCCTCTGTGGTATCCTGAACCATGAGACATAGGACCGCGGTGCATATTCCATCTCTTCATAGGACCTGCAAAGCCCTTACCCTTTGAGATACCGCTTACGTCAATCTTTTCTCCGGCTGCGAATATGTCAGCTTTTATTTCGTCGCCTACATTGTAAGCACTACAATCTGAAAGTCTGAATTCTCTGACATACTTTTTGTTTGCAGTGTTTGCCTTAGCAAAATGACCCTTCTGAGGCTTGTTAAGTGATTTTTCCTTTACATCACCGTAGCCTACCTGAACAGCTTCGTATCCGTCTGTTTCAACAGTCTTCTTTTGTGTTACCACGCAAGGACCTGCCATAATAACAGTTACCGGAATTACTTTGCCATCCTCTGCAAAGATTTGAGTCATACCAATCTTTGTACCTAAAATAGCTTTTTCCATTTTTCTTCCTCCTTAACAGTTATTGGTTTACGTAAAAAGCAAAACGTAAACATGACCTGCATCATAGCCCGTGGGCTACTGCAATAAAAAACTTAAAGATAAATTACTTCTGGATTACGTCGATTTCAACGCCTGCAGGTAAGTCTATCTTTATTAGCGCTTCCATAGTCTTTGAACCAGGAACCACTATGTCGATAAGTCTCTTGTAAGTTCTTCTTTCGAATTGCTCACGAGAATCCTTATACTTGTGTACAGCTCTTAGGATTGTGATAACTTCCTTCTTTGTTGGAAGCGGAATTGGACCTGATACCTTAGCACCTGTTCTCTTTGCGATTTCCACAATCTTTTCTGCTGATTGATCTAAGATCACGTGGTCATAAGCCTTAAGCTTAATTCTGATCTTGCTTGCTGCCATGTTTTTCCCTCCTTATTTGTTTTAGTATTGTGATCTGCACGACAGCTCATAAATGAAAATTGCACACACTGCCGGGTGTTTCGCACCACCCTTAAATAAAAACCCAAATCTCAATCAAGATTTGGGCATAAATAGTCAATTTTCGCCGCATTATCCCCTTACCCATCAGACACTCACACAGGAAGAGCGCCTAAAACAAGACAGAGATATAGTGTAGCGTGACTGCCGCCCGGTTTCTTGAATCGGACATTCTCCACGGAAAAACCGACGTTTTATCGCCGCAACCTCCCGCTTCATCGTTTGTCATAGTGTCACAACATTACTATTATACACTATTTTGCTAAAAAATGCAAGCTTTTTATAAAAATTTTTTCATTAATTTTTACACAAATTTATTAAAAATTTTCAAGTATTTTTGTGCATATTTTTATATATTTTTTGATACATTTTCCAAAAACTCAATATCATTTTTGGTTAATTGTGCTTTTTCCAACATATCCGGGCGTTTCTTTAAGGTGTTGATAAGCGATTGTTCGCGTTTCCATTTTTCGATATTTGCATGGTGTCCCGACAAAAGCACCTCAGGTATCGCCTTATTGTGCCAAATGGCAGGTCTTGTATATTGAGGATACTCAAGCAATCCGTTGTAGTGCGATTCGTTGGTGTATGAGTTCTCCGTTGCAAGCACCCCAGGAATAAGGCGCGCAGTAGCATCTGCCACCGCCATTGCCGCTATTTCGCCACCCGTGAGCACAAAATCACCGAGCGAAATTTCCACATCCACAATTTCGTCTATAACCCTCTGGTCTACACCCTCGTAATGTCCGCACAGAATTACTATATGCTCCTCTTTTGAAAATTCCACTGCCGTCGATTGCAAAAATACCTTTCCCTGAGGCGACATATATATAGTAAGCGGTTTATAGTCAAGTCCTTTTGCAACAGACATATACGCATCATAAACAGGCTGCGCCTGCATAAGCATACCGCCGCCACCACTGAAGGGATAGTCGTCAACCTTTCGGTGCTTGTTCTCGGTATAATCGCGTATATCTATAAAGTTCAGTTCGATTATACCCTTTTCCCGTGCGCGACCTATTATGCTATCGCCAAGAACAGCCTCAAGCATCTGCGGAAAAAGAGTAAGTATATCTATTCTCATCAGTCATCTAATCCTTCCATAACGTGAACTGTGATTTTTCCCTCTTGTAAATCTATATTTTTTACAACCTCATCAATTACGGGCAAGAGCAGATTGCGCTTTCCATCTCTTTTTACGTCGTAAATATCATTAGCACCCGTATTAAAAACATCAACAAGCTTTCCTAGAACCTCACCATCTTCATCAACAACGTCAAGACCAATAAGGTCTGCTATATAATGCGCTCCGTCTTCAAGCTCGGGTAAGTCAGCACGGTCAGCACGGACAACAAGACCCTTGTAGTTTTCAGCTTCATTTATATCAGTTATTTCTTTAAATTTTACTATAATATTATTCTTCTGGTATTTTACGTTGGTTATAGTCAGGACCTCATCACCTGTTTTTCTTTTTACATATACTTTTCCTATTTCTTCGAAGTCCTCGGGATAGTCTGTCCAGGTTGCAATTTTAACCTCGCCCCTGAGACCGTGGGTATTTATAATTTTTCCTACTTCTAAAAAATCCATTTTTATAGCCTTTCCATTACAAAAATCAAACGAGCGACCTGTACCTCTCCGAAGACACATAAATAAATACTGTGCCAACGGACAAGCACAGCTCGCCCCTTATTGTTTTGTCTTTTTCAGACACACTGTTTTTGGGTGTTCTTATATAGGAACAAACACCCTCACGCCATTACTACATAATGTCAACAGAAACCTTTTTATCTTCCTTTGAGGCTGCGGCTTTTACAACAGTTCTTATAGCCTTTGCTATTCTTCCCTGTCTGCCAATAACCTTACCCATATCGGTTTGAGCAACTCTGAGTTCAAGCGTTACCGTATCGTCTTCGTTTATAATTTCGCTGACATTAACCTGTTCAGGAAATTCAACAAGCGACTTGGCTATTACCTGTAAAACTTCTTTCATCATTACCCTCCGAATTTAGATAATATTTGATTTCTTCAAAAGAGCCTTTACGGTATCTGTTGGTTGAGCACCATTGCCTATCCACTTCTTAGCCGCCTCAGCGTCTATGTTTACAGTAGCAGGGTCTGTCAAAGGATTGTATGTTCCAATCTCCTCGATAAATCTGCCGCCTCTTGGATATCTTGAATCCGCAACAACAACTCTGTAAAAAGGAGCTTTCTTAGCACCCATTCTTCTTAATCTGATTTTTACTGCCATTTTAAATTCACCTCCTGAAATTTTTGTAGGATTTCTCCTGTGTTTTGTATATAAAGTTAAATAACTTAATACCTTGTTTATCTGCCCTTACGCAGTCTCTTGAGCATCTTCGACTGTCTGCCGCCACTGAATTGCTTCATCATCTTTTGCATATCGGCAAACTGTTTTAACAGTTGATTAACGTCTTGCACTCTTGTGCCGCTACCTTGCGCAATTCTGACTTTTCGGCTTGCACCTATAACCTTGGGGGTTCTTCTCTCCTCCATAGTCATAGACTGAATTATAGCCTCTATATGCTTCATTCGCTTTTCGTTTTCCTCGGTATCTACCTGCTCGAGCATTTTTTTATCCACACCTGGCAACATTCCCAATATCTGCGAGAATGAACCGAGCTTTTTAATCTGCTTAAACTGCTCCAAAAAGTCGTCGAGGTCGAACTGTTGCTTTCTTATTTTAGCCTCAAGTTCTGCGGCTGACTTTTCATCAATAGCCTCTTGTGCTTTATCTATAAGTGTGAGCACATCGCCCATACCTAAAATTCTTGACGCCATTCTGTCGGGGTGGAAAGCCTCTAAGTCGCTGAGCTTTTCTCCGACCGACGCGTATTTTATCGGCTTACCTGTTACCTGTTTTACCGAAAGGGCCGCACCGCCTCGTGTATCACCGTCAAGTTTTGAAAGAATAACACCTGTTATATCAAGCTGTTCGTTAAATGACTTTGCAACATTTACCGCGTCCTGACCTGTCATAGCATCTACTACAAGCAGTACCTCTGTGGGCGAAACCTCTGCTTTGACATTCGAAAGCTCATCCATAAGCTCCTCGTCTATGTGGAGTCTGCCCGCAGTATCCAATATAACGGGGTCGTTACCGTGCTTTATTGCATACGCAACTGCTTCCTTTGCAATCTTTACGGGATTTGTATCTGTACCCATTTCAAATACTGGGATTTGTATCTGGTCTCCTAAAACCTGTAGCTGCTTAATAGCTGCAGGACGGTATATATCGCACGCAACCATAAGAGGTCGTCTTCCTTGTTTTCTAAGTTCAAGTGCAAGCTTACCCGTTGCAGTAGTTTTACCTGCACCCTGAAGACCGCACATCATAAACACACTTGGTGGCTTATTTGAATATTCTAACCTCGAAACCTCGCCACCTATCATTTGTGTTAATTCTTCGTTTACTATTTTAACAAGGTGCTGTGCAGGAGTTAAGGACTCCATAATCTCCTGACCCAATGCTTTTTCGGAAACAACATTTATAAAGTCTTTTACAACCTTAAAGTTTACGTCTGCCTCGAGCAGAGCGAGCTTGATTTCACGCATAGCATCTTTTATATCTTTTTCGGTAAGCTTACCTTTGCCGCGAAGCTTTTTAAATACTCCCTGAAGCTTATCGCCCAAGCTTTCGAATGCCACGTAAAATCACCTCTCTTTTTTATATTATTTCCAGAATATTTTTAACCAACCCCCTGAGTGTATCTTTTTCTTCACTCTCAGGCATTGTGTCTATTACTTTATTTGCTTCTTTTATATAAGAAGAAATATCTAAAAATCTTTTTGCAAGTCCGAGCTTTTCTTCAAACTCAATAAGTTGTTGCTCGCCTCTTTTTATAGTATCGTGAACCCCCTGACGGCTTACACCCACTTCTTCGCCAATCTCTGCAAGAGATAAATCTCCGTTATAGTACATATCCATAACGTCAAAGCGCTTTTTGGTAAGCATTTCGCCATAAAAGTCCATTAATATGGTGATACTTAAATCCTTAGCCATACAGTTTACCTCCGTAAAGAAAAATATCTTTACACTCTTAACCTTTGCTATTATACAACATACTTTTGCTTTTGTCAAGGGTTATTTTAAATTTTTTCATTATTTTTTCTATCCAGGTTTGGTTATAAAGTTATGTCATAAAAATGTATGCCAAGCATATACATATACTATCACATATTCTTATTGGAGTATTATGCAGGTAGTACTCCGCTGATGAAGGAGGAAAATAATATTGGAAGCATACAACATTTATCAGGATATAGCGCAGCGTAACAACGGAGACGTCTACATAGGCGTTGTGGGACCCGTGCGCACAGGAAAATCAACGTTCATAAAAAAGTTTATGGATTTATTGGTTATTCCAAATATGGATAACGTGTATCAGGCAGAGCGCACGCGCGACGAGCTGCCTCAATCTGCTGCAGGACGTACAATTATGACCACCGAGCCGAAATTTGTACCAAACGAGGCGGTGGAAATTTCTTTGGGTGATAATGCTCATCTTAAAGTGCGTATGATAGACTGCGTAGGTTATATTGTAGACTCATCACTCGGCTATATGGAAGACGAGTCTCCGCGTATGGTAAACACCCCATGGTTTGACAACCCCATTCCGTTTAACGAGGCGGCAGAGATAGGAACAAAAAAGGTTATAACCGAGCATTCAACAATCGGTCTTGTTGTAACAACAGACGGGTCTGTTACAGACATACCACGCGAGGATTATATCGAAAGCGAAAAGCGCGTGATAGACGAGCTAAAGGCCATCGGCAAGCCATTTGCTCTTATATTAAACTGCGCCGAGCCTGAGTCTGTGTCTGCACAAGTACTGCGCAGCGAGCTTTGCACAGAATACGAAGTTCCTGTTATTGCGGTAAACTGTGCCGAGCTTGACGAAAACGACATATACGACATAATAGAAACCGTACTGTTTGAATTTCCGCTAAAGGAAATTAACATTAACGTGCCTGGTTGGATTGAAAATCTTGATATGGAGCACCCGTTAAAGAGCGATATATATAACACAATTATAGGAAAAATATCATCAGTTTCAAAGGTGCGCCACGCGCGTATCTTAGCTGATGAACTTTGTGAGTGTGATTTTATAAAGCGTTCGTACATAGAGGGTATAGACCTGGGCGAAGGTAATGTTAAATTATGCATAGAAATTCCGCACGATTTATATTACAAGATTCTGGGCGAGGTATCGGGTTTTGAAATAAAAGACGACGAGGAGCTTATGACGCTTCTTTGCTCACTTGCAAAGGTAAAATCCGAATATGACAGAATTGAGTATGCACTTCACGAGGTGCGCGAAAATGGCTACGGTATGGTTGCTCCGTCAACTGACGAGCTTACACTTTGCGAGCCAAAAATCGTAAAGCAGGGCGGAAAATTCGGTGTTAAGCTAAAAGCCTCTGCACCATCAATACATATGATTCGCGCTGATATCGAAACCGAGGTCAGTCCTATCGTGGGTACAGAAAGGCAGTCCGAGGAGCTTGTGCATTATCTTCTTTCCGAATTTGAAACAAACCCATCTAAAATATGGGAGAGCAACATATTCGGTAAGTCGTTGTATGAGCTTGTAAACGAGGGACTCAATAACAAGCTTTCGAAAATGCCATCCGATGCACGAAACAAACTTCGCGACACATTAGAGAAGATTATAAACGAGGGAAGCGGCGGACTTATTTGTATAATTTTATAGGAGTATATATGAAATTCTTAAGAATTTTTTGTGTATGTGTTTTGATATTATCGTGCTTTGCCTGTAGTTTTAGCGGTGTGTGCACAAAAATTACAAAAAACGAAACGGAAAACGAATACTCATATATAAGCACTGAGCTTTTGGAAATAAGCTACAAAAACGACAGTGAATTTGCAAACACATTAAACACACAATTTAGCGAAAATCTCTTAAAGCGCATAGATTCATTCGATAAGCTGGCAAAGGAGAGTGCACCCACTATACCCTCGGATTCAAAAGCCTCCTTTACAACAACTCAGGACATAAAATATAATGAAAATGATTTTTTGAGTGTTGTTGAACAAGAAAATATATTTACGGGCGGAGCACACGGAGTAAGTGCACGAAATTCATATAACATAGATTTCAGGAATAAAAGGCAGATATGTCTTAACGATTTATTCGAGGCAGAGGGTTATGAAAACGCACTCAACCGAATGATTGATGAACTGATACAAAAAAGAGGTGAGGATTATACTGACCTTTGGAAAAAACCTAAAATTCAGGCAGAGCATCAATATAACTTTTATATAACGGATACTGATTTGGTTATTTATTTTCAGCCATATGAGCTCTCGTATTATGCACGTGGGTTTGTTGAATTCCCACTCTCTCTTTCGGAGCTTCGGGGATATTTAAAAGAGGAATACTATTTCCTCACAGGAGACGCTAACACAAACGGAGAAGATAACACGTCATCTTCTCCGTCTTTTATTTAACTTCGAAGGGGACACAAAATATTTTGTGTCCCCTCTTTATTATCTTACAAACAACATTGATACTGCCGCTATTGCAACAGGAACTACCATACATATTGCGAGTACAATACAAATTATCTTTTTTTGTTTGGCATTAAACATTTTTTCACACCTTACTTTCCTAAAATTCTGAATGCTATTGCCGCTGCCTGCGCTCTTGTTGCGGTGGAGTTTGGCTCAAAGTTTCCGTTATCCATTCCAAATATAAAGCCTTGTGCAACCGCCAGCTCCACGCTCGGTAGTGCCCAATCACTTATTGAGGCAGTATCTCCGAAAGTCAGTTTTTTCGGCTCAAACATATTCTGCATTGTTTTTGCATTCTGCTGATACTGATACATATGCTGACTAAGCACTGCCATCTCCTGTCTGGTTATAGGGAGCTGACCGTTAAACTGTCCTTTATGTACTGCTCTTGAATCTCCGTTATTATCAATTATCTCCAGACTGTACAATGCAATCATTTCCTTTGGTATCAGACCTTTATCGAGTGCGCCCTGAAGATATGGTGCATACCACTCACTTCCGTCAAGCTCAAGGCATTCGCCTTTTCTGAATGTGCTTGTTCTTATTTTTGTTACGTTCATCATCATTTTTAAGTATTCTGCTCTTGTAACTGTTCCGTTGGGAGCAAAAATATTACTTGTAACACCGTTTATAATTCCTTTATCCGACAAGGAGTTTATATACTCTGCCGCCCAGTGATTTTTTACATCATCAAATGCCGCCGAGGCAACAGAGGTAAATAACATACTCACACTTATTAACAATACCGCTATTTTTTTCACAGTTCTTTAGTCCTTTCAAATATACTTTTAAATTCTTTTTATATCAATTCTTTCGTATATCTTTTTAATATCCTCTTTCTTTGGTGGTTTTGTACCCTCACACATACACGCGGCACTTCCGTAAGCTATTGCATTTTTGAGTGCCATAGCATAGCTTTCACCACTTGAGATTGCCTCTATAAAGCCCGCAATGGAGCTATCTCCTGCGCCTATTGTGGAGTGCACCTCTATTTTTGGTGCTTCTCCGTAAAATGTACCATCTTCCGTACAAAGCAGTGCGCCCTTTGAGCCGAGACTTATCATCACATTTTCGACACCCTCTGCCCTGATTTCTTGTGCTGCACGTTTTGCATCTTGGAAGTCGGTAACCTCAATATCTGTGTAAAGTGATACTTCCTCTTCGTTTGGCTTTATAAGATATGGTTTTATATCCTTTATGTCATCTTTTGTGAATGACTTTGAATCTACTATAATTTTAGCGCCCCTGAATTTTAAAGATTTTAGTAATTCCTTTATCCTCTCAACTTCTGCACCGTCAGGGATTCTCCCTGTATATGCAATAACTGAATTTTTCAAATCCTCTTTTGCGAGCTCATTCTCAATTAACTGCAATGTTTTGTTATCAAGACAAAAGCCCTCAAAGCTGAGTCTTGTTTCGGGATTGTTTTTGGTATGCAATGTGATATTTTCCCTTATTGCACCCGATACAACAAACTCCTTGTAGCTTATGTTATCTTTTTGGAGGCTTTTTAGAAATGTATTCATATTCTCGTTACCCACAACAACGTATGCGCTGTTACATACTCCACTGTGCGACAAGGCACGCGAAATATTTATCCCCTTACCGCCCGCATCATATGAGCTTATTTTTGCAATATTCTCGCAAAATGGTTTAAAGCTCTTGGCATAGCAGTGAATATCAAATGCAGGGTTAAGAGTTAACGTAATAATTTTCATACCAATCTCCTCTTAAAATTAATTATAGCATATCCCATACTAAAAATCAATAAAAGAATGCCCAAAAACCCAAAAATCCGACAATAAAGCTTTGTAAGACAATCTGTATAATAAACAGCAAAGGAACTATAATAAAGAACTTTGCTTTTTTTGTTTTATGCCGAAAACCAAGCATACCCATAAAACCACCTATTGCTCCGCCAAAAAAGCACATTTTTATAAGCTTACTCTCGCTTATGCGTTGCCTATTTCTTTTTGCTTTACCCTTGTCTGAACCGAACATACAGAATGTTATAATATTAATCGTAACAAAAAAGAGGGCAACTATAACAAATAAAACAAGATTAATAATGCGGTTGGAAAAAATCCTCATAACCGACGGTAATGCAGGCAAGATAACATTTTGCATATAGGTGTATATACTCTCACCCGCATACTTTGCGCCCTCCCAGATATATGTCCACATTGTCAACAAAAATGAGCCAATGTTTTCCCAAATATTATCCGACATTTTTTCTCTAATCCTCCATATATTTTACTCATTGATTGTACCATAATGAGTGTTGTTTGTCAAATGATTTATCAGTCTAAAAACCCGTTTATTTCTCTGTTTACGTCTTCAATTTCTTTCTTGAACGCATCAGCCGACATTCTCAGCGCACCGTTTGCAAGAATTATAATCTGCTCGAGGTTATCTGATGTTGCAACTCTTACCCTGTGCTTTTTGCCAAGCTCATGTGTAACTTTTTCGATATACATATCTGCAGTTTCGGCTTCTTTTGTGTAAACAACGCTTATGTTACTTATTTTTTCCACCTCGCGCACATTACCCTTAACCTTGTACGCGTCAAAAACAAGAATAACCTCACATTCTTTATAGCCCTGATAGTTACAGAGTATATTTATAAGCATATTACGCGCTAAATCGAGATTGTCCTTTGAGATTGCCTTTAACTCGTCCCAAGCAAAAATTATATTATATCCGTCTACCAGCAGATACTCCTTACCTTGAATATTCGGTTTTGCCCTGTGTTGCTTTACATTTGACGACGATACGGGTTTTTTTGTGTATATTATTTCTTCGCTTCTTCTTTTTACAGGTCCGTAAATGCTCTCAAAAATTCTTAAAAGCTCTTTATCCTCGGCAACTCCGTCTTCGTATTTTGTTGTTTTCTGGATAACGGTTTTGTTTTCTTCCTCTGCCTTTTCCTCAAAGCTTATTCCCGTATCTATGTGCATATAATCGCGTACTTTGTCCCACTTAACAACAAAGCCTGCACCGTGAGAGCAAAATACCGAGTCGGCACTGTTTTCTAAATCACTGTCGCTATCGTAGCCCGTTTCTTCTATAACCTCCTCGCTGTTATGACACTCCTCATAACCGCAAACCGAGCAAAAAAGCTTGCCTTTGCCTCTTGTAAACCCTGTAAGCTCGGTGTGATAACCACGCATTTTGCAAACAGGCGCTTTGCCCGAAATATACGACATTTCACCGTCTGTACGCGGTCCGTCAAAACTCCCGCCCATTTGAGTAATATCCGTCATTATACGACCGATATTTTCCGACGGTGCTTCGATTTTATATTCATACCATGGCTCTAAAATCACACTTTGTGCACACTTTAATCCTTGCCTTAATGCCCTGTAGGTTGCCTGACGGAAATCTCCACCCTCTGTATGCTTCTGGTGTGCTCTGCCTGCAATAAGTGTTATTTTCATATCAGTTATGGGCGAGCCGGTTAATACACCAAGATGGTCCTTTTCCTCAAGATGTGTCAGAATAAGTCTTTGCCAGTTTCTGTCTAATGTATCAGCAGGGCAATCTGTTTCAAAACGTATGCCCTCTCCCCTTTTTAACGGTTCGAGAAGAAGATGCACCTCTGCATAGTGCTTTAGTGGCTCATAGTGTCCCACTCCCTCAACGGGCGAGGCAATAGTTTCTTTGTATGCTATTTTGCCCTGACCAAAATCTATGTCCATTCCAAAACGTTCCAATGCTATTCGTTTTAGTATATCAATTTGTATTTCGCCCATCACCTGCGCGTGAATTTCCCCAAGTCTTTCGTTCCATACAATGTGAAGAAGCGGGTCTTCTTCCTCTAATTTGCGAAGATTTGTAAGTGCACTATGAATATCTATATCATCATTTAAAATTATACTGTACGATAAAACAGGCTCAAGTAACGGAATGTCTGCATCATTTTCAAAGCCTAAACCTTCACCTGGATATGTTTTTGAAAGTCCCGTTACTGCACAGACCTCACCGGGATATGCCACCTCGGTGATTTTATATTTTGCACCCGAATAAAGCCTTATGGAATTCACCTTTTCGGACCACGCATCACGCGTGTTTTCCTTGTCCGACAACAGCGACTTTACCTTTAGTGTACCGCCCGTAATTTTAAGATGGGTAAGCCTTTCACCCTGCGCGTCCTCCGATATTTTAAACACTCTTGCACCAAAGCGCTCATCTGCAACGGGTGCTTTTGTGTACTCATCAAGACACTTTAAAAACTCCATCACTCCGTCGGTTTTCAGTGCCGAGCCAAAAAAGCACGGAAATATCTTACGTGAGGTGATAGCGCTTCTTATATCCTTATCCGAAACAGTACCATTTTCGAGAAATGAATTCATAATAGCTTCGTCGCACATTGCAACACTTTCAAAAAAATCAGTACTTTTTCTGTCGCAAGAGAAATCTATGCACTCACTGCCAAGCCTTGAGTGAAGCTCACCCATAAGCGTCTGGGGTGTGAAGTGCGAAATATCCATTTTATTTATGAATATAAATGTGGGGACATTGTAGCGCTCTAATAGCTTCCATAATGTTTCGGTATGGTTTTGTATACCCCCTGTTCCGCTTATTACGAGGATTGCATAGTCAAGTGTATGCAACACTCTCTCCGTTTCGGCAGAGAAATCAATGTGCCCCGGAGTATCCAATAACGTAAAATCGGTATTTGCATACGAAAAAAGAGCCTGCTTTGAAAATATGGTTATACCACGTTCACGCTCTATTTCGTGTGTATCTAAAAAAGCATCGCAATGGTCGACTCTGCCAAGCTTTCTGAGTTGTCCGCTCTTGTATAGAATACTCTCGCAAAGAGTTGTTTTTCCCGAGTCAACGTGTGCTAATATACCAACTACAAGCCTTTTCATTACTGCCTCCTATACGTTATTCTCTTAAATATTAACATAAATATCTTGCATTGTCAATTATATAAGCCATTTAACATACATACAAAAAATACTCCCCAATATTTTGTGGGGAGTATTTTAAATTGCATATAAAATAAAATCAAAGCTTTTCGAGATACGATTTTGTCAGCTCTTCTAAAAGTTCGTCTCTTTCGATTTTTACGATAAGGTTTCTTGCTCCGTTATAGCTTGTTATGTAGGTAGGGTCTCCGGACAAAATGTATCCGACTATCTGGCTTATCGGGTCATATCCCTTAACTTTCAGCGCTTCGTAAACCTGTTTTATAACATCGCTCACTTCAATGTCATTAGCGTTGCCAAGCTTGATTTTCATTGTCTCGCCAAAATCCATAGTATATTACCTCCGTTCCTGCAAGCATACATAAATAACGCTTACATACTAATATAATATTACATTTTGACGAAAAAATCAAGACTATTTTAAAAAAATATTAAATTGCCAAAAAATAACCTCAAAAAATTGCAATATATAAGAAATTATGCATAAATTTTCTCCTTATTTTCAGCTAAAAGCGCATATATATCCACCCAAAATTGCAAACTATATAAAAGAATATTTTCAAATATTGCTTTTTTAATTAAAATAATGTATAATATTGTTAGAATTTAAAAACGTTCACAGAGGGTTATAATGGATAGAAAGCAAAGAATTTACGAATATATAAAATCAGAAAATTACATTCCAATGTCATCACAAAACCTGATGATTATGCTTGACGTACCAAAAAATGATACCGATGAATTCACAAAGATCCTTGACGAGCTTTGTGTTGAGGGCAAGATATTTTTAACAAAGCAAAAGAAATATATGGCTATAACCTCTGGTTGTGCAACAGTAAGCGGAACACTCGACTGTGCCATAAGCGGTTTTTTTGGTTTCCTTATTCCCGACGATAAAAACGAAGAAAAGGTATTTATTCCGGGCATAAAGCATCAGGGCGCATTGCACGGAGACAGAGTTCTTGTAGGCATTGAAAACGCACAAAAAGGCTCGGATATTTCACGCGAGGGCATTGTTTTACGTATATTAGAACGAAAAAACGAGATTTTAACAGGAGTAATTACTGATAAGCGAAAGAGCGGATATTTTGTGGTAAAGCCTGACAATGCAAGGATATATTCGCACATTTATATTGCACCCGAGGATATGAACAGTGCCCAGATTGACGACAGAGTTTCACTGCGCATAACACACTACGGCAAAAACCACGACGTATTTGGTGCAGTTGAGGTTATACTTGGAAAAAGCGACTCACTAAAGGGTTTGATTGAGGCTATTATAATATCGCACAACATAAAGCAGGAATTTGATGACCAAACAATACGAGAAGCCTTAAAATCTCCCCAGGAAATCACCGACGGGGACACTAAAAACAGAGTTGATTTAAGGGATAAGCTGATTTTTACCATTGACGGAGATGACGCACGCGATTTTGACGATGCGGTATCTTTGGACATACTACCAAACGGCAACTTTGCATTGGGTGTGCATATTGCAGACGTAACACATTACGTAAAGATGGGCACTGCACTTGATAACGAGGCATTTTTGCGTGGTACAAGCGTGTATCTTGCAGACCGCGTTATTCCTATGCTCCCCCAGAGACTTTCTAACGGAATATGCTCGCTTAATCCTCACGTTGACCGCCTTACTCTTTCTGTAACAATGGAAATAGATAAGAGCGGCAATGTTGTTTCGCACCGTTTGGAAAACACGGTTATAAATTCAAAGGAAAGAATGACATACAACAATGCAAACGCCATTCTTGACGGGGACACTAAACTATGTGATGCATATTCGCATATTGTTCCAACACTTCAAAAAATGGCAGAGCTTGCAAAAATTTTAGAAAATAAGCGCGATAAGCGCGGTGCAATTCAGTTTGATTTTCCCGAAACACAGATTATATGCAACGAATTTGGCAAGCCTGTTGATATAAAAAAATCAGAGCGCGGTGCTTCTAACAAGATAATAGAGGAATTTATGCTATGTGCAAACGAAACTGTTGCAGAATATGCATTCTGGGCAGATATACCGTTTGTATACAGAGTTCACGAGTCTCCGTCGGAGGAGAAACTGAATGCTTTTAATAGCTTTATAAAACCGTTCGGATTATCTCTTAAGGCAAGATATAGCGACGAAAACCCACTGCACCCAAAGGAATTACAAAAGGTGCTTGAGGAGGCTTTGGGGACACCCGAGGAAAATATGATTGCAATGACAATGCTCCGTTCGCTTATGAAAGCGGAATACAAAACACAAAACCTCGGTCATTTTGGCCTGGCGGCAAGGTATTATTGTCATTTTACATCACCAATACGAAGATACCCCGACCTCACAATACATCGTATTTTAAAGAGCTTTATTGATGGCAAAGATACTTCCCAATACGTTCAATTTGTATCAGACAGTGCACATCATTCAAGTGAAACGGAATTAACTGCTGAATATGCCGAGCGCGACGTTGATGACCTTATGAAAGCTGCATATATGAGTATGAATATAGGTAAAAGCTACGATGGCGTTATACGTCATTTAAGTAATTCGGGAATATTTGTGGAGCTTGAAAACAGTGTTGAGGGCTTTATTGCAGTTGAGAATTTAACAGATGATTATTACGATTATAATAAAGACAGCTTTATGCTTAAGGGAAGACACACCTCAAACGAATTTCGAATAGGCGATTTGGTATGTGTTACTCTAATGCGCTCCGATATTGTAACAAGGCGCATTGACCTTGTTCTCGAACAAGATGCAACCGGTAAAATGTTCGAAAAATTCCGCAAAAAAGACAAGGCGCAAAGTCTTATTGATAAAAATAAAAAGAGCAGACAAAAATCATCATCACAAAGAAGAAAATTTGTTAAAAAGGGCAGGAAAAATCACAATGGATAAATTTGAAATTATTGTTCCTACGTTATTTGGTCTTGAGGCATTCACCGCACGTGAGGTACGTCGTTTAGGCTACGAAACCACAAGCGTAACCGACGGGCGCGTTACGTTTATGGGCGATTATATGGCAATATGCCGCGCTAATATGTGGCTCAGAACAGGAGAAAGAGTCTTAATAAAAATAGCTGAGTTCAAGGCAGAGAGCTTTGAGGAGCTTTTCGAAAAAACCACGGCGCTTAATTGGAGCAGATGGATTTTAAAGGACAGTGCTTTTCCTGTTAAGGGGCACTGTCTAAAATCAAAGCTTGCAAGTGTCAGGGACTGTCAGGCAATAATTAAAAAGGCAGTGGCAAACAGCCTTTCTAAAAGCTATGGTATAGAGTGGTTAAGTGAAGACCATGCAATGTACCGTATACAGTTTTCCATTCAGAAAGATATTGTTACGCTTATGATTGACACATCGGGAGAGCCATTGCACAAGCGCGGTTACAGACAACTTTCCAATTTAGCACCGTTACGCGAAACCATTGCTTCTGCCATGGTAATGATGAGTTTTTGGAAATATGAGTATCCCTTGTGCGACCCGTTCTGCGGAAGCGGAACAATACCCATAGAAGCAGCTATGATAAAAAAGAATATTGCCCCCGGTACGAACAGACGCTTTGCCGCCAATGACTTTGAACAAATAAGTTCAAAAATGTGGGATGACGCTTTGTTTGAAGCAAAGGATTTAATAAAAGATATTCCGCTTGAAATTTATGCTTATGACATCGACAAAAAAACAACAGAGCTTGCACGCGAAAATTGCATAAAAGCAGGTGTTGGCGACTACATAAGAGTAGAGCACTCTGATGCAACAAAGATTGCATTTGATAAAGCATACGGAACAATTATATGTAATCCCCCATATGGCGAGCGCCTTGGCGAAAAGAAAGAGTGCGAGGCCCTGTATCGCGAAATTGGTAAAAACTTTTCAAATCTTGATGAGTGGAATTATTATATTCTTACCTCAAACGAGGAGTTTGAATTGTTGTTTGGTAAAAAAGCGGATAAAAAGAGGAAGATATATAATGGTATGATAAAATGCAATATATATCAGTATTTTGGCGCAAAGCCACCAAGAAATGATAATTAAATATGGTTGTTAATTATAAGCAAAAAAGGACAGTGTATATAAATTCTATTGCTCAAACAGACAAATCCTGTGGATTTGAAACTCGCAATATCAAATTTATATACACTGCCCTTTTTGCTAATAAATAATTTCTTTATTGTTTCATATATTCCTTTAATTTTTCTAAAATATTATTTGCATCATATCTGCCTAACTGATAAATTTCTTCGAGCTTTTGGGGGTCTTTTTCAACAACACCAATTTCGATAGGTCTTGAGGGTTGTATAACAAATACCCTGCCACACTCCTGCTGCGCCTTTATATACTCTAATGTCTTATTATACATTATGTGCCTCTGTGCCATTGCATTTATCATATTAGGATATTTTTTGAGTGCAACTTTAACAACGGGCAAAAGTGAATTTTTCTTTTTCTGATAGCCTGCATGCTGAGTAAGAACAACTACATTCTTTTCATAGCCCAGACTTTGCGCAAATTTTATGGGTATAGAGTCGGAAATACCACCATCTGCAAGCACTAAATCTTTAATATACACGGGTTTGAAAGCAAGCGGAAGTGCTGATGATGCCCGAAACCACTGCAAGTCCTCCTTACCACCGTCGTAGCACTTGTGATAAACAGGCTTTCCCGTATTCATATCCGTACACACTACATAAAAATCCATTTTATTGTTCTTGAATGTTTCGTTATCGAACACGTCAAGCTCGTTTGGAAGTATGTTGTAGCAAAAATCCTCGCCATACAAATTACCCGTTCTTATCCACGAAGAAAAACTCACGTAGCGTTTGTCGGTACAGTATTTTTTGTTGTAGCGTATTGTTCTGCCTATCTGGTGCGATTTATAATTGCAGCCAAAAACTGCACCGGCACTAACGCCCACCGCGCCATCAAAGACAATATCATTTTCCATTAAAACGTCGGTAACTCCTGCGGTATACATACCGCGCATTGAGCCACCCTCCATAACTAATCCAATTTTCATATCGTTTTACTCCTGTATCTGTTCCTTTATGTACGGGTTAAGACATCTTAAATTTGTGCAGGTATAGCCAATGGCATTATATCTGCATTCTGCCTCAACCTGATTACAGTTATCGCACAAACTCATTTGTCCCTTTGTAACAGGAATTACTACATAACTGTTTTTATTTAAAAGCGCTATGGCTTCTTGTATTTCCTTTTCCATTTACGTTCCTTTCGTTTAACGTCTTCTTATTTGTCTTGCACGTTTTAAAAGATATTCCGTATTATTTAGCGACGGGTTTATTATTACCTCGTTAATGAGGCTTTTTAAAACATCGTTTGTCATTCGTCCTTTTGTGAAGCCTATACCTGCAAGGTCGCGCGAATTTATCATAAGATGATTTATTGAGTATGGCTCGTTTGAGGCTATTACCTCTGCGTGAATTCGCCTTGCATTATCGAGCTTTTCTTTTTTAGGCGGGAAATATGCCATATCCTTTGCCATATTATCTGCCGCCTGCACCTCTAAAAGCTTTAAAAACAACTCCGACCCGAGCCTTGACATCATTCTTTTTACAGAAACTGCAGTTTGGTCTATTCTTACGTCGTGATTTTCTATAAGCAGTAATATCTCGCGTATTTCGCCCGCGTCCATTCTGAACTGTCTTAAAATTCGCTCCGAAATGTTTTTACTTTCCTTGTAGTGTCCATAAAAGTGAATTATACCGTTTTCATCAGTGCTTGAAGTTAAAGGCTTGCCAATATCGTGAAGCATTGTTGCCCATCTTAAGACTTTATCGCTCCTGACATTTTTAAGAGCGTGCATTATATGCTCACCCACATCGTATATGTGGTACTTGTTTCGTTGCCTCTCTCCAAAGCAGCGGTCGAGCTCAGGCATTATATATTTCAAAAGGTCTGTCTGGTGCAGAATTCGTATATAATCAGGATTGGGTGAAAGCAGAATTCTGTTTATCTCGCGAAAGACCTTTTCGTTTTTTACCTGCTTTATGGCATTCGCGCATTTTTTTATTGTTGCTTTTGTTGTTTCATCTAAACTAAGCCCGAGCGTAGCGCAAAGGGTTGTTGCTCTTAGCATAGATAGCGGTTTTTGCAAAAACTTCTTTTCTCCGTCGTACATACAACGTATAATGCGCTCTTTTACATCGTTCATAGCACCGTATTGGTCGATAATTCCTCTTTTTAAGGAATATGCCATGGAATTTACTGTAAAAACCGCTCTTTTGCAAATTGCTTCGATATTCTCACCATTCATAGTGCGAATATCGTACACTATACCGTTATAAATGATATTTATATTGCCATTGTTTGTTTCGAGAGTTTTGGGGAATATTGCTTTAATATCTTCGTTGTCTGCATTTGTAGTAATTGTACACGAGGGTATGTTTTGTGATAATACAAGCATAAAAAGCTCGCGCCCCGACAAGTACGCCTCAAAGCCTTTTTCTTCTAAACGACTTAAAATACAACGTACATCAGACGGAATATTCAAATTCATACACCTCACCACACTCTCTACGTAACAATATATTAATTATACCTTTTTGACACTTTGTTGTCAATATAAAACAAGAAAAAGAAACTGTAAAATTTTACAGTTTCTTTTTATGTCTTTATTATTAATCTGTTACAACGCCTTTTTTAAGTATGATATTTGCATACAACGCTGACTCACCTGTCATGACAACTGCATATGCTTTCTTTGCTCTTTCATAAAACTCAAAGCGTTCTATATTTTCCATTTTTTCGTCTGTGTATGGCTTTATTATTTCTGCATATGTATCCCAGATTGGTGTTTCAACTGTATCGCCAGGCACTTTTGCCATTAAGTATACAGGCTTTGCGTATGTGTCAAGTGGAAACAATTCAAGCATTGCCTCGAGAATTTCGGGCACTCCGTGTCCATCGCATCTTACACATCTTGCATTATGGCTTGCACCGGGGAAGTTACCATCACCTATGACAATTTCGTCTCCGTGTCCCATCTCCATCATAATTTTTAAAAGTTCAGGTGGTATTATTTTTGATATTCCTTTAAGCATTTTATTGCCTCCTTTTTACAAATTTACAATACATATTATATAACAATAATTATATTTTTTCAATAGGTTTTAAAAAAATAACAGGAAAAGGAAACCTTTTCCTGTTATTTATATAAATCAGAATACTCTTACTCTTATAACTTCCTCTATCTTACCTAGCTTTTCTTCTATCTGGGCTGTGATTTCGTGGTCAGTATTCATAATTGTATATGCAATATCGCCTCTTGATTTGCTAATCATATCGGATATATTCACACTTGACATTGCGTCTGTGAACTTAGCAATTACATTAGGAACATTTTTATGGATTATGGCAACTCTGCCCTCTCCACCCATAGGCAATGCACAGTTTGGAAGATTTACCGAGTTTTTGATGTTACCTGTTTCGAGATAGTTCTTTATCTCCTTAACTGCCATAACTGCGCAGTTATCCTCCGACTCCTCTGTTGATGCACCAAGGTGAGGGATTGGAATTATTCCAGGTTGGTTAAGAGTTTTCTCGTCAGGGAAGTCTACAATATACTTTGCAACCTTACCGCTTGCTATTGCCTCTTTTATATCTTCAACATTAACAAGACCACCTCTTGCAAAGTTAAGAATTCTTACTCCGTCTTTACATTTTGCCAAAGACTCTTTGCAGATTGTGTTCTTTGTTGAATCCATAAGCGGAACGTGAATTGTGATAAAATCAGATGCTGCGTAAACTTCGTCAAGTGTTGCAACTCTCTTTGCATGGCTTGATAGCTTCAAAGCAGCCTCAACTGACAGATATGGGTCGTAACCTACAACGTTCATACCAAGCTTTAGTGCCGCATTTGCAACAAGAATACCTATTGCACCCAAGCCGATTATACCAAGTGTTTTGCCTGCAATTTCGATACCTGCAAAATTCGACTTGCCCTTTTCTACCTGCTTTGCAACGTCATCTCCTGTAAGTGTGTTTGCCCACTCGATACCGCCGATAACGTCTCTTGACGCCAAGAAAAGTGCTGCTATAACAAGCTCTTTAACTGCATTTGCATTTGCACCGGGTGTGTTGAATACTACAACACCCTGCTCTGTGCATTTATCTATCGGAATATTGTTTGTGCCGGCACCTGCTCTTGCAACTGCCTTGAGATTTTTACCAAGCACTGTTTCGTGCATATTGTAGCTTCTTAGTATAATACCGTCTGCATCTACTGTTGCATCGTCTGTAATATTGTAATTGTCGCCAAGATTTACAAGACCGCATTGTGCTATTTTGTTTAGTGTAAGAATATCGTACATAATTACATCTTCTTTCTTATTTATTCTCATTTTCAAATTTCTTCATAAATTCAACAAGAGCCTTAACACCTTCTACAGGCATAGCATTGTATATACTTGCTCTCATACCGCCGACTGTTCTGTGTCCCTTAAGGTTTACAAAGCCAGCTTCCTTTGATTCCTTTACAAACTTAGCGTCAAGCTCATCGTTACCTGTGATAAACGGAACATTCATAAGTGAACGGTCTTTTGCTACAACTGTACCCTCAAACATTTGAGACGAGTCGAGGAAGTCGTATAATATTTTTGCCTTTTCTTCGTTTACCTTCTGGATTGTGCCAACGCCGCCCATTTCCTTTATCCACTCAAGAACAAGCTTTAAAACATATATACCATATGTTGGCGGTGTGTTGTACATTGAGCCATTCTTTGCATGAATTGCATAGTCAAACATTGTTGGTGTGCCCTCAAGTGTTTCGCCAATCAAATCTTCTCTTACAATAACAAGAGTAACACCTGCGGGACCAAGGTTCTTTTGTGCACCTGCAAACAACAGACCGAATTTTGTTACGTCAATTTCCTCTGACATTACACAAGATGAAATATCTGCAACCAATATTGCGTCTGTTTTTGGTAGCTCTGTGTAACGTGTACCGTAAATTGTATTGTTAAAACAGATGTATAAATAATCTGCATCAGCCGATAATTTTGATGGGTCAACCTCAGGAATGTATGAGAATGTTTTGTCTGCTGATGATGCAACTCTGTTTACACTTATGAACTTTTCTGCTTCTTCAGCTGCTTTCTTTGCCCATTGACCTGTTATAATATAATCTGCCTTTTTGTTCTTTGTAGCAAGGTTCATTGGTATCATGGCAAATTGTGATGAGCCGCCACCCTGTAAAAACATAACCTTATAGTTATCCGGCACGTGCATAAGCTCTCTTACCAAGACTTCCGCATTGTCGATTATATCCTGATAGTCTTTTGAGCGATGGCTCATTTCCATAACGCTCATTCCGCTATTAGCATACTCAACCATTTCTTCCTGCGCCTTTTTTAGTACCTCAACAGGCAGCATTGACGGTCCTGCCGAAAAATTATATACTCTGCTCATTTTTATTCCTCCATTTATCTACTTTTGTTACAATAAATAACTCACTCTTTATTATACACTCCTCAAACGGTAGAGTCAAGCAAAAAATAATATTTCGTCATATTTAATGTATTTTTTTATTTTTTTGATTTTTTTTTATAAATTTCTACACTTTTACCATTCATTTTTGCCAATATATTCCTCTATAGCACTCGCTATTGCCCAGGCAATTTTTGCCTGATATTCCTCATTCTGTAAAAACTGCGCCTCCTGTGGATTCGACATAAAACCGCACTCAATAAGAATTGACGGGATTTTTGCATTTTTCATAAGATAAAGACTTTTAGAAACCTCTTTTACGCTATGTGGCTTTGCACCCGTAACATCAACTATCGAGCTTTGTATTTGCTCTGCCAGCTCCTTTACTTTTTCGTTTTCTCCGCCATAAAAAATATGAATTCCATTTGCCGAAGTATCGGTAAATGAATTCATATGTATACTCAAAAACAAATCTGCGTTGCTGTTGTTAATTATTTGCACTCTTTTGTGCATATCACTGACCTTTTTTTCTCTTATTGTTGTGGCACCCTCATCGTATATTCCGCTATCACCGGTGCGTGTTGTAACTGTATCTATCCCCTTTGCCTCGAGCACCTCGCAAAGCTTTTTTGTGATTGCTAAATTTATATCCTTTTCCTCGGCACCATCTGCCGCAACTGCACCGCCATCTGGCGCACCGTGCCCCGCGTCGCACACAACACTGAACTGCCCTTTGTTTAAAAACACACCCAAAGCATCGCCAAAGCATAACGCTCTTACGGATACTCCCAAGGCAATGCCAAAACACATAAACAGAATACCTTTTTTTAATGCCTTGGTATGAATAATCATACGTTTCACCCTCTCTTGACATATTTTTCTATTATATAATATGCCCGAAAGTGTTTATTATTCAAACAAAAAAAGAGAGGGCAGTGTGTATAAATTCTATTGCTCAAACAGATAAATCCTACGGATTTAAAACTCGCAATATCGAATTTATACACACTACCCTCTCTGTAATTCAACATATTGTTCCGCCGCCAACAACAGTGTCTCCGTCATAAAGCACAACCGCCTGTCCCTTTGTTATGGCACGTTGAGGTGAGTCGAACTCCACGTGAATAGAGTCATCACCCGTTTGCCACACTGTTGCATCCTCTTCTTTTTGAGAATATCTTGTCTTTGCCTTAACACGTACGGGGGCATCAAGCTTATCACATACAATCAGATTTATATCTGTTGCGTCAAGCTCCTTGGAAAACAAATCACTGTCTAAACCCAATATAACTTTATTGGTATCAAGACACGTTTGGCACACGTACATAGGCTGCGGCAGTGCAAGGCCTAAACCTTTGCGTTGTCCTATTGTGTATCTTATTATTCCTTTATGCTCACCAAGAACGTTACCCTCAAGGTCCACAAATTCTCCGCAAGGATATGTTTTGTTGCAGTAATTTTCTATAAATTCTGCATATTTGCCATCACTTACAAAGCAAATATCCTGACTTTCCTTTTTGTTGGCATTTATGAAGTTTTGCTCCTGCGCAATCTCACGTACCTGTGCTTTTGTCATAGCACCAAGCGGTAAAATCGTGTGTGAGAGCTGGTCTTGGGTGAGCGAATAAAGAACATAACTCTGGTCTTTGGTATGGTCTATTCCCTTTTTTAATAAATATCTGTCCCCATCTTTTTCTACTCTTGAATAATGACCTGTTACAACGCTGTCGAATCCTAGCTCTTGCGCTTTTTGCAGAAGCATTTTGAATTTAATATGACGGTTGCAATCCACACACGGATTTGGTGTCCGACCATTTTCGTACGCGTCTATAAATCTCGAAATAACCTGCTTTTCAAAATCGTCTTTAAAGTTAAAGACATAGTGCTCCATACCAAGTCTGTGAGCAACAGACTTAGCGTCTTTTATATCATCAGAGGTACAACACCCCTCCGAAGTCTGTATATCGTCATTTGCAAAAAGCTTAAGCGTTACACCTATTGCTTCATATTCTTGTTGCTTCATCAGGTATGCGGCAACTGCACTGTCTACACCGCCACTCATTGCGATTATTGCTTTTTTATTCATAGCTTAACCTTATCATTTCATCTATACATTTTCTTGCTTTGCTTATGGTAACGTCATCAAGAACTATCTCCTCGCCGAAATTACCGCTTACACAGTTATACACGTCCATTAATGTAGTAAGCCTCATATCCGGACATATAAGTCCTTTGGAAAGAGGATAAAAACGCTTTTGGGGACACATAAATTGTAAGTGTTCGATTATACTGTTTTCTGTCCCTATTATAAATTCCTTTTCGTTAGAATTTATTACATAATTCATAATATCGGCAGTTGAGCCTGCTACGTCTGCCATTTGTGTAACCTCTTTTATACATTCAGGATGCACCAGAAGTTTAGCATTTGGGTGTGCTTTTTTTGCTCTTATAACATCGTCTGTTGTTACCGACATATGCACCGGACATCCGCCTTTTATGAGCTTGATATTTTTATCGGGGAGCTTCTCGGCAACAAATGCACCAAGATTGCAATCGGGTATAAACAGAATATTTTTATTATCAATTCTGTCCACTATTTTAACTGCCGAAGATGACGTTACACACACATCACATACAGTTTTTACATCTGTTGTTGTATTTATGTATGCTACAACGGAGTAGTTTGGATATTGTTCTCTAAGTTTTAAAATATCCTCCTTTGTAATAGCATCTGCCATTGCACAACCAGCATCGGAATGCGATAGAAATACACGCTTTTGCGGTGAAAGCATTTTTACGGTTTCTGCCATAAATCTTACTCCACACATCAGTATGTTTTTTTCTTTTACGTCTTTCGCCTTAACACTCAGTGCATACGAGTCGCCCGTAAAATCTGCAACCTCAAGGATTTCATGCGATTGATAGCTATGCGCTAAAATACATATATCATTTTCCTTTTTAACTTGTAAAATTTTTTTCTGTATATCGTTCATCATAAGAAAATCCCCTTGTTTTTGCGTGTGTTTTAAAAATTTTTTTATATAAAATCAGTATATCATATTTTGTTTTTTTGTCAATAGATTTTGTCAAAAAAACAAAGTGCACTCAATATATATACTTTTTAGATTACGTTTTTTGTATAACAAAATCAGGTTGACAATATACTATAATTAATATATAATATTCAGTAGTAAAAACTAAAAAAAGAAACGGATATTTAAAATGAATGCAGAAAATATAATAGACAAGCTTTATGATACAAAAACCGCTTCCGACGAGGAATTAAAAGTGATTATTGACCTGGATAATCAGGAGTACCTTTTTAAAAAGTCAATGAAAAGGCGCGTTGAGTATTATAATAAAGACGTGTATATAAGAGGGTTAATTGAGTTTACGAACTATTGCAAAAACAACTGCTACTACTGCGGTATACGCTGCGGCAATGCTAATGCGGGTCGCTACCGTCTTAGCATGGGCGAAATCCTCGATTGTGCAAAATACGGTTATGGATTGGGTTTTCGTACCTTTGTTTTACAGGGCGGTGATGACCCGTACTTTACTGATGATAAAATTTGTTCCATTGTATCCGCACTCAGAAATAAATATCCCGATTGCGCCATAACGCTCTCGATAGGTGAAAAGAGCTATCAAAGCTACAAAGCCTTTTTTGACGCAGGTGCAAACCGTTATCTTTTAAGACACGAAAGTGCAGATGGTGAGCACTACTCAAAGCTGCACCCCGAAAATATGAGTTTAAAAACACGTATGGAGTGTATAAATAGTTTAAAGGAAATCGGCTATCAGGTAGGCTCAGGCTTTATGGTGGGGAGTCCGTATCAGACACTGGATAATCTTGTTTCGGACTTGAGATTTTTAGAAAAAATCGGGCCCGATATGATTGGCATAGGTCCGTTTTTGCCGCACGTTAATACACCATTCGGCAAGTATGAAAAAGGCTCACTTAAAAGATGTCTTAACCTTGTTGCAATACTAAGGTTAATGTTTCCGTATGCACTTATTCCGTCTACTACTGCACTTGGTACAATCCATCCGCAAGGCAGACAGATGGGTCTTATGGCAGGTGCGAATGTAGTAATGCCTAACCTGTCCCCAAGCGATGTACGGAAATTATATACCCTTTATAACAACAAAGCCTACACAGGCACAGAAGCGGCAGAGGGGCTTAAACTGCTTGAAGAAGAAGTAAAATCGGCAGGACTTAATATAAAAGTCGCAGTAGGTAATGTAAACAGAGGATAACTATAATGGTTTTGGATAAACATATTTTTGAGGGTAATTTCGGGCTTGAGCGCGAGACACTCCGTGTTACGTCTGACGGCTCACTCGCACAGACTCCGCACATATTTGATGATGAAATGATTACAAGAGATTTTTGCGAAAATCAGATTGAATTAGTGTCCCCCGTATGTAAGAATATTGATGAATTATTTGATGAGCTTTCCTCACTTGATAAAAGAGTGCGCTCCGAAATTGCAAAGAATAATGAGTACCTGTGGTTAAACAGTAATCCACCTCATTTTGAAGACGAAGACGATATTCCTATTGCAGACTTTTACGGAGAGAGTGCTCCAAAAAGAGAATACCGCGAAAAGCTTGCAGCTCGCTACGGCAAGAGGCTTATGCTATACTGTGGGATTCATTTTAATTTCTCATTTTCCGACATTTTTTTAAAATCTCTCTGCGACGAAAACGAGGACTACACTCAGTTTAAAAACAACTTATATTTCAGGCTGTTTAAGCAGATATGCCGATACAGTTGGGTTTTGGTTTTACTTACTGCCTCAAGCCCCGTTTATGATATGTCCCTTGACGAAGACTATACCAAAGGCGACGGTTTTGATGGATATGCTTCGCGCAGAAGTAGCAACAAGGGCTATTGGAATAAATTCGTGCCAATATTTGACTGCACAGATTTATACACATATATTAAGGGCATTGAGCAATATGTAAAAAACGGCGCTTTATTTTCTGAATGGGAATTATATGTCCCCGCACGGTTAAAACCCCCTGGGGTTAACAGTTTGAAAAATCTTAAAGAAAACGGAGTGAACCACATAGAGCTTCGTATGTTTGACGTTAATCCTCTATCTCCGCTTGGGATATTCAAGGAGGATATTAAATTTGCACACTATCTTTTAATTTATCTCGCATTTTGTCCTGACTTTGATTTTACTAGCGCCCTACAGGAGAGAGCGCTTAAAAATCATAAAGCAGCAGCACTTTATAATATGTCGGCAATTAAAATAGATAATATAAGTGCGTACGACGCAGTACTTGGTATTTTAGATGATATGAGTATTTATTTTAAAACTTGTCCCGACGTTTTGAATATAATTGAATACCAGAAAAACAAACTCACCTGCTCTAATCGTTATTGCGAAATTATACAAAAAAAGCTCGGTAAAAACTTTCATAACGAAATGCTTAAAATTGCAAAAAATATATGATTATAAGAGAGGACAATCTGTATTAATTCTGTTGCTCAGACAATAAATCCTATGGATTTAAAACTCGCAACATCGAATCAATACAGACCGTCCTCTCTGTTTTTATCTGATTAATTCGCTTGGCGCACTCCTCGTTTTTATTTTTACGAATAAAAAATAACTAAAATTTTATAAGTAACTTCGTACAAAATGACAGTCGTTTTTTGTTGTTTATTTGTTTGATATTTATAAAAAGGTGGTAAGTATTATGTATAAGGCTTATTATGTAAGTGATAACTAAAAACAAATAAACGAAAGGATTTGATAATATGAAATTATACAAAATGGAGGACATTCGAAACATTGCCGTTATGGGGCACGGAAAATGCGGTAAAACAACTTTAGCAGAGGCTATGTTTTATAATGCAGGGGCTATTGACCGTTTGGGTAAAGTTGCAGACGGAACAACCGTTACAGACTGCGACCCCGAAGAAGTAAAGCGCGGCTTTTCTATTTCAACTTCTGTTGCTCCTATAGAGTGGAAAGATATGAAATACAACGTAATAGACACACCCGGATTTTTTGATTTTGCAGGCGACGTAAAAGCAGGCGTAAGAGCTGCTGACTCGGCACTTGTTGTACTTAGCGGCAGAAGTGGTGTTTCGGTTGGTACTGAGCAGGTATTCCAATATGCCAAAAATAAAGGTGTGCCGATAATGTTCTTTGTTAATAAAATTGACGACTCACGCGGTAATTACGAGCGTACTCTTGAAGAAATGAAAGCAACTTTCGGCAAGTCAATCACACCGTTTGTATACCCCATAAGAGAGGGCGACGAATTCAAGGGCTTTGTTGATATAGTTGATATGACAGCAAGACGCTACGAGGGTCAGGACAGAGTTGATATTCCTGTTCCCGACGGTATGGCAGACATTGTTGCACCTCTAAGAGAAATGATAATGGAAGCTATTGCAGAAACTGACGAAGAGCTTATGGTTAAATATTTCAACGGCGAAGAATTTACTTTTGATGAAATTAAAAAAGCTATAAGAAAGGGTGTAAAAGACGGTAGCATCTACCCTGTATATTGCGGAAGCGGTCAGGACAATATCGGTGTAAGAAGCCTTATGGACGGTATTGGAAAGTATCTTCCTGCACCGTCGGAAATCGAGGAAATCGGCAGAATGGCCGATACTGCAGAGCCGGTTGAATTGGTACAAACAGCAGAAGAAACAACTGCGGCAGTTGTGTTTAAGACAATAGCTGACCCTTACGTTGGTAAACTTTCAATTTTCAGGGTATATTCGGGCGAGATTAAATCCGATACCACACTATACAACCCCAACAAAGGCGAAAACGAAAGAATTGGTAAAATATATTCGATTTGTGGCAAAAAACAGGTTGAAACATCATGCGTTAAAGCCGGTGATATAGGTTGCGTTGCAAAGCTTGAATTCACAAAAACAGGTGATACACTTTGTGAGCGTAACAAGAACATAATTCTTACAGGCATAGAATTCCCCTCTCCTGTACTTTCGATGGCAGTAAAGCCTGAAGCAAAGGGTGATGAAGAAAAGATAGTAAGCGGACTTACAAAGCTTATGGACGAAGACCCGTCATTTACTGTAACAAACAATACCGAAACAAAGCAAACACTTATAAACGGTCAGGGCGAACAACACATAGAAGTAATTTTGAGCAAACTAAAGACCAAGTACGGAACCAACGTAGTAGTTGAAGAGCCTATAACACCTTATCGTGAAACAATAACAAAAACAGTTACTGTTGAGGGTAAACATAAGAAACAATCGGGCGGTCATGGTCAGTACGGTCATGTAAAGATTGAGTTTGCGCCAGGTATCACCGAAGAAATGATATTCGAAGAAAAAATATTCGGCGGCAGCGTTCCTCGTAACTACTTCCCTGCAGTTGAAAAAGGGCTTTTGGACAGCTGCGAAAAGGGTGTGCTTGCAGGATATCCGGTTGTTAATCTTAAGGCAACACTTCTTGACGGTTCATACCACCCTGTTGACTCATCAGAAATGGCATTCAAGACTGCTGCTTCTATTGCATACAAGGAAGGCTTAAAGCAGGCGGGTCCTGTTATTCTTGAGCCAATCGGTTACTTAAAGAGCTATGTCCCCGAAAATATCATGGGCGACGTTATAGGTGATATTAACAAACGTCGTGGTCGTATAATGGGAATGGGCGAAAGCGACAAGCCGGGTCTTAATCTTGTAGAGGCCGAAGTGCCGATGTCCGAAATGCATAAGTATGCAACCGACTTAAGAGCACTGAGCGGAGGTAGAGGAATATTCACTTTTGAGTTCGTAAGATACGAAAAAGCGCCTATGGAAGTTGCAAACAAAATTATTGCTTCTTCTCACTAATCTTTTGTGCACATTTGTTTTGCGCTAACCCCTTTTTGTCGAAGATAGACAAAGATTTATTTGAATTTTTGTCTATTATTCGACTACCAATTTTATCGAAAATATGTTAATATATAGTATGTGTCGTTATGTAACATAAGGTTATATTTTACACGTAAAACAAAAGATTATATTAAAAGTCAATCTGTAAAAATAAAGTAAACTTAAAATATGAGAGGGGACTATTGACAATGGCAGATTTACAATTAAAACACATTACTAAAAGGTATCCTAACGGTTTCGTTGGTGCCAGCGATATCACACTTGATATTGAAGATAAAGAATTTATAATTCTTGTTGGTCCTTCAGGTTGTGGTAAATCAACAACATTGCGTATGATAGCAGGTCTTGAAGAAATTTCTGAAGGTGAGCTTTACATAGGCGGCAAGCTTATGAACGACGTTGCTCCAAAAGATAGAGATATAGCAATGGTTTTCCAGAACTACGCTCTATATCCGCATATGACAGTTTATGATAACATGGCATTTGCGCTTAAGCTAAGAAAGACTCCAAAAGACGAAATAAAGAAGAGAGTTGAAGAAGCAGCTAAGATTCTTGAAATTGAGCATTTGCTTGACAGAAAGCCGGCTGCTCTATCTGGTGGTCAGAGACAGCGTGTTGCTATGGGACGTGCGCTTGTTCGTAGCCCTAAGGTATTCCTTTTGGACGAACCGCTTTCAAACCTTGACGCTAAGCTAAGAGTTGCAATGAGAACTGAAATTAAGAAGTTGCACCACAAGCTACAAACAACATTTATCTACGTTACTCACGACCAGACAGAAGCCATGACAATGGGTACACGTATCGTTGTTCTTAAAGACGGTTTTGTTCAACAAGTAGATACACCAACAACACTATACTCAGAACCATGTAACCTATTCGTTGCAGGATTCGTCGGTTCACCTCAAATGAACTTTGTTGACGCAGAGCTTTCTGAAAAAGACGGTGGCGTATACGCAACATTCGGCGAAAACTCAATTAAGATTCCTGAAGGCAAGGTAGCTCCTCTTAAGGATTACATCGGTAAAACTGTTGTATTGGGTATCAGACCTGAAGATATTCATGACGACGAAGGCTTTATCGCAGCTAAGCCTGACGGTGTATGTGAAGCATATGTTGAAGTTACAGAGCTACTTGGTTCAGAAACATTCTTATACTTAAAGATTTCTGATACTCAGTTCACAGCTAAGGTTAACCAGAGATCAAACGCTAAGATTGAAGATACAATCAAAGTTTGCTTCGATACAAATAAGCTACACGTATTCGATAAAGAAACAGAACTTGCTATTGTTCACTAATCCAGATATAGTCAAAGCAACAACTCATACGAGTTGTTGCTTTTTTATTCTCTTTATTCATAAAAAATGACTATTGCCTATGGCAATAGTCATTTTTAATTATTATTTGCTTTGTTCTAATGGTGGAACAATCGCCTCAAAATTTGTTATGGCTTTTGCCGCAAGCGTGAGCAGGAGGTTTTGTTGTTCACTGCTGTTTCCCGAGCCGGCGCTTATTTTTATAATGCAACCTCTGTCGTAAACATATATCGACGGGAATGCAATATATGCACTCTCACCAAGATTTGCAATATCTATTGTATCGCTTCTTTTTGCTTTTGACTCCTCAAACTGCGCTCTTACAACTTCTGCACTAATCTTATCTGTCATCTGAGTTATCTTTATTTCGACACTGTCGTTTGCACCTTTTGGCTCACTTACGTATATTGCCTTTGAGGTGTTGTCTTCATGAACTATAACTCCACCATCAACTACCGGTACATATTCATAATTCAATGCTTCGTACACGTCATTTGCTGTAAGAACATTTACAGGGTCAATTTCTGTAATCGTTGTCTGTGTTTTTTCAGTATTATCCTTGCTAGTGCAAGCAGATATGGTGAGCACCATAAGTATGCTCATAACAACTAATAACAGTTTTTTCATTTTTATCCTCCAATATCACAAATCGTTTTTTATCTTTTAAGCTCGATTACTTGTTTTGCTTTTTCTACAATGTTTTGTGGTGTTAGCCCATATTCCTCAAACAACTCAGCAGGCTTACCCGACTTACCAAATCTGTCTGTACCTATTATCTTTACAGGGCACGGTGCATTCTCACACACCACTTCTGCAACTGCACTGCCAAGACCACCCATTATATAGTGTTCCTCGCAAGTTACAATAGCGCCTGTTTCTTTTGATGCTTTTATAATAATATCTTTGTCTATCGGTTTTATTGTATGAATGTTTACAACTCTTGCGCTTATGCCTTCTTCCTTTAACATACCAGCTGCCTCGAGTGCCATTCCTACCATAAGTCCCGTAGCAACAATAGTTACGTCGTTTCCGTCTTTTAACTCCACTCCCTTGCCAAGCTCGAACTTGTAGTCGTCGCCATTTACATCGTCAACTGCAAGTCTGCCAAATCTCATATATACGGGCCCCTCGTAATCTATAGCCGCTTTTACCGCCGCAAATGCCTCTCTGTCGTCGGCAGGGTTTATAATAACCATATTGGGTATAGACCTCATAAGTGCAATATCCTCAAGACATTGATGCGAAGCACCGTCTTCACCAACAGATATACCTGCGTGAGTTGCACCTATCTTTACATTAAGGTTTGTGTATCCGATTGAGTTTCTTACCTGTTCAAATGCACGACCTGCCGCAAACATTGCAAAAGATGAGGCAAATACCGTTTTGCCTGTTGATGCAATACCCGCTGCAACACTCATCATATTACCCTCTGCTATACCTACATTAAAAAATCTTTCGGGGTAGGCTTTTTGGAACATTGCTGTTTTTGTAGAGGCAGAAAGGTCCGCATCCAGAACAACTATATTGGTATTGGCACCAAACTCTGCAAGCGCCGCACCGTATGATTCTCTTGTAGCTTTTTTTGCCATTATAGCTCACCCTCCAATCTATTGATGATTTCATCCAATTCTTTTATTGCCTGTTCGTATTCGGGTTGCTTTGGTGCATTTCCGTGCCACGAAGCCTGATTTTCCATAAACGATACATTCTTACCCTTTACCGATTTCATTATAATAGCAGTCGGCTTACCCTTGCATGCTTTTGCCGTCTCAATGGCGTCGTATAGCTTTGTAAAATCGTGTGCGTCTGTTACAATTACATTCCAGCCAAATGCCTCGAACTTTTTATCAATAGGAGTAGGATTCATTACCTCGGTTATATCACCATCTATCTGAAGACCGTTATTGTCTACAAATATGGTAAAGTTATCGAGCTTGTAGTGAGCCGCAAACATAGCCTGTTCCCATACCTGACCTTCTTCTATCTCACCGTCGCCAAGAATTGAGTAAACTCTGTAATCCTTGTTATCAATCTTTGCAGCCAGTGCCATACCGCCTGCCGCACTCACACCCTGACCAAGCGAGCCTGTTGACATATCAATACCGGGCACTTTTTTCATATCAGGGTGGCCTTGCAGATATGAATCTATCTTTCTGAAAGTTGCTACGTCTTCAACCGGGAAATAGCCTCTTAGTGCCAATGTTGAATACAGCGCCGGAGCAGTGTGTCCCTTTGAAAGTACAAAGCGGTCTCTGTCCTCTTTCTTTGGATTTTTGGGGTCTATGTTCATAACCTCAAAATACAAAAGTGTAAGCACCTCTGCAATGGATAGTGAACCTCCCGGATGTCCCGAAGCTGCCGAATATACTGCAGTTAAAGCATTTTTTCTTACTTTATTTGCAATAATGGATAACTCGATAATTCTTTTTTTGTCCATTAGTATTTCCTCCTTGTTATTGTTGCTCTACTATATCAAAGGCATTATCATATGCTGCAGACATAAGCTCGTTAAGTCTTTCCTTTTCGCCTGACAGGTACAAATACCCTACGAGTGCCTCAAATCCCGTTGCATGACGGTAGTCTGTGAGATTTGCATTTTTAGGCACTGTGGGAGATTTTGCATTTCTGCCGCGTTTAAAGATTGCCATTTCCTTTTCACTCAGTATGCCCTCAAGCGCATGAATACTGTTCGACTGTGCATGTGCCTTAACATACTTAACACTTTGTAAATGTAATTTATGTGCAGGCATATCGGGATTTTCGCTTATAACTCTGTTTCTGACATATAGTTCATATACTCCATCGCCTATGTATGCAAGCGAAAGCGGTGCATACTGCGACGGTTCTTTTTGCTTATCTGTCATTTTGCATAACTCCATTTTACACCTTGCGGAGTATCTTCAAGAACGATATTCATTTCCTTTAATTTGTCTCTTATTTCGTCAGCCTTTGCCCAATTCTTTTCAGCTCTTGCCTTTGTTCTTTCCGCAATCAGAGCCTCAACCTCATCATCAAGCGACTTTTCACCACTTTGATTGAATAATCCCAAAACAGAGCCAAGCTCTCTTATGAGTGCAAGTATGGAGTTAATAGTTTCTTTTGAGGCCGCAGCATCAACCTTTGTGTTTGCAAGATAAACTATATCAAATATCGCTGCAATAGCGTCGGCAGTATTCAAATCATCTTCCATAGCGGCAATATACTTTTTCTTGTAGGCATCAAGCTCTTGTAATATGGCTGAATCCGCCTCGCCATCATTTGCACCTTGTTTTAAAAATTCAAGATTGTTAATGCATGTGTATACTCTGCCTACTGCCGATTTTGCCTGCTCCATAAGTAAATCGGAGAAGTTTATCGGGTTACGGTAATGCGCGCTAAGCATAAAAAATCTTATAACTTCGCTATCATACTTTTCTCTTATATCTCTTACAGTAAAGAAATTACCCAATGACTTACTCATTTTCTGGTTGTTTATATTAATGTAGCCATTGTGCATCCAATACTTAGCAAAAGGCTTACCGTTTGCAGACTCGCTTTGTGCGATTTCGTTCTCGTGATGAGGGAATATCAAATCCTGACCTCCTGAGTGCAAATCGATAGTTTCACCAAGATATTTATTTGCCATGGCACTGCATTCGATATGCCAGCCCGGTCTGCCCATTCCCCACGGGCTTTCCCATGCAGGCTCGCCCTCTTTTTGCTTTTTCCAGAGTGCAAAGTCCATAACGTCTTGCTTTGTTTCGTTTATGTCTATTCTTGCACCGGCTTCCAAATCCTCAAGAGGTTGTTTGGAAAGCTTGCCGTATTCGCGGAATTTCTTTGTTGAAAAATACACGTCTCCGTCAACGTTATATGCAAAGCCTTTTTCTTCGAGTTTTTTAACTATTTCTATTATAGCATCTATATTTTCAGTTGCTTTGGGATGAACAGTAGCTTTATGAATACCGAGTGCAGTTGCATCTTCGAAATATTCGTTTATAAATCTCTCTCCAAGCTCTTTTACTGTTATACCCTCAGCGTTTGCCCTTTTTATCATTTTATCGTCTATATCGGTGAAGTTTTGCACAAACTTTACCTTGTATCCGCTATATTCAAGATAACGACGCATTGTGTCGAACACAATAAAAGGACGGGCATTACCTATATGAAAATAGTCATATACGGTAGGTCCGCAAGAATACATTTTTACCTCATTTTTATCTATTGGTATAAATTCTTCTTTCTTACGTGTAAGAGTGTTATATACTTTCATATTATCCACGTAGCCTTTCTTAATTATTTGAGTATTTATTACGCAATTCATTATAGCATAAATTTACATAAATTGCAATAGCGCATTTGAAAAAGAAAGAAACTTTTTACATTATAATATTATTGCATAATGTACATAACTTTTTTGGAATTTTTAGGTGTATAAATTCAAAAAACTACTTGACAAACAATAATTTGTGTGATATCATATACAGGTAATTTATTTGCGGCCCGTTGGTCAAGCGGTTAAGACTCCGCCCTCTCACGGCGGCATCAAGGGTTCGATTCCCTTACGGGTCATTAAAAACACTCAACAGACGGGTGTTTTTTTAGTTTATATGACAAATTTAAAAATTGCGAGTGATATTATGAAAGAAAAAACCTTAAGGAGAAGTTCATTAGAATACTTGGTAATTATTCTGGTTGCCATTCTTCTGGCATTTAATTATCAACTGTTTATTGTCCATAACGGATTTGCCCCCGCAGGACTTAACGGTATTGCGACAATGATTCAGTATAAGACGGGTTTCAGTATCGGTTATATGTCGATTATTATAAATACGCCCTTGTGTATTTTAGCATATTTTTTATTAGATAAATCCTTTGCAAAAAGGTCTTTGGTATTTTGTCTTACGTATTCATTCGGATTTTTGTTTTTGCAGAAGTTAGGATTGGAAGCCTTTCAGTATAATGCCAACGGACACGACACCGTTTACCCCGTAATATTAAGCGGTATAATAAGCGGTTTTGTATACGGTCTTTGTTTTAAGTCAAACTCTTCGACAGGCGGTACAGATATTGTATCAAAATACATTAACTTTAAAAAACCGACCCTTAACTTTTTCTGGATTACTTTCTCGTTAAATACTCTTGTTGCAATAATTTCGTTCTTTGTTTATGCAAAAGAAATTAACGGAGAATTAATCTATGATTATAAGCCTGTTTGCCTGTGCATTACCTATTGCTTTATTTCGAGCTTTATCGGGAACTATATAATTAAAGGTACAAAAACAGCTTACGAGGTTACAATTATAACCACCCACCCCGACGAAATAAGCCACGATATACAAACAAAGCTAAGACACTCCTCAACAAGAATTTCTGCAACGGGTTCATTCTCACACGAGGAAAAGGCAATTTTAATATGTATAATCAACAAACACCAGCTTGTTGAAATGAATAATATTCTGAAACAATACAGTGATACATTCTCTTTCCTGGAAATGGTAAGCGATACTTACGGTAACTTTAAGAAAATAAAATAAATTAAAAAATCACTTCACAATGTGAAGTGATTTTTTTGTTTTACATATTTATTTGTTTTCTTTGTTCGATATATTCGTCAAACGTACACATTCTGTCGATTACTGTACCATCACTCTGAATATCTAAAATTCTGTTTGCAATAGTATTTACAAACTCGTGGTCGTGAGAGGCAAATATTACATTTCCCTTGAATGACGTGAGTCCGTTATTTACCGCAGTAATACTTTCGAGGTCAAGATGGTTTGTCGGTTGGTCTAAAATCAGCACATTTGAACCGTATAGCATCATTCTTGAGAGCATACATCTTACCTTTTCGCCACCCGACAGAACCTTAACCTGCTTGAATACATCATCACCGCTGAATAACATTCTGCCAAGGAAACCTCTTATATATGTTTCGTTCTGAGTTTCAAATCCCTCGGGTGCAAATTGCCTTAACCAATCCATAAGATTTAATTCACAACCCTCAAAAAACTCTGTGTTATCCTTTGGGAAATAGCTTCTTGAAGTTGATATTCCCCATTTTACAGTACCGCTATCAGGCTCGGATTCCAATGCAAGCATTTTTATAAGCTCGGTAACTGCAAGCTCATTTTCGCCAAGAATTGCAATTTTATCGTCGTGATTCATTGTAAAGTTGAAGTCCTTTATTAAAACCTCGCCGTTGACACTCTTTGATACCATATCAACCGTCAATAAGTCCTTGCCTGCTTCTCTGTCGCGTTCAAAGCCAACAAAGGGGTATCTTCTTGATGAGGCAGGTAGTTCTTCAACAGTCAGCTTATCAAGCATTTTTTTACGGCTTGTTGCCTGCTTTGATTTTGATTTATTAGCCGAGAATCTTGCTATAAATGTTTGCAGCTCTTTAATTTTTTCTTCAGCCCTCTTGTTTTGTTGCTTTATCATCTTTTGTATTAATTGGCTCGATTCGTACCAGAATTCGTAGTTGCCAACATACATTTTTATCTTTGTGTAGTCTATATCTACAATATGAGTACAAACAACATTAAGAAAATATCTGTCGTGCGAAACAACAATTACTGTACCCTCGTAGTTTATTAAAAATTCCTCAAGCCATTCTATCGCCTGCAAATCGAGGTGGTTTGTAGGCTCGTCGAGAAGTATTATATCAGGATTGCCAAATAGCGCCTGAGCAAGCAGGACCTTAACCTTTTCCTTACCGTCAAGCTCTGACATCTGTTTATATAAAATATCCTCCGAAAGTCCAAGTCCCTGTATAAGCTTTGATGCGTCGGATTCAGCCTCCCAACCGTCCATTTCGGCAAACTCTGCCTCAAGCTCAGCCGCCTTTACTCCGTCTTCGTCGGTAAAGTCCTCTTTTTCGTAAAGCGCGTCTTTTTCTTTCATTATAGAATACAGCTTCTGGTTGCCCATTATAACTGTGTCCATAACTGAGAACTCATCATATGCAAAATGGTCCTGTTTTAAAACTGACATTCTGCAGTTTGGTGCAATGGCTATTGTTCCCGAGGTGGAGTCAATCTCGCCCGAAAGCAACTTCAAAAATGTAGACTTGCCCGCACCGTTTGCACCTATAACACCATAGCAGTTACCTGGTGTAAATTTTAAGTTTACGTCGGAGAATAAATTCTCACCACTGAAATTTAAGCTTAAATCTGTTACCGTTATCATTTATATTATTCCTTTCCCTGATTTACAAAGTCTGCATTAGCTTCTTTTCTGATACTCTATAATCTTATGATTTTGCGAAAAGAACTGCAAATTAGAATCAAAGTAAAGATGCGAAACCTCCTCGCCCTTTATCTTCTCTCCGTTTTCTATCTTGTTGGCGGTGTCCCACGTTGTATCTACAATAACCCATCTGCCATCTACATAAACCTCGTTCCACGCGTGATTCTGATAGCTTGTGGCTATTGTTTCGTCTGTCCATTCCGTATCTGCGCCAACTCCCAAAGCATAACCCGAAACAACGTTACACGGAATATCTATGCTTCTGCAAAGCGACGCATACAACGTGGCAAATCCAAGACAAACCGCGCGTTGCGTACGGATTATTTCGTCAGCATAGAATGGCGGAGTTGTGGGTGAATCGAGGTTGTCTATATCATAATACATATATGAACAAACCCAATCGTGCAATGCTATCGCCTTATCGTAATCTGTCGCCTTACCTTGTGTAACCTGAGTTGCAATAGATTTAATAGACTCGCGGTCGCTTTGTATTGACGGAGTGGTTTTCAGTGCGTCGGAGATTGACTTGTCCGCCTCATAGAGCGCACGGTTTTCTTCGTACACAGGTGATGTTGCAATACTCCATTTCCCTGTTTCATCTTTATTTAATGATATAACATTCAAAACCCAGCTTTTGAACTCGCCAAATTCCTTGTGTCCGTTATAAATTGTGATTTTGAGCTTGTCCTCATCAGTCTCAGGGATTTTTATGCTTTTGTTGAATATGCCGTCGGATGATACCGCTACAGTGCTTTGTTCGAGAGTATCGTTTTTACCGTCGAAATTTACAACCAGATAATTTTTTTGCGGGCTTTTTGTTATTCCGAAAATATTTAGTTTACTACCTCCCTCAACCACCTGAACACTTATATTCTCGTCGGGATAAAAAGAGAGCATGGGGCTGTTTGCAATATATGCGTTCTTTGCCACGTCTTCGGGGTCAATAGGAAGCTCCTCGTTTTTAATATATGCAATTATCTCGCTTGGTGTTGGAATAATGGAGGTTATTTCGGAAAGCTTAACCGAGAAATCCGATGACATTTGTGTTATAATGCTATATTTTTCCAATGCAGGAATGTAGCGTTCTATATTTAAAAAGAAATCTGTTTTGGAATTAACAACACCTATCCCCACAACAAATATCACCAAAAAAGTAACAAACTTCTTTTTCACAAGAATTCACCCCCATACAAACGTGATTTAGATAAAAAAAGCACTTCGTGCGAAGTGCTTTTTGTAAAGAGGCGCCACCCGGATTTGAACCGGGGCATAAAAGTTTTGCAGACTTCTGCCTTACCACTTGGCTATGGCGCCATATTTGTAAAACAAAAGACGCAAGAGTGCGTCTTTTGTTTCAAAATGGAGCGGAAGACGAGATTCGAACTCGCGACGTTCACCTTGGCAAGGTGACGCTCTACCACTGAGCCACTCCCGCACTTAAATGCCTTCGGGTGGAATCGAACCGCCGACACAGGGATTTTCAGTCCCTTGCTCTACCGACTGAGCTACAAAGGCATATGGCGACCCGGATGAGGCTCGAACTCACGACCTCCAGCGTGACAGGCTGGCGTTCTAACCAACTGAACTACCGGGCCATATATGGGAATTACAGGGCTCGAACCTGTGACATCCTGCTTGTAAGGCAGACGCTCTCCCAGCTGAGCTAAACTCCCATATGTTACCATTGTACATCGTTCCAATCAACGACAGAGACTATTATAACAGATACTTTTTGATTTGTCAACACTTTTTTTAATTTTTTTTAACAAAATAAAAAAATTTATTTTTTACTATATATATTATGCTCTCACACCCGAAAAATTCATTGTTTTTAAGGCAAAAACACAAAAAATAGCGAAATAATAGGAAAAAAACAATTTATTTTACACAAAACACTTGACAACAGCCATTTTTTGTAATAAAATGATAGAGGTATGGGATTTAATCCCGTTATTAAAAATTTCAAGGAGGAAACATAAATGAACAAGACAGAATTAGTTGCAGCTGTTGCACAAAGTGCAGAGTTGACAAAGAAACAAGCTGAAGCAGCAGTTGTTGCTGTTACAGAAACAATCAAAAAGGCTCTTTGCGAAGGCGACAAAGTTCAATTATTCGGCTTTGGTGGTTTCGAAGTAAGACAAAGAGATGCTAGACAAGGCAAAAACCCAAGAACAGGCGAAGTTATCAACATACCTGCATCAAAGGTTCCTGCATTCAAAGCTGGTAAGGCTTTCAAGGATGCTGTAAACAAATAATTTTATCAAAAAGAGATAAGGGGCTGTCGTATCAAAAGATTTATTGTATAAAATTGATTTTTAGCAAATGTATATTTGCGCTTTTGTACAAAATCCATTGATACGACAGTCCCTTATTGTCTGGGGCAAATATGAGAATAGACAAATACTTAAAAGTATCACGAATAATAAAAAGACGTGCCATTGCAAACGAAGCCTGCGACCAGGGTCGTATAATGGCAAACGGAAAAGTTGTAAAAGCATCTTACGATGTAAAAGAAAATGATATCCTTGAAATTAAAATGGGTGAACGTATAATAAAAATACGTGTACTCGATATAAAAGAACACGTACTAAAAGACGATGCCACCTCTCTTTACGAGGTAATAAATTAACAAAATCCCTCATATATATAATATGATTTTATATATAGGGAGGAATTTAGTTTGGCACAGAGTATAACTCAAAAAAAAGATGTTCACACCGTTACAATAAATGAAAGAAAAAACATTCAGATGACAGGCGTTATTGATGTGGGAAATTTTTCTCAAACCTGCATTGATATTACAACCCTTGATGGTACAATAATTCTAAAAGGCAAAGATTTTAATATCTCCAGGCTTGATACCGATTTGGGTGAGCTTAGCATTTGCGGTGAGGTCTTATCACTACAGTATACCAAAACAAAGCAAAAACGCTCAGCATTTGAAGGTCTTTTTAAATAGATATGGCAAGCGAGGTCTACTCACTTTTAGCTCTTACCTTTACAGGCTTTTTTATGGGTCTGTGTTATGATACCCTGCGTGCTATAAGACGCACTGTAAGCTTTAATATGCTATTTATATGGATCAGCGATTTTTTATACTGGATTTTTGTTTGTGGATTTGTTGCATATATTGTGCTACTTACCGATGACGGTAGAATTAATATTTACGAAATATGCGGTATAATAATTGGTACTATTTTGTACTATAACACAATAAGTACCTTTATAGTAAAGCTTTTGAGCCTTATTTTTAAAAAAATTCTGAAAATAATCTGTTTATTTTTTAAAATAGTATTGACACCGATACGGTTTTTGTATAAAATTCTTATAAGGGGGAATGTTGATGAACAAAGCAATAAAACAAGTGCCGAAGAAAAAGGCACGCTATAACAAAAACAGAATATTTGCCATTTTGTTTGTTTTATGTGTTTGTGCAATGTTGTTCAAGGGTTTTATGCAATTACCGCAGATTATGGAAAACAAAAAACAAGCTGCCCTTCTTAGTGAGCGCATAAGCTACGAAAAAGAACGTCAACGTGAAATAGACGAGCTGAAAGCAAAATCAAACACCGACGAATACATAGAAAGCGTCGCAACCGAAAAACTTGGTCTGGTAGAAAAAAATGCCAAGATATTTGTAGACGTATCATCAACTGAAGAATAAATTAAGAGAGAGGATAAAAATAGTGGTTTCTGTAGGAGATATTTTTGACGGTAAGGTAGTAAGCGTAATGCCTTTTGGTGCGTTTGTTGAGTTTGGTAAAAATCAATCAGGGCTTGTACATATTTCTGAAATTTCAACCTCATATATACAGAATATTAACGAGCACATAAAAAAAGGCGACGAAGTTAAGGTTAAGGTCATCAAAATAGAAGACAGCGGTAAAATAAGTCTTTCGATAAAACAGACTATGGAAAAGCCAGCAGCAGAGCCAAAAAGCCGCAACAAAAAAGATACACGCGATAACAAACCCAAGCAGAGTGTACGTCCTGCAGATATTGACTGGTCGCAAAAGGAAGATGAGTTGTCTTTTGAGGATAAGCTTTCGAAGTTCAAGTCCGACAGCGACGAAGCCTTTCGTATTTTAAAGAGAAACGCCGCCTCAAAACGCAGTGGTGGATACAGTCGCAAAGGCAACTATTCATTTTAATTTTATTACATATTGTTATTTGGAGGGATTGTTGGTACATAGCTGCGACAATCCTTTTATTATATGTTTATATGTTTAAATGCGTAAGATACACAAAATTAACAAGCCAGAAAGGAAAATTTATGAACCTTACATTACTAACAGATTTCTACGAATTCACCATGGCAAACGGATTTTTAAAAGAGGGTATGGGTGATAGAATTGCATATTTTGATATGTTTTTCAGGCGCGTGCCCGATGACGGTGGATTTGCCATTATGGCAGGTGTTGAGCAGGTTATTGAATATATAAATGAGCTTAAATTTACAGATGAGGATATTGAATTTTTAAAATCCAAAAAACTCTTTTGCGATGACTTTTTAAAATACCTAAAGGATTTTAAGTTCTGTTGTGATGTATGGGCAATTCCTGAGGGAACACCCATTTTTCCGCACGAGCCTATTTTAACAGTAAGAGGGCCTGTGTGTCAGGCGCAGTTTATAGAAACAATGATTCTCTTAACAGTAAATCACCAGAGTCTTATTGCTACTAAAACAAACAGAATAGTGCGCGCAGCGCAAGGGAGAGCAGTAATGGAGTTTGGCTCAAGACGTGCACAGGGTTACACAGGCGCAACGCTCGGTGCAAGAGCCGCATATATAGGCGGTGCGGCAGGCACTGCGTGCACAATAGCGGACAAGCTATACGGCATTCCCGCAATGGGAACAATGGCTCATAGCTGGATACAGATGTTTGACAGTGAGTATGAGGCATTCAAGGCATATGCCAAGACATACCCACACAACACAACCTTGCTTGTGGACACATATAACGTATTAAAATCGGGTGTGCCTAATGCAATAAAAGTGTTCGATGAGATTTTAAAGCCTATGGGAGCGCGTCCTGTTGGAATAAGAATTGATTCAGGGGATATAACCTATCTTTCTAAAAAATGCCGCGATATGCTTGACGAGGCAGGCTATGAGGACTGCAAAATTGTTGCTTCCAATTCACTTGACGAGCATATTATACGCGATATGCTTATACAGGGTGCAAAAGTGGACTTGTTCGGTGTTGGTGAGCGTCTTATAACTTCATCATCTGCACCTGTTTTTGGCGGGGTGTACAAGCTTGTGGCGCTCGAGGATAAAAACTCAAAAATAATTCCAAAAATAAAAATAAGTGAAAATGTGGCAAAGATAACCACCCCTGGCTTTAAGCAGGTTTACCGTCTGTATTCAAAGGAAACAAACAGAGCACTCGCAGACGTTATAACACTGTTTGATGAGGTGATAGATAATTCCAAGCCATACGAAATTTTTAACCCCGAGCATATTTGGAAAAGAAAGCGCATTACCGACTTCTATGCAAGACCGCTTTTAAAGCAGATATTCAGGAACGGAGAATGTGTATATAAAAATCCCGACATAAAAATCCTGAGAGAGTATTGTCAGATGGAGGTCGACAGTCTGTGGGAGGAAGTAAAGCGTTTTGAAAACCCACATCAATATTATGTTGACCTTTCTAAAGACTTATGGAAGATGAAGCACGAGCTACTGTCGGAGTACGGAAATCTGGAGGATTAATTTGAAAACACGTATTATAGAAAAAAACGACTTAAAAATTGCAGGCGAAATAATAAGAGACGGTGGACTTGTTGCATTCCCTACCGAAACGGTTTACGGTCTTGGTGCAAATGCACTTGATGCGGTGGCAGTTAAAAAAATATTTGTTGCCAAAGGTAGACCCTCGGATAATCCGCTTATAGTCCACATCGGCGATATTTCGCAGATAGATGAGCTTGCGGAGGATATAAACGATAACGCAAAAAAACTTATAGACGCTTTTATGCCAGGTCCGTTTACAATAATATTAAAAAAGAAGCCTCATATTCCCGACACCGTAACTGCAGGTCTTGACAGTGTGGGAATACGTTTTCCCATACAAGCCACAGCAGTTGCTTTTATTAAAGAGGCACGCGTGCCGATAGCGGCACCGTCAGCAAATCTTTCGGGAAAGCCGAGTCCTACCGAGGTAAAGCACGTTACCCAGGATATGATGGGCAGAATTGAGGGCATAATAAACGGAGAAAGCTGCGATTTTGGTGTTGAGTCCACAATAGTTGACGCCACCTCCCCCATTCCCGTTCTTTTAAGACCAGGTGGCATTACATACGATGAATTATGCTCCGTTGTACCCCAAACCATAATAGATAAGAATGTTATGGAGGCTGTGGGTGAGAACGAAAAGCCAAAATGCCCGGGAACAAAGTACAAGCACTACTCACCAAAGGCACAGGTAGTTGTGGTTGAGGGCGAGTGCGAAAATGTAAGGAAAAAGATTAAAGAGTTATTAGAAGAAAATAATGATAAGGTATCGGGTGTTCTTACAATGTTTAACTCTGCATATGACAGAGCAGTTGTTATAGACGGTGGCGAAAATAACCGCGACTACGCAAAAAATCTGTTTGGTGCACTAAGGAGCTTTGACGATTTAGGTGTTGAAATTGTTTTTGCAGAGTTCAAATTTCTTGACGGATACGGTCTTGCGGTTAAGAACAGACTCTACAAGGCGGCAGGCTATAATGTGATTTATGTATAAAAAAGGTTGTTGCATATGCAACAACCTTTTTATGTAATTTAAATTATTTGATATTTTTGTACAAAGGTCCGTATGCTTGGCAAGCTCTGTAATCCTGACCTTCTTTATCCATGCCGAAAGCATTCCAGCTTGCAGGTCTGAATATCTTTTCTTCAGGTACATTGTGTAGACTTACAGGAATTCTCAGCATTGAACACATTGTGATAAGGTCTGCACCAATATGTCCATAAGAGATAGCACCGTGGTTAGCACCCCAGTTATTCATAACTTCATAAGCTGTCTTGAATGGGCTGCCGTCCTTACCATCACATCTTGGAGCAAACCATGTACATGGCCATGTGTAGTCTGTTCTCTTCCAAAGTGCGTCAGATACATCAGCAGGAAGACCTACTGTCCAACCCTCTGCAATTTGAAGAACAGGACCAAGACCCTTAACAAGGTTTAGTCTAATCATAGTAGCAGGCATTGTAGCTGTTGTTTCAAATCTTGATGAGAAACCGCCGCCTCTAAAATATCCCAGGTCTGCCATATTCCATGTTGTAGCACCCATAATAGCGTCTTGGTCAGCTTGTGTAACTTCATACCAAGGCTTCATAACTGCATTTCCATTTTCGTCTTTTGCCTCTGCATTAGCGTCTAAGCAACAAGCACCTGAGTTGATAAGGTGAATAACACCATTTGCAGCCTTTGCTTCGTCTTTGATGTCGTAGCCTGTAACTCTCTTGATAGCCTCGCCACTCCAATATGTACGAACGTCCGCAAACATTTGTGCTCTGTTTGTTAATAACTTCATAAATAGCATACCTAAGCCGTTTAATACGTCATTTTCGGTTGCTAAAATATATGGCTCTCTTGCACCGTTCCAGTCGAATGAGGTGTTAAGCATTGCCTCTGCAAAGTCGCAGTTTGGATAGAAGTCTGTCCATTGTCTTTGACCCTGAAAACCTGCAGCAATTGCGTTGTGGCCAACTGCTTCTTCTTCACAACCCTCAGGAAGATTTGCATTACCATTCATCAAATCCTGAATAATAACTGCCATCTTAACAACAAATTCAAATTGCTCAGCTTTCTCAGCATCAGATTTTTGCATATCCTCAGGGTTCTTGTCAAAGCCCATCTTGCAGTTCTTCTTTGCCCAAGCAAGTGCCTTTTGGAATTCAGCCTCGTCATAGATGCCCTCAGTCATTCTTCTGATTACTTCTACCTCGTCAACAGACTCAACTCTCATGCCCAAGTATGATTCGATAAAGTCAGAGTCGATAATAGAGCCGCCGATACCCATACAGATTGAGCCAATTTGCAGATATGACTTACCACGCATTGTTGCAGTTGCAACTGCAGCACGACCAAATCTTAATAGTTTTTCTTCTACGTCAGCAGGAATTGAAGTATCACTCATATCCTGAACTTCGTGGCCATAGATACCAAATGCAGGAAGTCCCTTTTGTGCATGTGTAGCAAGAACTGATGCAAGGTAAACTGCACCCGGTCTTTCTGTACCGTTAAAGCCCCAAACACCCTTTATTGTCTGTGGGTCCATATCCATTGTTTCAGAGCCATAGCACCAGCAAGGTGTAACTGTAAGAGTAATGTCTACACCCTCTTTTCTGAATTTATCAGCACATGCAGCAGATTCTGCAACACGACCGATTGTTGTGTCGGCAATAACTACTTTAACACTCTCACCATTAGAGTATTTTAAGTTGTCTTCAAATAATTTTTTAGCAGCCTTTGCCATGTTCATTGTTTGAACCTCTAAAGATTCTCTAACCTTTAAAGGACCGCGACGTCCGTCGATTGTAGGACGAATACCAATAACAGGATAATCGCCTATTAGTCTTGATTTTGCCATAATCTTTTCCTCCTAAAAAAATATATATAGTTAAACTAATATTATAGTCTAATATAATTATACTATTGACTTTGTTAAAATACTTGTGTTATAATGGAATAAAGTATAAGAATATTACGATTAAGTGTATTTTGCACGGAAGATTTTACAAATAATTTCATTGTTTGGATATATATAGTCAGAAAGGCAATAAAAAACATGAAAATTTCTCTTTTACACGAAACAACTCAACGAGGCACGCCTGATTTTCCCATTGAGTATTACAAGGTAAATAAAAGCCATCCTCAGTATCATATGCAGACACACTGGCACAAGGATATTGAGCTTATTCGCGTTACGGGTGGGTCTTTGGACGTGCAGATAGGTGATACCCCATATTCACTAAGGGCAGGCGACAGCATATATATCCCCGGCGGTATTGCACATGGCGCAGAACCTGATGAGTGCGATTATGAATGTATTGTTTTTTCGCCTGCAATTTTGTATGCAACTCAGAAAATACGTACACTGCTAAAATCAAAAGTAATTTGCGCCGTAAAATTTCCGCAAAATGAGGATATAAATTTCATATTCAACTGCTTTACCAAAAAAGACACCGGCTATGAGTTTGAGGTAATAAGTGCGCTATATAAAATTGCATATTACGCACTTCAAAATCAGGATATACCAACAAACAATGTGGAATACCGCGTTGATAAAATAAAACCGTCGATTATGTATATCGAGGAGAATTTTTCGTCGAATATAAGTCTTGGCGAGCTTGCACGGGCGTGCTCTATGAGTGCGAATTATTTTTGCAAGGTGTTTAAAGACGTTACAGGTCAGACACCCGTTGAGTATATGACAACGTATCGCATCGAAGCCGCCTGTGAAATGCTTCTTTCGGGCATAAGCGTAACCGACACCGCGTATGATTGCGGTTTTAACGATTTAAGTTATTTTATAAATGTTTTTAAGCGCTATATGGGCATTTCTCCAAAACAATATGCACAAAACAGGCAAAAGACAATTTCTGCTTAAGAAAAAAAGACATTATTCTCGAGAATAATGTCTTTTTTTCTAAGCGGAAGACGAGATTCGAACTCGCGACGTTCACCTTGGCAAGGTGACGCTCTACCACTGAGCCACTCCCGCATATATGTTATCTTTACGACCTTTATATAATACCATAAAAAAAAGTGTTTGTCAACAGTTTTTTGGTAAAAAAGCAAAGAATTTTTTTCACATTTATAGTTGATATATTTTGTTTTTTATGGTAGAATTATAGTGTATGGATTTTACATTTTTTATAAATATAACTTCTGAGTACATATTGTCCGTAACAACACGGACAGAGTATATAAATTTTGTTAACATTAGAGGATAAAAAGCAAACATATACAGAAAGGAATTTTTTACTATGGCACAAGTTAAAAGAATTTACGTTGAAAAGAAAAAAGGCTTTGACGTCGAAGCTCAGGGCGTTCTTGCAGATTTAAGAGGCAATCTTTCGATGAGCGGTCTTAGCGGAGTAAGAATAATAAACCGTTACGACGTTGAGGGAATTTCTGACGAGGAATATCAAAAGGCAAGAAATCTTATTTTTTCAGAGCCACCCGTTGACAGTGCCTACGACGAAGAAATAGAAATAAACGAGGGTGTTAAATTTGCAGTTGAGTATCTTCCAGGTCAGTTCGACCAGAGAGCCGCAAGTGCAGAGGAATGTATCTCAATACTCACTCAAAAGGAGCGTCCAAAGGTAAGATATGCAAAAATATATGTTCTTATTGGCGAAGTTTCTGATGCAGAGTTCGAAAAAGCAAAGTCATACCTTATAAACCCCGTAGAAGCAAGAGAAGCATCTTTTGAAAAGCCATCATCTCTTGATATGGAGGTTGTTGTTCCCGAAGACGTAAAAACCGTTGACGGTTTTATTGATATGAGCGAAACCCAAATGAAAGCATTTCTTGACGAAATGGGCTTTGCAATGGATTTAGACGACCTAAAATTCTGCCAGAACTATTTCAAAAACGAAGAAAAGAGAAATCCGACCGTTACCGAAATGCGTATGATTGATACATATTGGTCGGACCACTGCAGACACACAACATTCTCAACCAAAATAAACAACGTAACAATAAACGACGGAAAATATGCAGACGTAATAAAAGCCTCATACGAGGAATACAAAAAGGCAAAGGCAGAGCTTTATGCTCCCGACCGTAATATGTGCCTTATGAATATGGCAACAATTATTGTTAAGCAGTTAAAGAAAAAGGGACTTTTAAAAGAAATTGACGAGTCCGAAGAAATAAATGCCTGCTCAATAGTTGTTGACGTTGACGTTGACGGAAAAGACGAACCATGGCTTATTATGTTCAAGAACGAAACACACAACCACCCGACAGAAATTGAGCCTTTCGGTGGTGCAGCAACTTGTCTTGGCGGTGCAATCCGCGACCCATTATCAGGTCGTTCATATGTGTATCAGGCAATGCGTGTAACAGGCTCAGGCGACCCGAGAGTGTCGCTTGCCAATACATTACCTGGTAAGCTAATGCAAAGAAAAATCACAACAGGCGCTTCGGCAGGTTACAGCTCATACGGTAACCAGATTGGTCTTGCAACAGGTCAGGTACAGGAGATTTACCACGAGGGCTACGTTGCAAAGAGAATGGAAATCGGCGCGGTTATTGGTGCAGCACCAAAGAAGAATGTAATAAGAGAAGTTCCATCTGACGGTGATGTTATTGTATTATTGGGCGGAAGAACAGGCAGAGACGGTGTAGGCGGTGCAACAGGCTCATCAAAAGCGCATGACGAAAAAAGTGTTGTTACATGCGGAAGTGAAGTTCAAAAGGGTAATCCACCCGTTGAAAGAAAAATACAAAGACTATTTCGAAACGAAAAGGTTACAACTCTTATTAAACGTTGTAACGACTTTGGTGCAGGCGGTGTAAGTGTTGCAATTGGCGAGCTTGCAGACGGCCTTGTTATAGATTTGGATAAAGTTCCAAAGAAGTACGAGGGACTTGACGGTACAGAGCTTGCAATAAGCGAATCACAAGAAAGAATGGCAGTTGTGGTAAGAAGCGCTGACGCCGATAAGTTTATTGAGTATGCAAACGAAGAAAATCTTGAGGCTACAAAGGTTGCAGTAGTAACCGAAAATCCACGTCTTGTAATGAATTGGAGAGGTAAAACTATCTGTAATATCTCAAGAGAATTCCTGAATACAAACGGCGCTACCAAAAACACAGACGTTGAGGTTGTGCTTCCAAAAGAGAGCGAAAGCTTCTTTAAGTACGAAAAGAAAGAAGATATAAAGAGCGAATGGTTAAATGTTCTCTCCGACCTTAACGTATGCTCACAAAAAGGTCTTTGCGAAAAATTCGACTCAACTATCGGTGCTAACACTGTTACAATGCCGTTTGGCGGTGAGTATCAATTAACACCAACCGAGGGTATGGCGGCAAAAGTGCCCGTACTTGGCGGCAAAACAAACACTGCAACAGTTATGACCTTTGGTTACAACCCCAACCTTTCGAGCTGGAGCCCATATCACGGTGCGGCATTTGCGGTTGTTGAATCAGTTTCCAAAGCAGTTGCAATGGGTGTTGACTACAAAAAGATATACTTAACATTCCAAGAATATTTCGAAAAGCTTGGCAACGACCCAAAACGTTGGGGTAAACCATTTGCGGCACTTTTGGGTGCGTATCGCGTGCAATTAGAGCTTGGTATTGCTGCAATCGGCGGCAAGGACTCTATGAGCGGCTCATTCAACGAATTAGACGTTCCCCCTACCCTGACATCTTTTGCAGTATCGCACACAAGAGCGGATAAGGTAATATCACAGGAATTTAAAAAGGCAGGCTCAAAGCTTGTTATGTTCAGAGCAGAGCGCGACGAAAATGATATGCCCCACTTCGACTCACTAAAGAAAATGTACGACACAGTACACGCTCTAATAACTGATGGCAAGGTGCTTTCATCAAGCGTTGTTAAGGGCTTTGGTCTTGCAGAGGTTATCGCTAAAATGTCGTTTGGTAATATGATTGGCGCTACACTGAATGTGAGTGAAGAAGATTTGTTTAATGCACCGTTCGGCTCTATTGTTTTAGAGGTTGCAGACGACGTACAAGACGGTGTTATAATAGGTGAAACTACAACTTCAAAGGCTATTGAGGCTTGCGGTGTAAGCATTACTTTAGACGAGGCACTTAAATCGTGGACAGCACCTCTCGAAAAGGTGTTCCCCACAAAAGCAGGCAAATTCACTGAAGAACCACAAACTTATTCATACGACAAGAGAAACATTACAGTTGCAAGCGAGAAATTTGCAAAGCCGAGAATATTTATTCCTGTATTCCCAGGTACAAACTGCGAATATGACACTGCAAAGGCTTTCGAAAATGCAGGCGGTATTGCAGATGTGTTTGTAATACGCAACCTTAGCGGTGAAGACGTTACATACTCTATGTGTGAAATGGAAAAGAGAATTAAAAACTCTCAGATTGTAATGATTCCCGGCGGTTTCTCGGGCGGTGATGAGCCTGAGGGCAGTGGTAAGTTTATTGCAACTGCATTTAGAAATCCGCTTGTTAAAGAAGCAGTTATGAATATGCTCAAAAACCGCGACGGTCTTATGCTTGGTATCTGTAACGGTTTCCAGGCACTTATTAAGCTTGGTCTTGTTCCATATGGAGAAATAAGAGATATGGACGATAATTCTCCAACTCTTACCTTTAACACAATAGGCAGACACGTTTCATGTATGGCAAAGACAAGAGTTGCTTCAAACAAATCGCCATGGTTTGCTAATGTGAACACAGGTGATATACACACAATAGCGCTTTCTCACGGTGAGGGCAGATTTATTGCATCTCCCGAACAAGTGGCTGAACTTGCCAAGAACGGACAGATTGCAACTCAGTATGTTAACGAAAAAGGCATGGCAACTTACGATATTGCATGGAATCCAAACGGTTCTGTTTGCGCTATTGAGGGTATAACAAGCCCCGATGGTAGAGTATTGGGTAAAATGGGACACAGTGAACGTATTGGCGAGAACATAGCAGCTAACGTTCCTGGTAATAAAAATCAACTGATTTTCGAGGCAGGAGTTAATTATTTTAAATAATTGCGGGTGCGACCCTTTGCGGTCGCCCGTTTTTTATCCCCGAAAGGAATATTTTATATGAATCCAAAACTTGGCACACTGTTTCCATTAGTAAAAAGCGAGGAGTTACAACCACTTCAGATTGAGAAGATAAACCTCTCAAAAAACACTCGCACAATGGAGATTATATTTGCTTCAAACACTACCGAAAACGAGGCTCAATGGGCATGCGACACCATACGCAGTGCCTACTCTTTGCGTGCAGTAAACTATGTAATATCCGAAAAAAAAGAGTATATCGACAAAAATGTAATGGTCTATACTCTTAACGAAAATGAGCTTTCAAACCTCAAAAACAGTGCAAGTCCGCTAAAGCCAACAATTCTTGGCACAGTTAATGTAACCGAAATGCTTTATGGCAGAGCAATAAAGGGCGACCTTGTATCTATGGCTTCTATAAACGAAAACAGCGGTACTGTTACGGTGTCGGGCAGAGTGTTTGGTCTTGACGAACGCGAAATAAAATCGAAAAAGACCGAAAAAGAATTCCACCTTATTACAATGGATATTACCGACACAACAGACTCTATCACCTTAAAAATGTTTGTGCCAAAAACAAAAGATGATGAGGCCTTTAAAAAACTTTACCCAACAGTAAAAAAAGGCATAAAAGACGGTGGTATTCACATTGTGTGTAGAGGTAATGCGCAATTTGACGACTATGCACACGAGGTTATAATAATGGCAAGGGATATTGCGCAGATAGAAGCACCGCCAATCCGCAGAGATAATGCTCCACAAAAAAGAGTAGAGCTTCATATGCATACACAAATGTCGCAGATGGACGCGGTTTCGTCAACTGCCGACTTAATAAATCGTGCAGTATATTGGGGACACAAGGCGGTTGCAATAACCGACCACGGTGTTGTGCAGTCGTATCCCGACGCTATGAAAGCGTCTAAGCTGAACGAGAAAATAAAAGTCATATACGGTGTAGAGGGGTATCTTGTTGATGACTCAAAAAGAATTGCATACGACACGAATAACGCAGACCTTAACTCCGATTTTGTTGTTTTTGATATCGAAACAACAGGACTTGATTTTTCAAAAAACAACGTAACAGAAATTGGTGCAATAAAGGTTTCGGGCGGTAAAATTGTAGATAAGTGGTCTACATTTGTAAACCCTGGGATGAAAATTCCCGAAAATATACAGGCTCTTACGGGCATATCCGACGAAATGGTAATTGATGCACCAACAATAGATAAGGTACTGCCTCAATTCAAGGAATTTTGTAAAGGGTGTGTTCTTGTTGCACATAATGCCTCATTTGATATAGGATTTTTAAAGCAAAAAGCAAAAGAGCTTGGCATGGGTTTTGACTTTGCGTATGTCGATACACTTATGCTTGCAAGGTGTATGTATCCGTTTTTAAATAACTTCAAGCTTGACACACTCACAAAGCACCTTAATGTTATTTTAGAAAACCATCACCGTGCGGTAGACGATGCTGCGGCAACTGCAGAAGCATTTATCAAGATGTGTGAGCAGCTTAAAAACGAGGGCAAGCACAAGCTTTGCGAATTAAACGATGGCTACGATATGCGCGACGCCTCAAAAAAGAACAGAGCAAACCATATTATAATACTTGCAAAAAATCAGCAGGGCTTGAGAAATATATATGAATTGGTGTCGCAATCGCATCTTCGTTATTTTTCGAGAACACCAAGACTTCCGCGAAGCCTGATTTCTCAAAAAAGAGACGGTCTTATTTTAGGCTCGGCTTGTGAGGCGGGTGAATTATTCAGCGCAGTTGTTGAGAATGGGAGCGAAGAAAAATTAAAAGAATTGGTGGATTTTTACGATTACCTCGAAATTCAGCCAATAGGCAACAACGCATATATGAAGTCATCACCCGACTTCCCTCATATAAATACCGACGATGATTTAAGAGAACTTAACAAAAAAATAGTTGAGCTTGGCAAAAAATACAACAAACCTGTGTGTGCAACGTGCGACGTGCATTTTCTTGACGCAGACGGTGCAGATTACAGAAAAATCCTTATGCACTACAAAGGCTTTAAGGACGCGGATAATCAGGCACCGCTATATTTCAGGAACACTGAGGAAATGCTTAAGGAATTTGAGTATCTTGGCAAAGAAACAGCATATGAGGTAGTTGTTACAAACACAAACCTGATTGCCGATATGGTAGAAAATGTTCGACCTATTCCAGAAACAAAATGCCCGCCCGTTGTCGACGGAGCAAAAGAGGCAATAGTTGACGATTCTATAAGGCGCGCAAAAGAGATATACGGAGACCCTCTGCCCATTGAAGTTCAGCAGCGTCTGGATAAGGAGCTTAATTCAATAACCACTTACGGTTTTTCGGTTATGTACCGCATTGCACAGGAGTTGGTACGAAAGTCGCTCTCCGACGGGTATCTTGTTGGCTCACGTGGCTCTGTCGGCTCGTCTTTTGTTGCATTCTTATCGGATATTACCGAGGTAAATTCATTACCTGCGCACTATTTATGCCCCAACTGTAAAAAAGTTGAGTTTATGAAGTCTGACATTGGTCTTTCGGGTTGCGACCTGCCAGACAAGGATTGTCCAAAATGCGGCACAAAATACAAAAAAGACGGACACGATATTCCTTTTGAAACATTTTTAGGCTTTAAGGGCGACAAGGAGCCTGATATTGACCTTAACTTCAGTGGCGAATATCAACCGATTATACACAAGTATACCGAAACATTTTTTGGCGAGGGCTTTGTTTTCAGAGCAGGTACAATAGGCACTGTTGCCGAAAAAACCGCCTTTGGATATGTAAAGAAGTATTGTGAGGAAAAGGACATAGTAATGCGTCAGGCGCAGATGAAACGTCTTGCAATGGGTTGTGTTGGTGTTAAAAGAACGTCGGGACAACATCCGGGCGGAATTATTGTTGTACCCTATACAAACAACATTCACGAGTTCTGCCCTATTCAGCACCCTGCCGATGACCCCAACTCCAATATTTTTACCACGCATTTTGATTATCACTCAATAGATGCAAACCTCTTAAAACTTGATGAACTTGGCCATGATGACCCGACCGTTATAAGAATGCTCGAGGATATAACGGGCATTAATGCACGTAACATTCCGCTTGACGATAAGGAAACATTATCGCTCTTTACCTCAAATGATGCCTTAAAATTAACAGGTGATATAGGCACAAAATTGGGTAGCTACGGAGTGCCTGAGTTTGGTACAAAATTTGTACGTCAGATGCTTGAGGATACTCAACCTAAAACTTTTTCCGAGCTTGTGAGAATATCGGGTCTTTCGCACGGCACTGACGTGTGGCTCAACAATGCTCAGGATTTGATTTTGGCGGGCATATGCGACCTTTCACACTCTATTTGTGCACGTGATGATATTATGATTTACCTTATATCTATGGGTGTTGACCCTCAGCATTCCTTTAAGATAATGGAAAGTGTACGAAAGGGTAAAGGCTTAACAAGTGATGACGAAGAGGCAATGCGCGCACAAAATGTTCCCGATTGGTATATAGACTCGTGCAAAAAAATCAAGTATATGTTCCCTAAAGCGCATGCAGTTGCTTATGTTATGATGGCATTTAGAATTGCTTACTTTAAGGTGCATTACCCCAAAGCTTTTTATATAGCATATTTTTCGGTAAGAGCAGATGATTTTGACGCCGCAATAATGGCAAACGGAATTGAAGTTGCACGTGCGGCAATGAAAGAACTGCTTGATAAAAAGCGCGACGCAATTATATCACCTAAAGAAGAAAATGTAATTCCAATCCTCGAAATATGTATCGAAATGTATTCGAGAGGCTTAAAGTTTGATAGCATTGACCTGTACAAATCACATGCAACAAACTTTTTAGAAACAGAAAACGGCATACGCCCACCGCTTAATGCTCTTGCAGGTCTTGGCGAAAACGTGGCAAATGCAATTATGTATGAGCGCGAAAAAGGCGAATTCAAAACCATAGACGAGTTCAGAACAAGAACAGGTGCTTCGCGTACAGTGCTTGACTTGTTGGAGGAAAGTGGTTGCTTTGATGGCATACCTGAATCGGAACAAGTGAATTTATGGGAACTGTAAATAAAAGTAAATTGGGCAGTCTGTATAAATTTGATATTGCGAGTTTCAAATCCGCAAGGATTTGTCTGTTTGAGCAATAGGATTTATACGGACTGCCCGATTTGCTTTAAGCACAGCATCACTTTCGTACTCATAAACACCACAGATATATCATATATTATTTTAAGGAATAAAAATAGATATTTGTGGAGGTTTTATGTATGAGCTACGACTACAAAACAATGACAGACGAGCTATTCAAAATCACATCAGCGCACAAAGAAATACATAGCTTTGTCATTGGAAAAAGTGTTATGGAAAAGGATATATATGCAACATCTGTTGGCAAGGGACACAAAAAAGTATTGCTTGCAGGAGCGTATCACGGGTTAGAATATCTTACCTCGGTATTTTTAATCAGGTTTTTGGAAGAATATATCGCTCATTTAAAAAGCGGAGAAATATGGTTTGGTTACGATATAAAAAAACTATACGAAAACACAACGCTCTCTATAATACCTATGGTAAATCCCGACGGGGTGGATATTGCAATTCATGGACTTGATATAACAAATCCGCATCACCGTCATCTTATAAGTGTAGCAGGAATACATAGCTTTAACGAGGTGTGGCAGGCAAATGTAAACGGAGTGGATATAAATCACAATTTTAACGCAAATTGGGATATGTGTGCCAAAAATCCCTCTCCGTCAAAGCACGGTGGCAAGTTCTTTGAGAGTGAGCCTGAAACAAAGGCAGTTGTGGAATTTATTAAAAAAGAAAAGTTCGATGCATTGGCCGCATTTCATAGTCAGGGACAGGAAATCTATTATGACTTTGACGGAATGGCATCTGAGAGGTCAAGAGATATTGCAAAACGAATGGCAAAAGAGAGCGGATATGCCATATCTCTCCCCACAGGCACTGCCTCTTATGGCGGTTGCAAGGATTGGTTTATTAAAGAATTCGGAAAATCAGGCTTTACAATAGAAATAGGCAAAGGAAAAAATCCTCTGCCCTTATCAATGCTTAATGATATTTTTGATGAAAATGCAAAAATTGCATTGTGTTTGTTGGATGAGATAATAATATAAATACAAAGATTGTTGTATCAGGCAAATTAATTGCATAAAATAAATAAATGCAGAATGGGCGGTCTGTGTAAATTCGATATTGCGAGTTTCAAATTCGTTAGAATTTGTCTGTTTGAGCAATAGAATTTAGACAGACTGTCCTTTCTGCACTATACAATATTATTTTAACACAACAACCTCTTTATTGCTGATTGATTAAATCTTTTATTACCTCACCCGCACAAATCATACCCGCAACAGACGGTACAAATGCAACACTGCCGGGTATGGCTTTTTTTGTTTCGTCATCAATTATATTTGTTTTTATGGGTTCTTCCTTTGAGTATACCACCTTTAGCTTTTTTATCCCTCTGTTTTTTAATTCCCTGCGCATTGTCCTTGCAAGCGGACACACCGAGGTTTTATAGATATCCGATACCTCAAAGCGTGTTGCATCGAGCTTGTTGCCCGCACCCATACAACTTATTATGGGTATATTTGCTTTATTTGCACGAACAATAAGCTCTATTTTTGCACTGACTGTATCTATTGCATCTATTATATACGAATATTTTGAAAAATCGTATTCATCTGCGTTATCCACTGTGTAGAAACAATTATATGCATTGATTTCGATATTAGGATTGATTTTAATGGCTCTATTTTTCATTACGTCAACCTTGTACTCGCCTACAGTGTCCTCAAGAGCTATAATCTGACGGTTTATGTTTGTAATATTAACTGTATCATTATCAAAAATATCTATTCTTCCTATTCCGCTTCTTACAAGTGCTTCGATGGCATAACCGCCAACACCGCCAACACCGAAAACTGCAACATGAGCATTTTTGAGTTTTTCTATTCCCGATTCACCCAAAAGCATTTTACTTCTTAAAAATCTATCACTCAATTTTGTACACCTCTTATAAATAAACGGTTATCGTACCATAACCGATAACCGCTTTAATAGTTTTACACATTAATTATATTAATATCATGCTTTTTCATAACTTCTGCCCATTCATCAGTAAGCTCACCGTCTGTTATCATAAATTTAATTTTAGAAAAGTCAGTAACTTTTGCAAAGCCTGTTTTGGTAAACTTAGAATGGTCGCACATAAACACAGGGCAACTGCTGTTTTCTACCATTGCTCTTTTTATCTCTGCCTCTGCCTCTGACGAGTCAACAATTCCGCTTCCCATAGTTATGCCACGACAAGAGAAAAACGCCTTGTCTACAAAGTAATTTTCTCTTATTGTACGTTCTCCTGAACGACCTGTATAAGACATATTTTTACGGTTTAACAAACCGCCTGTGCATATAACCTGAATGTTTTCACATTCCAAAAGCTCGTTAACGACCTTTTGCGCATTGGTTATAACTGTCAGTTTTTCTTTATCCTTTAAATGACGTGATAAGTGCCATGAGGTTGTTGATGAATCGAGGAATATTATTTCACCGTTTCGTATTAGAGATGCCGCACTTTTTGCAATACGTATCTTTTCTTCGTAGTTTATATATCCTCTTTCAGCAATTACGGGGTCTATATCGTTCCCTGCAAGAGTTGCTCCGCCATATGAACGCTCTAAAATTCCTTGTTGCTCGAGCTTTAACAAATCTCCTCGTATTGTTTCGGTAGTTACGTCAAAGAGTTTTGCCAACTCTACAACCTGTACACTTCCACGTTCATTTATTATACTTTCTATTTTATTTCTACGTTCAACTGCAAGCATTTTTACCTCCTCAAAAGGACCGACTTCTCAGCTAATTTGAATTTATATTATAGCTTCCCATAATTCAGGATGCGGATTTGCTATTACTTCTGTGTTTATTAAAACACCTTCCTCAGCTGCGATTTTTGCTCCGGCTTCTACTCCGGCTCTTACATCTGCCACGTCACCCGTCATTGTAACAAAGCATTTGCCTGCTAACCCACGTGCAACTCTCACTTCTACAAGCTCTATATCGCCTGCTTTTACCGCCGCATCTGCCGCTAAGATAGCGCTTGCTGCAGTAAATGTTTCTACAATTCCTAATGCACGCTTATTCTTTACATTAGCAGTTCCGCATACTGCCTCGTAAACGTTCTCTCCAAGATTACCTATGATAAATTTATCTATCAGTGCATCTTCGCTAACAAGCTCTGCTCTCTGTATGGCTGCTCTTATGGCAGAAAGCTCGCCACCCACTATGGTAACAAACTTACCGGGACACACTGAGCCTGAGCTTATGAGTGTTACGCCTGCACTTTTGAGCATTTCATCAGTAACAACAATGCCTTTGGATACATTTTTCAGTTCAACTAAGCCAATGGATTTCATTGTATTATTCCATACCTTTCCAGAAATTATTTATCTATAACGATAAATCTGTTGTTTATCTCCCTAACGGTGCCATTAATGCTTGAGTGTATTGTTGTTCCCAATGCATCTGTGCTTGTTGCGGCAATTTGCTGACCTTTTGCCACGGTATCTCCTACACTAACAAGCGGGTCTGCTTTTTTGCCGATATGCTGCGAAAGCTCTATATAAACCGTTGACGGATTGAATTCAATGTATTTTCTTTCTACACTTGGCTTAACATATTTTCTTATGCCTAATCTGTCTATAAGTGTATCAGACGAAACAAGTCGTGAAGTGCGCATTTTGTGAGCACTTTGAGGTGCTTTGTTGTCTGTGCGCTTTAAACCGTGCTTACCAAGTGAGTCTTTTATTGTTGTGGCAATCTTTTGTGGGTCGAGCATTTGCTGGCAAGCTATTACCGTACAAATACCGCAACCGCAACAAAGTGAATTCTGCAAGAATGCCTCAGCACTGTTAACCTCGCTATGAGATGCAGCCCTTACAGTTTTATGTACCTCAAGGTCATATCCCAAAAGGTGTCTTGGGCAAAGGTCTGTGCACATTGTGCAGTTACAACACGCTGCCGAAGCACGCTTCAGTGTTATGGATATGTCCTGTATCTTACGTTGTATTATAGAGTGTGTTCTGGGGAATATCAAAAGTCCTTTTGTTGTTTTTGTAACAACGTCGGTTTCCAAATCCACAAGCTTACCCATCATAGGTCCGCCGTTTATAACCTCTTTATCGGTTAAATCACAAATTCCGCACTCTGTCAAAAGCTCCGATATTTTCATACCGATTGGTGCTTTTATTGTTATATCCTCGTTTGTATCGCCACCGATTGTGATATATTTTTGAGTAACAGCCTCACCCTTTGTTGCCTTATGTATATTATATAAGGTTTCGAGGTTAATAACCATAACTCCTACTGCAAGCGGAATTGCACCCTCAGGTACGATTTTGCCTGTGGTTTCGTACGTTAATACAACCTCATCGCCTGCAGGATATATATCGGGAATTTCTTTTACCGATATATTAGTGCCATTCAAAGAAGCTATGATATTCTTATCGAGCAAGTGCATATTCTTGCCCTTTATACCTATTATTACCCTTTTGGCGTCTAATGCCTTGGAAATAATTTTAAGCACATCAACAACGTTGCCAAGATGCTTTTCTAAAATATGATGGTCTACCATCATAAGAGGCTCGCACTCGGCAGCGTTTACGATTACATCTTCTACTTGTAAAGAAAGCTTTTTATGCGTCGGAAAACCTGCACCGCCCGCACCAACAATACCGGCATTGTATATTAAATCCTGCAATTTTTCTATTGTCATTGCTCTCTCCCTTTTTGTATGCTAAAAAATCAGCACTGCTTCTTATCCAAAATACCAACAATAACAGCATCAACGGGAACGTCGTTATCGCCGAGGGCAACTCTCGCACTGCTGCCTGTTGTGATAATTACGTCCTCTCCCATACCGGCACCAACACCGTCTACTGCTGTGAGGTATTTATCTATTAATTTTCCATTTTCGATACATTGTACAAGCATAAACTTGTAGCCTACAAGACTCTGAAGCTTATGTGTTGATACAACGCTACCGTAAACTCTTCCTATAATCATATATAATCACCTTTTTATAAGATGTTCGTTTCAAAATTTAATTAATCTTCAATAATTTTAACCCTGTCGCCTGTTTTTATTGCACAAGCATTTGCGTCATCGGTATCAATATGCATTTCGGTATTAAAATCTTCTCTGACTCTGACCTGTACATTATAGAACTTGGTCGGTTTTGAATTTTGAATTTCTACATCAACAACATCATTATCTTTGATACCGTACTTCTGAGCGTCCGCAGGTGTCATATGTATATGTCTGTTTGCAATTATACAACATTCATTTACAAACACACTTCCCTTTGGTCCTACAAGAGCCATAGGTGCTGCACCTTTTAGCTCTCCCGAAGGTCTTACGGGCGGGCTCACCTTTAATTTAAAAGTATCTGTTCTTGAAATCTCAACCTGAGATTCTTTTCTTACGGGTCCTAAAACACGTACGCCCTCAATAGTTCTTAATGACGGACTTACAAGTGTTACGCATTCTTCAGCTGCGTATTGGTCGCCCATAAGCATTTTTTTAGGAGTAAGCTCGTAGCCCTCACCAAAAAGAGTTTCTAAATCCTTTTGTGAAAGATGTACGTGTCTTGCACTTACGCCAACTTTTATACCCTCGTTAGCTTCTTGTTGCTTTAGAATATCAACAACTGCACGGGTAATCATATCTTGTATATTACTCATCTCTAATTTAACTCCTTTCACAGAGTTTTTTGCTAAATTTAAATTTAAAAGTGTGGAATGATGATACCGCGCCGAAAATACCATTTAAGACGATACCTCCGGCGCGGATAATATTTTTACCTGATTAGATTTGTGGTAAAATCTTTTCTACATCACCATGTGGACGTGGAATTACGTGAACTGATACTAATTCACCTAATCTTGCGCCTGCTGCTGAACCTGCATCTGTTGCTGCTTGAACTGCACCAACATCGCCTCTTACCATAACTGTTACAAGACCTGAACCGATTCTTTCTGTTCCGATAAGTGTAACGTTTGCTGCCTTAACCATTGCATCTGCAGCCTCTACTGCTGCAACAAGACCTCTTGTTTCTACCATTCCTAATGCTTCTACTGCCATTTTTTTATCCTCCTTAAAATTATTGACTTAGAATTTTTATATATAACGCTTTCGCGCTATTGACATTATTTTTTTGTAGTAGTCTTTTTTGTTGTACTACCCTTTGTTTTTGTTGTCGACGTTGACTTTTTAGCAGTTGTAGTCGACTTTTTCTTTTCTGGTGCTCCTACCGCACCCACGTGCGTACCCGCAATTTCTGCGGTAGCCTTTACTTCTTCTTCCTCAATGTGAAGAAATTTGTATATCTCACGGTGTGGTCTTGCAATTACCTGTG
>JAZSFX010000012.1:0-64042 GCA_045532455.1 Clostridia bacterium
ACAAATCAGCATAAACAATCATATGCTTATCCTCCAATGTATATTATTATACTACGGTTATTACGAATAATTTGTCAAAGTCTGTTGTCGAATACAAAAAACATTTCGACAATATAAGAATATATTTACAAGCAAAAAAAAACACTCCGTGTAATTAACACGGAGTGTTTTAATAATTTATTAGTCATATAAGCCATCTGCAACCATTTTTGTGATTGCTTCTTTAATTTGAGGAAGGTCCTCTCGGTATGTTATTCCGTACCATTTATCCTTGTTGGAGAATACCTTTACTGTTGCTTCACTCTTTTGAACCAATTCGCCGATAAGGATAGGAATTAAGTACTCATCTTTTAAAAGATTAGCATTCTTCTTAAAATCTTCGTATCCTTTTTCGAGCACTTCGAATATATCCTCTGTAAGTCCCCATAAATTCATAGAAACCTTTGTATCACGCGGGAATACACCTGTTTCGCCATCGGGCATTTCGTATTTGAAATCCGGATATATTTTTAAGCATTCAACTATCTTTGAAAGCATACCGTCTTTGATATCGCAAACACCTCTTGCAACACTTCCGTTATCGCTAAGTGTCTTTTCGAGGTCATATGCAACCATTGCAAAATCATTTCCGCTTGTTTTATCCAAGAATTCTTTGATTTCGAAGAAAGCATTACGGCCGTAATAATCGTCTGCATTAATAATTGCAAACGGGCCTTTTACTATACCTTTACAGCAAAGAATCGCATGAGCTGTACCAAATGGTTTTGTTCTTCCCTCTGGAAGCTCTGTTGTATCCTGAATCACGTAATCAACATCAATCATTTTTTCTATTCTTGAACCAACAAGTTCTTTGAAGTCAGCTTCGATATCTTTACGTATTATAAATACAACCTTGTCAAAACCTGCTTTTTTTGCATCGTATACAGAAAAATCAAGTATAACTCTATTATCGCATATAGGCTCTAATTGCTTTAAACCGCCAAATCTGCTACCCATTCCGGCAGCCATAACAACTAATGTTGCACTCATATTATCATTCTCCTTTTAAATTTTGTAAATACATATAAATATAAAATTTATAACTAATTTAATAATTCAATGGCCTTTTTTAACTGCAAGTCATCTTCCTTTGGAATTTCTGAGGCATAATAACCGTTATATTTTTCATCAAGCTCAACTGTGATATCGGGTTCTATTCCTGTTCCATGTATGCAAACACCGTTTGGCGAATAATACTTAGCAGTTGTCATAGTCATTCCCGACCCGTCAGTAAACGGAATAACGGATTGAACAACACCCTTGCCAAAACTTGTAGTTCCGACCACAGTAGCTTTTTTATGATCTTTTAAAGCTCCTGTAAGCACCTCCGATGCGCTCGCACTGTTTCCGTTAATAAGCACCACCATAGGCATATCTGTTTCATTTTTGTCGGATTTATATTCCTGCCTTGTGCCATCTTTGTATTCTATATAGGTTATAAGACCATCACCCAGCAGATAATCTGCAATGTTTACAACAACATCAAGCGCACCGCCAGGATTATCTCTTAAATCGATAATAAGCTTATTTGCACCCTTAGCTTTTAAATTTTCTACACTTTCGCAAAATTCAGAGTAGGTATCTGTTTTGGAATTACTGCCCTCTGTATTGAATGCGGATATTCTTATATAGCCAATATCTTTATCGCACATATCTGATTTTACAGAGTTAATTGCTACAACCTCTCGCTTGATACTAAATTCAATCTCTTTGTTGTCTCTTAAAACAGATATATTCAGAACTTCGCCCTCTTTACCGTTTTTAATCTCCGCTATGGCTTTTTCCATTGCGTCGGCGTAGTACTCTTTACCATTTACTTTGTAGAGTATATCGCCAGGTTTTATACCTTCATTAAATGCACTGCTGTCTTCAAAAGCGGAAATTATTTCTATTAAGCCATTTTCGTTTGGTGCAACAACTACACCTATTCCTACGTATGTTTCCTCCACAGACGAAGTAAACGACTCAAAATCCTCTTTTGTGTAATAGTTTGTGTAATCTTCTTCCAACCCCCATACATAACCTTTTATGGCATTTTCAAAAAGTTTTTCTTTATCAATGTCATAAATATAACGTTGGGAAAGTTGCTCGTTAATCATTGTAAGTTTTTTTACAAACTTCTCCTCAATAGCATCATTTTCTAAAAGCATATAGTCTATATCTTTATATACAAACATTGCTCCTGCACCTAATGCCGCACTGAGAATTCCAACAAAAATACATTTAATTCCCGATTTCATAAATCAGTTTTTTACACTCCAATCATATTTTCATTGAACTGCTCATTAAATATTTATGAACCATCATAGCAACCTTGAATATGATCGCCTGGTCGAATTTTCTCAAATCAAGACCTGTGAGCTTATATATTTTCTCAAGTCTGTATACAAGTGTGTTACGGTGAACAAATAACTGTCTTGAAGTTTCACTTACATTCAGGTCATTTTCGAAGAATTTGTTTATAGTAAGCATTGTTTCGTCATCTAATGTTGAAATATCACCTTTTTTGAATACTTCGTGCAGGAATAATTCACAAAGCTTAATTGGAAGTTGATATATTAATCTTCCTATTCCAAGATTATCGTAATTTAAAATAAACTTTTCTTCTTCGAATACTTTACCTATTTCGAGTGCTATTTGTGCTTCTTTATACGAATTATTAAGTTCATCTATATTTGTTGCAACAGACGAAAGTCCTATTAATACATTATAAAGTGTTTCTGCTCTTACAGTATCAAGAATTGACTGAGCCATAATTTCGAGCTCATCAGTTTTAATAACCTCTTTAAGCTCCTTTATTAACACTATATTACCCGAATCTGCATTTATAACAAAATCTTTTTCTTTATCAGGGAACATATTCTGAATAATTTCGAATACGCTTGATTCACTGTTATCTTCTACTTTTATATAAAATACAGCTCTTGGTGCGTCTATATCTACATGAAGCTCACGTGCTTTTTGATGAAGGTCAAATGTAAGTAAATTATCAAATATTATATTTTGCATAAAGTTTGTTTTATCGTATTTTTCGTCATAATAACGACGCACATTATTTATTGCAACAGTTACCGCACTGCAGCAGTATCTTGCAGTATCATCAGTTCCGTCTACATAAACAACATACTCAGCATATGGCTTATTTGACATAACTCTTATTGTATATCCGTCCTTATACATAACTCTGTCATTATTCGTTGCTGCATAAATTAAATTTTCAATAACTTCTGCTGAAGGCTCCATACCATTTGACGCTAAAACCAAACCATGTGAGTCGACAATACCAAACCTTTTTGGGAATACTTCTGCCATTTGTGTAACAATATCCTGAAATGCTTTACTTATCATTTACAAAAACCTCCAAATCTCGCAATTAGCTTTTTATATACATAATCAATTATACACCAAAAAAAACAATTTTTCAAGTGATTTTTTGTAAAAAATTAAAATATTTAGGAATAATTTGGATTTTTTACTCTATATTTTACATTAAAAATATTTTTTATCCTTAATTGATATTGCGGCAGTAATTCCTATAACTTCTGCTGCGCCATTTTTAATCAGTTCTTTTGCGCAACTGTTCATTGTATTTCCCGTTGTATACACATCGTCAACGAGAATAATTTTCTTTTCCTTTATGTCTTCGTCAGCACGAAATGCATCTTTAACATTTGTTAATCTTTCCAATGCACTCATTCTACTTTGACGGTCTGTGTTTTTTATCTTTTTTAATATATCCTCATATATAGGCAAATCCAAAATTTTGGCAACACACTCACCAACAAGCGATGCCTGATTATATCCTCTTTCATTTTCGCGTTGGAATGATAATGGAACAGAAGTAACTATATCAAAATCCAACAAATGCGGCATATCTTCTAATAAATACTTTAATATTTCAGATAAAACATCAACCGCCCTGAATGTTCTGTCAAATTTAAGATTTTTAATAAGCTTACGTGCTTTATAACTATAATATAAGGGTGATATCACATAAGAAACATACTCACTACCCTCAAATGCACCCTCACCCTTAGTAAATTTTAAAGATTTAAAACATCGATTGCATATGCCTACCTCACTGCATAAAATTGGCATATTCTTCAAAAGAAACTTGTTGCCGCAACACATACAAATCGACGTACCGTATGAAAAAATACTTTCAATTATACTCATATACTTAAATTTTATTCCTCAATTTCGAAATCGCCCATTCTCATCATTTCAATCATATCCCACACGGTATACTTACCCTCATCATCTTTGATTGAAAACGGAACAAGAATATCGTCTTCGCCAAGCTGCAGAGTTGACCATATTTGTTCGAGGTTGGTTTCAATTTCACTTTTCTTAAGCTTGTCTATTTTTGTAGCAACCACAATAACTCTGTCATGATAATGACGTATCCATTCACACATAGTAATATCGTCTTTGGTTGGCTTATGGCGACTATCTACTAAAAGTATGGTTTGTACCAGTGGCTCCCTGTTTGCGAGATAGTCCTCCATCATTTTACCCCATTTTTCTATCTCCGTTTTTGAGCGTTGCGCATATCCATATCCCGGCAAATCAACAAGAAAAATGGTGTCGTCTATATTATAAAAATTAATTGTTACAGTTTTACCAGGTGTACCACTTACTCTTGCCAGGGATTTTCTGTTAAGCAGTTTATTTATGAGTGATGATTTTCCAACATTTGAACGTCCTGCAAAAGCAAATTCAGGATACGCTTCAGTTGGATATTGCTTTGGCGAAACTGCCGATATTTTTAAGCTTGCATTGTGTATATTCATATTTTTATCTCCTCTAATCTACAAATATTAATCATATCTTCTATCTTTTGAGGTGTATCACCTAATATACGATATATCCTTTTTAACGGTTTTGAAAAATCAGCCTGTCCTTTTACAATTCCATGCTCCGTAGAAAAGCTTGTTGTATAACCCATAGAATTTCTTACTGTGTTATTTAGTTCATCAGTGTACAAGCCATACGGATACGCTATGCTTTCGGTGGCTTTGCCGGTGATTTTTTCTATTTTATCGGAACAACGTTTTATATCATAATAAACCTCATTTAACATTCTAATATCGTTATACCACATTTCCAACACACCTTTTTCACGTCTGTGCATAATATATGTGTGATTTCCTATCTCTACAAGACCCGAATCGTGCATTTCTTTTATCTGCCACGATTTAAGATAGCCAGTTTTATCAATCATTGAACCTATTACGAACACAGAGGCTTTTACGTTATATTTTTTAAGTAGTGGAAACACTTCTGTATAAAAATTCTCGTAACCGTCGTCAGAAGTGATTACAAGGTTTTTATCACCCTCAGCATACCACATTTCGCACGGTTTTAAAAATTCATATCCACGATTTATAAAGTATATTAAATCTTCTTCAAATTCCGAGGTCTTTATGCAATATTCATCATTTTCCAGAGGGTTTGACGATACACCGTGGTAGCATATAACACTTGTTGTTTGCGCAAATGCACAAAGAGGAAAACTCATTATTACAAGCAAGACAAATAATAGCTTTTTCACTTGTTTTTCACCCCGTTTTCGTCGTAATTGATATATTCAATTACAATATTATCATCACTCACAAGTGCAATTTCAAATTCTTCGAGTGGGTCGTCTAAAGTTATGGTATGCAAATACGAATTTTTATCTATGTATGTGAACACATTTGTGTCAACAACAAATTTTTGAACGTCAAGAATTAAGTTGTTGTGTTCATAATCCGTTATTTCTATATCATACGTATCCATAGTTTTTATAGGTATCATATGAATTTTTGATGAATTTTCCGACTCGCAATAATACAGATAAAATTCATGGTTATATTCACGAAGAATAAGGTTAAAAATCGGCATATCGGTTATGTATGCAAAATCACTTCCGTCAAGCTTGCAAATAAAACCTTTTTTAGTGTCCCTATCAATTCCGTACAGACGGTTTTTGACCGCAATAACAGTATCCGCTTTAAAGTTAAACATACCATTTTCATTACTGCTGTCATTTGTATATTTTATGTCCCCCGTTTCTGTTACATAAAATATTGTCCCGTTTGTTTTTGTAGCGGATATAACTTTTTCGTTGGTTTTATCCCTTAGACTTGTTACAAGATTATTTTCTGCATCAGAATACAACGAATTATTATAATCCGTAAAAAATCCGTTTTGTATCAGTAAATCATTATGTATACAAAGTTCATCGTCAATAAAATCGCACTTGTTTATATTATTATCTATATACATAATATCCTTTGTTTTACTGTTCCATAGCGCAGTTGCCCCTGTTATCTTTGCAAGATACGTCATAGGGAAATACAGAGTACCGTCTATATTGTATATGCTTACAGTTCTTACATCTTCCGAGTTTAGCTCATACGAAAACTCAACACCAACCTGATGTACAATATAATTACCGTTATAATTAATCTCTATTATTTGTTTTCCATCTTTGTCGCTGAAGCGAAAAGACCCGTTTGGAATATCACTGCTTGTACCCATTGAATCCTTTAACCCTGCCATTTCACATATGAACCTAAACGGAAGATATGTGTTTCCGCTTGCAGAAACTATAGGTGTAGCATCTGCACCGTTTGATGAAATCATATCAATGTATTTTAATTCACTTTTTCCGTCAGAATACAGTGCTACATTGTTTCCGCCACGCATACAAAGAAAAACTCCCTCATTTTCTGCATATACTGCAGACGAAATAAGCACAAACAGTATAAATACAACAGTAACAAGCCTTTTTATATTCATTTTTAGTTTATTCCTTTAATAAGATTAATCATTTCCAATGCAGACATAGCACAGTCATAACCTTTGTTACCTGCTTTTGTTCCCGCTCTTTCTATTGCCTGCTCTATTGTGTCGGTTGTTACAATACCAAACAATACAGGTATTCCTGATGACATAGAAACCTGAGCAACACCCTTTGAAACCTCGTTACATACGTAGTCGTAGTGGCTTGTTGCACCTCTTATTACTGCACCAAGACAAATAACCGCATCGTACTTACCTGATTCTGCCATCTTTTTTGCAATTATCGGGATTTCGAATGCACCTGGTACCCATGCAAGTGATATATCGTCTGTTTCTACTCCATGACGTGTAAGACAATCCTCAGCACCGCCAATTAGTTTTGATACAATAAACTCATTAAATCTTGAGCCTACAAGTCCTATCTTTAATCCCCTACCACAAAAATTTCCTTCTAATACTTTCATTTTATTTTCTTCCTTTCTTTTTATATTAAAAATGGAGTAAGTGTCCCATTTTATCCTGTTTTGTTTTTAGATACTTAAGATTTTCCTTTTTGGGTGCAATTTCGATTGGCACTCTTTCTACAACATCAATACCGTATTCTTTCATATCCGAAATCTTAAGCGGATTGTTTGTCATAATCCTGAGCTTTGTAGCACCCAAATCCTTTAATATCTGTGCACCCTCGCTATAATCTCTCAAATCGGGAGCAAAGCCAAGCTTTACATTTGCCTCTACAGTATCAAACCCCTGCTCCTGTAAATCGTATGCTTTTATTTTATTAAGTAAGCCTATACCTCTGCCCTCCTGACGAAGATATACTATAATACCTCTGCCCTCTTTTTCGATAGCTCTCATTGCACTTTGCAGTTGTTCACCGCAGTCGCAACGTGCCGAGCCGAAAACATCACCCGTTAAGCATTCGGAGTGAACTCTGCAAAGGACACTTTCGTCTGCTCTGATATCTCCTTTTACCAATACAACGTGGTGTTTTTTTGTTATGGTATTTTCGTAGCCTAAAATTTCGAATTCACCGTATTCAGTTGGCAAATGCGCCTGAGATACACGTTTCATAAAACTGTCTTTTTTTCTTCTGTAGGTTTGCAGGTCCTTAATAGTAATAAAGGTTAGGTTGTTCTTTTTTGCAAACTCTATAAGCTCATCTCTCTTCATCATAGTTCCGTCATCTGCCATAATTTCGCAACAAAGACCAACCTGTTTTAAGCCTGCAAGTCTGCACAAATCAACAGTTGCTTCTGTATGACCGTTTCTTTCTAAAACACCGCCTTTTTTCGCAAGTAACGGGAACATATGTCCGGGACGCCTGAAATCCGACGGTTGAGCATTATCATCAACGCACATTCTTGCAGTATATCCGCGCTCTAATGCACTTATTCCCGTTGTTGTATCAACATGGTCGATAGATACTGTAAAAGCAGTTTCGTGATTATCAGTATTATGTGCGACCATTTGTGAAAGTCCAAGCTTTGTTGTGTATTCCTCACTCATTGGCATACATATAAGACCTTTTGCGGCACTCGCCATAAAGTTTACATTTTCTGTTGTTGCAAACTCCGCCGCACAGATTAAATCACCCTCATTTTCTCTGTCGGGGTCATCAGTAACAAGTATCACCTTACCATCTCTTAAGTCCTGTAATGCTTTTTCTATTTGTGCAAATTCAAACATCACAATCCCTCCTACCAATTCTTTAATAATTCTTCTATGTTTGTTTCGCTTTTTGGCGAAATTAGTTTTTCTACATACTTGCCTATAATATCACACTCGAGATTTACCTTATCACCGCAATGCTTTGTAAGAAGTGTAGTTTCCTTTGAAGTATGCGGTATTATTGATACTGCAAAGGCATCTTTATATAGTGTGGCAACAGTAAGGCTAATTCCATCTATTGTTATTGAGCCTTTATTTACAATATATTTCAGAATTTCATCATTTGCGCCTATTGTTACCCATGTTGCGTTATCTTCTTTAATAAATGAATGAATTATTCCTACACCGTCTACATGCCCCGATACTATGTGTCCGCCAAAACGCGAGGTCATACTCATTGCTCTTTCCAAGTTTACCTTATCACCCTTTTTTAGCGAGCCGAGCGAGGTCTTTCTAAGGCTTTCTGCCATAATATCTACAGAAAATACGTTATTATTAATTGTAACAACTGTTGTGCACATTCCGTTAACTGCAACACTATCACCAATTTTTAGATCATCAAATACTATGTTGGCATTTATAAAAAGTGTACACGATTTTACACCTTTTTTTATATCATTTACAGTACCGATTTCTTCGATTATTCCCGTAAACATTTATTCACCCACCTTATAGCTTATCATTATATCGTCATCAAAGGTTGTAATCTCGGGTGCGCTTAACATTATTGCATCGCTCATTTTAGAAATGCCGCAGCCACCCAAAAATGGAATTGAATTTCTGCCACCAACAAGCTTTGGTGCAATATAAATATCAAGCTGATTAACCTTTTTTGACTCGAGTATCGAGGCATTAAGCTCTGCACCCGCCTCAACCAATACGGAATCTATTTTTCTTTTTCCAAGTTCAATCATCAGTTCTTTTATGTCTACTCTGTTTTTATCTACCTTTGTTTTTATTACTTCGATACCCATAGCTTTTAAATTGTTGATTTTAGTTGTATCATCAGCTATTGTTGCAACAATTGTCTGTATTTTATCGGCAGTTTTTGCAATCTGTGAGTCAAGCGGCAATTTAAGGTTGCTATCGCATATGACTCTTATTGGATTTGACGGATTTTTACATCTGCAATTAAGCATTGGGTCATCTGCTAAAACTGTGCCTATACCCGTGAGAATTGCCGCACATTTCTTTCGTGTTTTATGAACATTCAATCGCGATAATTCATTTGTAATCCACTTTGAATCGCCGTTCTCGCAGGCAGTTTTTCCGTCTGCAGTTATTGCAGTTTTTAGTATAACATATGGTTCTTTTGTTGTTATATAATGGAAAAATATAGTGTTTAGCTTATCGCATTCATCTCTTAAGTAATTTTCTATAACTTCGATGCCTGCATTTCTTAATTGCTGTATTCCCTTACCTGCAACAAGCGGATTTGGGTCATATGATCCCACAAACACACGTTTTATTCCGCTTTGTATAACTGCCTCTGTACATGGCGGATTTGTTCCGTAATGACAGCATGGCTCTAAGGTTACATACATATCTGCACCCACAGGGGACTCTTTAAGGTTTTTTATTGCCTCGCGTTCTGCATGAAGCTTACCATATTTTGTGTGATAACCCTCGCCAATAATTTTATTATCCTTAACAATTACTGCACCAACAAGCGGATTGGGATTTACAAAACCCTCACCCAGCTTTGCCAATTCTATGGCTCTTTCCATAAACTTTGACATCTTACTTCTCCTCAAACAAAAAATACCCCATATTAATACAGGGTATTTTGAGAAATCACAAAAAATATTAAAATATTTTTTCTCTCTCCTCCGGACTTTACCGTCGGTTTTGGAATTTCACCAAATCAGCCACATATGTGGGTCGCGGACTAAAAGCATACGCTTATCACCGCCGGTTATGAATTACACATACCCCGAGAATAATATTTATAATACTATTATATATGCTTTACTTATATTTGTCAATAGCTTTTACATTAAAAATATTTTACAGTAAATCTGCTAATTCGAGAATAAGCTTTTCGCTCTTTTCCCAACCAAGACACGGATCGGTAATTGACTTACCGTATACACCCTCTTCAGGCTTTTGCGAACCGTCTTCGATATAGCTTTCTATCATAAGTCCTTTTACAAGCTTTTTAATATCATTATTATTCTTGCAGCTGTGAATAACGTCTTTTGCTATTCTTTCCTGCTCTAAGTATCTTTTACCTGAGTTTGCGTGGTTTGTATCGATAATAACACTTGGATTTTTCAAGCCACTCTTATCATATAATTCGCAAAGGGTTAATAAATCCTCATAATGATAGTTAGACATAGATTTACCTTGCTTATCTACATATCCCCTCAAGATTGCGTGTGCAAGCTCATTGCCTGCGCTTTTTACTTCCCAACCTCTGTATATGAATGTATGTGGGTGTTGTGCAGCAGTAATTGAATTCATCATAACCGACAAATCTCCGCCTGTTGGATTTTTCATACCAACGGGAATATCAAGACCGCTTGCAGTTAATCTGTGTTTTTGATTTTCAACAGAACGCGCACCTATTGCAACATACGAAAGAATATCCGATAAGTATCTGTAATTTTCGGGATATAGCATTTCGTCTGCACAAGTGAAGCCTGTTTCATTAATTGCTCTCATATGAAGCTTTCGGATTGCAACTACACCCTCAAGCATATCCTCGCCTTGAACAGGGTTTGGCTGATGCAACATTCCCTTGTAGCCATCACCTGTTGTTCGCGGCTTATTTGTGTATATTCTCGGTATAATAAATATTTTGTCCTCTACCTTTTCCTGAACTTTTCTTAGTCTTGTAATATAATCAATTACACTGTCCTCGTTATCTGCTGAACATGGACCTATAATAAGCATAAATTTATCCGAGTTACCGCATAAAATATCTTTAATTTCGGTATCTCTTTCTTCTTTTAGCTTTATCATTTTATCGCATATGGGATATTGTGCCTTAATATCCATAGGTATTGGTAATTTTCTTATAAAATTCATATTTTTCATTGTATTTTAATCCTTTCTTGATTTATTTATCAAATAATGCCCTGCGCTTGGTTGAGTATTGCATCATTTTCCGCATACCGTCAATGTCATCTGTTTCGAGCATTTGTTTTAAACTTAAAAATTGATTTAAGAACATATCCATTTGCTCTAAGAGTGCATCTTTATTTGCAACAAACAGCTCACTCCACATTTCGTCGTTAATTCTTGCAATTCTTGTGAGGTCTCTGAACGAGTCCCCCGTAAATTTTTCGATATTTTTGCAATCGTTACATGTCATTAACGTTATAGCAATGCAGTGTGTCAACTGCGATACAAAGCCTATCATTTCGTCATGTTCCTCAGGTGATAGCACCGAAACATTCGAAAATCCAAGCAATCTTCCAAGCTCTTTGCAATTTTCTATTGCTCTATCCGTGTTTTTCTTTGTGGGTGTTACTATATAGTTTGCACCGATAAACATTTTATCTGTACTGTTTTGTACCCCCGAGGATTCTTTTCCCGCCATGGGGTGAGCACTGATAAATTCCACGTCGTCTCTTAAAATATCCTGAATTTTGTATACAATGCTTCTTTTAACACCCGTTACGTCTGTAATCATCGCGCCAGGTTTAAAATATTTCTGATTATTTTCTATCCATTCGAGGAAGATGTGCGGATACAGTGCAAAAATCACAATATCTGCTTTACCTATCATATCTGCGTCAATTTCTGTTGTGCCCTCATCTATAATATTTTCTTTAAGGGCATACTCAACAGATGATTTATCTTTTGTGATTGTACTTATGTGAAAGCCATATCTTTTGAGCGCTTTTGCATAGCTTCCGCCCAAAAGACCCATACCTACAATCAGTATATTTTTTGATATATCAACTAACATTTTATTACCTTCTTTACCTTATAGAATTATATTATTGCAAAAAGTACCCAGAACCTTTAACTTATCGCAATATTTTTTAAGCTCGTTTATCATTTCTTCACCGTTTGGTGTGTCTACATTTGCATCAAGCTCAACATAAAAATAATATTGCCACGATTGCTCTTTCATTGGTCTGCTTCTAAGCGCAGTCATATTAAAATTATGTTTACCGATAATATCAATAGCTTTAACAAGTGCACCTGCTTCGTTAGATACAGTAAACATTAAAATTGAATTACTGTTATTATCGCCTTTATACTTCGACTTAGACAAAACTGCAAATCTTGTTGTGTTGGAATTGCTTTTGTTTATATCGTGGTCAAGTATCTTTAAATTATATAAACGGGCGGTGTCGGAGCTTGCAATTGCAGCAACAGTTTTGTCGTTCTTTTCGTAAACGTACTTTCCTGCCACTGCGGTATTGGTTGCCTCTATTATGTTTAAATTATGCTCGTTTATGTATTCGCCACACTGACTCAGTGCCTGAGGATGACTTATAACTGTTTTGATGTCCGAAAGACTCGCGCCCTCAACACCCAATAAATTCTGAACAATTTCTAACTGATATACTCCGTTTACATATAACGACCCCGAAAACATAAGGTCGATAACGCCTCCAACCTCGCCTGCATAGCTGTTTTCTATAGGAAGTACCGCAACGTCGCATTTTCCATTCTCAACGTCTCTGTATGCAGCTTTGAAATCTCGGTGCGATATTTTTTGTCCGTCGGGGAAAATTTTATTTGCCGCAATCTGTGCAAATGCACCCTCTACACCGCTATATGCAATTTTGAGGCCTTGTTGTAATCTATACTGATAATTTTTAGAAAGCTCCATAATATTTTTAATAAAATCAACATAGTAGCTGCCAATAATTTCTTCGTCTACGTATTTTGAATTTTTAGCAATTACCTTTTCTTCTCTCTCTTTATCAAGTATAGGCAGTCCGTGTTCCTTTTTATAATCCGAAACAATTTCTACCGCCCTCATTCTCTCTACAAAAAGTTTTGCCATCTCCTTATCAATACGGTTAATTTGTTCTCTTGCATAGTCTAATGATTTAATTATTTTTTCCTCCACACTAATTTAAAAATAAAACCCTCACCTGTGTATTACAAGTGAGGGTGTATAAATCATACAATTAGATATCTACATATTATTTAACCTTCACAAGTAACATTTTCGTAGCAAAACAAGCATAGCTAAAATAAAAAGCTACGCTAAAATAAAACAAAAATGACATTACGTTTGCAAAAGTTGTAAGCATATATTTTATCCTCCAAAAAACTTTAAACATATTCTACACCTTTTTTTTAAGTTTGTCAATAGTTTTTTTATTTTATTTTTAAATATATCTTGACTAAACGAAATATAAATATTATAATTATGTAGTATGGAATTATTTGTAAATAAACTTGTGCTGACGTATGGCGGCGGAATGGAGATTTTTATGATATATAGCAACATACTTGAGGCAATTGGCAACACACCTCTTGTAAGACTTAATAATATGACAGATGAAAACGACGCGCAAATTCTTGTTAAGTTTGAAGCAGTTAATATCGGTGGTTCTATAAAAACAAGAACTGCATATAATATGCTCAAGGTTGCTGAAGAAAAGGGTTTGATTAACAAGGATAGCATTATAGTTGAGCCTACAAGCGGAAATCAGGGTATTGGTTTAGCACTTGTAAGCGCAGTAAAAGGATACAAGGCTATAATAATTATGCCCGATTCGGTAAGCAGTGAGCGCAAAAAGATTGTAGAGCATTACGGTGCTGAGGTTATATTAATTCATGATGATGGTGATATTGGCGAATGTATAAAAAAATGTACCGAGACCGCACTAAAAATGGCTGAAGAAAACAAAAATGTATATGTACCGCAACAGTTTGAAAATATAGCAAACATAATGGCACACAAAAATAACACCGCACTCGAAATTTTAGAACAGGCAGACTGTACTATTGACGGTTTTTGCGCAGGCATCGGCACAGGCGGAACAATCACGGGTATTGGCGAGGTTTTAAAAGAGCATAATCCCGACATGACAATCTGGGCAGTTGAGCCTGAAAATGCCGCAATTCTTGCAGGCGGTAATATCGGAACTCATTTGCAGATGGGTATTGGTGATGGAATTATTCCAAAAATTCTTAATTGCGATATTTACAGTGATATTTGCATTGTTTCTGACTACGAGGCAATACATACCTCAAAGCTTCTTGCAAGAAAAGAAGGTCTTATGTGCGGAATATCTGGCGGAACGAACGTTGCCGCAGCCATTAAAATGGCAAAAATGTTAGGCAAAGGAAAAACAGTTGTAACTGTATTACCCGATACTGCAGAAAGATATTTCTCCACACCATTATTTGAAGATTAATATTTTACATAAAAAAACAGTTTCCGTATTTTAACGGAAACTGTTTTTTATTAAAAATTTTCAATTTGGTGTATTTTCTTTATTCTATCGTTATGTCTGCCGCCTTCAAATTCTGCATTAAGCCATGCATCAACAATAGTATAAGCCAATTCTCTGCCTAACACTCTGCCGCCAAGACAAATAACATTTGCATTATTATGTACCTTTGACATTGTTGCGCTGAATGTATCCGAACAAAGTGCGGCTCTTATTCCTTTAAATTTGTTTGCAGCCATAGATATACCTATGCCTGTTCCGCAGACTAATATTCCACCCTCACACTCACCGTCAAGAATAGCCTGACACACAGGCTTTGCACAATCAGGATAATCTACACTATCCTCACTGTATGTACCAAAATCCTTGACTTCTATGCCTTTTTTATGTAAGTGTTCAATAACATAGTTTTTTAATTCAAAACCACCGTGGTCGCTTCCTATTGCTATCATTGTATGTCTTCCCCCTGTTTTTTTATTTTCTCCTCGTATTCTCTTTCAGCCTGAGATTTTTTTAAATACATAGGCTGTAAAGACAAATACGTATCTGTTTCACCCATTTTTGCTTTTTCTATCGCAAGCATTGCAACAGATGAAGCACGCGTCTGACAAAAAGCCTCGGGAGCAAAAAATGCTCTTTCTCCCAGACGCTCTGTTATATAATCACGGTATACTTCAACTCCGTCGCCTGTGAACATAACGTCTAATAACTCGCCACAATCATTAATACATTCATCAATAGTCATTGCCTCAATATCACTTAAAGCTCTGAAACCGTCGTCCCATATATATGATGCAGTATAAACACTGTTGCGTCTTGCGTCCATAATTGGTATGATTATATGCTCACAGCAAGGTATTGAATATGCAAGTGCTTCGAGCGTACTCACTCCGACCACCGGCTTGTTTGTACTGTGTGCAAGCGCTTTTATTGCAGCAACACCTATACGCAGTCCTGTAAATGAGCCGGGACCGTTTGCAACTGCAAACAAATCTATATCCTTTATTGTGAGTGATAAGTCTTTTAAAAGACTTTCCATAAGTCCCATTATAAGTTGTGAGTGTTTTTTCTTATTGTTGATTGTATACTCACCTAAAAGTCTGTTATCTTCAACTACTGCAACCGAAGCAGCATTTGTTGCGGTATCTATTGCAAGAACTCTCATTATATTACTTTAAGCCTCCATTGTATCGGGAGTTTGTATTATTATTATTTTTCTATATCCGTCTCCCTTGGAATAGTCGGTATTTATTGTAACGGTGTATCTCTCTTTTGGAAGAATATCCTCTATAAGCTGCGCCCATTCGATAATACATATGCCATCGCCATCTATATATTCCTCGTATCCTATTTCGTACATTTCATCACTGTCCGAAATGCGATACACATCAAAATGATATAAGTCAATATCACCTTTGTACTCATTCACAATAGTAAATGTAGGACTTGTTATATAATCTTCTATTCCCAAAACGCGCGCCATTTGTCGTACAAACTCGGTTTTGCCTGCACCCAAATCACCGTACATACAAACAACGTCGCCTTTTTTTAGCTTTTTTGCAAAATCGATGGCAACTTTTTTTGTTCCATCTATATCATTAACTTCAAAAATCATATTTTAAAATAACCCCGATATTGTTCCATCATTCAGAATATCTATCCTTTCAGCAGAAGGCACAGCGGGAAGTCCGGGCATTACCATTATATCCCCAATCTCTACAACTATAAAGCCTGCACCGTTGGAAATTCTTACATTTGCAACTGTTATTGTAAAATCTTTTGGTCTTCCTACAAGTGATGGATTATCAGATAGAGAATACTGTGTTTTAGCAATACAAACAGGCTTTTTATCGAGTCCTAATTCTTCAAGCTTTTTAATTTGCTTTTTAGCTTTATTTGAATATTCAACACCCTTGCCACCGTATATTTTTGTAACAATTTTGTTTATTTTTTCGTCGATAGTTTCGTTTGTATCATAAACGGGATTATATCCCTTATTTCCTCTATCAATAGCAGACAGTACCTTGTTTGCAAGTTCAATACCGCCCTCGGAGCCTTTTGCAAAGACTTCGCTAAGAGCACACTCGGCACCACATTCGTTACACATTTTGATAACTGTATCAAGCTCTGCTTGTGTATCAGTATCAAATCTGTTTATTGCCACAACAACACTTGAGCCAAAGGAGAGCATATTTTCTATATGCTTTTGAAGATTTACAAAACCCATTTTAAGTGCCTCGACATTTTCTTGTTTTAAGTCAGCCTTTTTTACTCCGCCATTATATTTTAGTGCTCTTACAGTTGCAACTACTACTATTGCATCAGGATTAATTCCAGCAAAGCGGCACTTTATATCCATAAACTTTTCAGCACCCAAGTCTGCACCAAAGCCTGCCTCTGTTATGGTATAATCCGATAGTCCCATTGCGAGTTTTGTAGCCATAATACTGTTACAACCGTGTGCAATATTTGCAAACGGACCGCCATGAATAAAGCACGGTGTATGCTCAAGAGTCTGTACTAAGTTAGGCTTTATTGCATCTTTCATAAGTGTTGCCATAGCGCCCTGTGCATTAAGGTCCTTTGCATATACAGGCATACCATCTCTGTTATATGCAACAATTATCTCACCAAAACGGTTTTTTAAGTCCTCCAAATCAGCGGCAAGACACAAAATCGCCATTATTTCTGACGCAACGGTTATCATGAACCCGTCTTCACGCGGAACGCCGTTCATTTTTGAACCTAAGCCTACAACAACTTGTCTTAGTGCTCTGTCGTTCATATCAAGAACACGTTTCCATACAATATTATTTACATCTATGTCAAGCTTGTTACCCTGATGAATGTGATTATCGATAATTGCACTTAAAAGATTATTTGCGGCAGTAATTGCGTGCATATCACCTGTAAAATGCAGATTTATATCCTCCATTGGAACAACCTGCGCGTATCCACCACCGGCTGCACCACCTTTTACACCCATAACGGGGCCAAGTGATGGTTCTCTTAGTGCAAGCACACATTTTTTGCCAAGCTTGGTAAGTGCATCACCCAAGCCTATTGTTGTTGTAGTTTTACCCTCACCGGCAGGAGTCGGATTTATAGCAGTAACAAGAACAAGCTTTCCTTTTTTGTTTTTGTTTATTCTCTCTACTGCATCATAGCTTAACTTCGCTTTGTATTTGCCATAAAATTCAAGCTCGTCCTCACTTATTCCAACTTTACTTGCTACGTCTTTTATGTGGTGCACAAGAGCACCCTGAGCTATTTCAATATCAGATAACATCGCTTTTTGTCCTTTCATTTTTAATGCCAAAATAGAGCCGAATGTAATCCGGCTCTGAAGCACTTTATTTTTTAGTTATATTAGTTGTTTGAAAAATAACCTCTGTCTTCTTTTACCTTTCTTAAAAGTAAATCAAGACGGTGTTCAAGGTCATTTAGAACATCATCAACATATTGGTCTGTATCAGTTCTGATTTCCATAGCATTTTGTTGTGCTTCGTTAACAAGCTCATTAGCCTGCTCATATGCACACTTTGTAATTTCATGCTCGTTGATAAGCTGTGCTTGTGTTTCTTCTGCATTCTTCTGAATTGTTTCTGCACGGTTTTCAGCCTCGGTAAGAATTCTTTGTCTTTCTTCCTTAACCCACTTTGCTTCCTTTAATTCATCAGGATACACAAGTCTGATTTCCTGTAAGAAATCCAACAACTCATCTTTATCAACCATAACCTTTCCTGTTAGAGGAACTGAAGAAGCCTTTTCTATAGTCTCCTCCATCATGTCGATAATTTCCATGATATCCATGTCCATACTTCAAACTTCCTTTCTCATTTATTGTATAGTTTTTCTTTTATTTTCTTCTCAATCTCAGGGGAAACCAATCCCACAAGATTTCCGTTGAAGCCAGCTAATTCTTTAACCATACTTGAGCTGATATACGAATACTTGGAATCCGTCATCATAAATATGGTTTCGACCTCCGTATCAAGTGCTTTGTTAAGCAGTGCCATCTGAAATTCATATTCAAAATCAGCAACTGTACGGAGTCCCTTTACAATAACAGATGCACCGTTCTTTCTTGCAAATTCAACCAGAAGACCGTCAAATGACGATACCTCTACATTGCCAATACCCCCTGTTTCGCCAAGTATCATTTCTACTCGTTCCTGTGGGCTGAATAATGATTTTTTGCTTGAGTTATTTAATACACCAACAACAACTTTATCATATATTTTACTTGCTCTTTTTATTATGTCCATATGACCGTTGGTTATAGGGTCAAAACTTCCGGGATATACCGCAATTTTCATTTGCTTCACCTCAGTGCACTGTATTGTTTTTAACAAATGCCATATACTGTAATATACGTCCTTCCATATTTCTTCTGCTTTAAAATGTTAAGTCCTTCCTGTTCAAAATGGAAATCCGTAAAATCACTTTCTAAAACAATAACACCGTCTTTACTAAGTACATTATTTAATACAATTTCTTCCAAAGATCTTTCTACAAAATCTTTATTATATGGCGGATCGATAAATATTAAATCAAATTGAGTATCCACACTTTTGATATAATCAAAGCAGGATATATTCTTTATAAGGCATTTATCCTCATACCTTAATGCTTTACAGTTCTTTTTTATAAGTTCAACAGACTTTATGTCTGTATCGATACAAACTGCAAACTTTGCTCCTCTTGAAAGAGCCTCGAAGGTTAATGCTCCGCTTCCGCAAAACATATCCAATACATTTGAATCCTTAACATAATCCTGTATAAGATTAAACATAGATTCTTTAACTCTGTCCGTTGTAGGACGGATATCATCACCGCTGAACTCAAAAAGCTTGTGTCCCCGTCTTTCACCGGATATTATTCTCATTACCCATTCCTCCGAGTATTATATATTGTACATTAAATTCCTAAAAAGGTCAACACAAATTTGTGAAATATTTTCATTTTATCATAGAATATAAATATTTTCGTAATATTTGTAACACCTTTTATTCAAAATTAATAAATAAATATATACATTTATGTGTATATTTTTCTCACACACACCATAAATGCTATTTTAACACAGATGGTGTTTTTTGTCAATACCCTATTCCCCCTCCGGCTTTTTTGGTGTTACATAAACTGTATTATATGAATTATAAATTACCATGCCGGGTTTTGCACCATTTGGTTTTTTAACATTTCTTATTTCGGTATAGTCTACGGGCACTTGGGATGAGTTTCTTGCTTTTGAATAATATGCTGCAAGGCATGCTGCCTCAAGCATTGTTGTTTTAGGAATGTTTTTATCCAGACCGAGTTTTATTACAACGTGCGAGCCATGAATGTTTTTTGTGTGAAACCACATATCGCCCGAATTTGCAAACTTTAATGTAAGAATATCGTTTTGAGTGTTGTTTTTACCTACATATATATCAAATCCGTCTGATGATTTAAAATACATAGGCTTCGAGGACGTCTGCTGCTTTTTCTTTTTATCCTGCTTTCTGTTTAGAAAGTTTTCACTTATAAGCTCAGTTCTTATTTGAGTTAAATCACTCTCTGCTTCTGCATTTTCAACCGCAACAAGTGTACTTTCTAAATATTCCAAATCGTTTTTTGCACCGTCAAGCTGTTTTTTTGCTTCGATTTGGGCAGTTTTTAGCTTGTTGTATTTCTTAAAATACCTTTGCGCATTCTGAGATACACTAAGAGACTCATCAAGTGAAATTTTAACTAACGGCGCATTGCTCTCGTAGAAATTCTCAACTTCGACTTCCTTTTGTCCGTCTTTTATACGATAAATATTAGCAATAATTAAATCACCTTTAATTTTATACTGTTCTTTATCCGCAGCATCTTTAAGAGTTTTTTCTAAAATTACAATCTTTTTTGATACTCTTTCTATATTATTATTAAGATGCTTTACCAAATCGGCACTTTTTTGACGCATTCTTTCGTGCGAATCTCGCAGATAATAAAATTCGTCTAATGCCTCGTTCATACTGTCTGTGTATACAATTTGTGCCATACTCTCATATTGATTTACGGGAATTGGCGAAAAATCAAGCATTTTACCACTCGAAATATCTTTTATGATACACGGTTTAAAATTATTATCACACACAGCTTTTGCAAAGTTTGCAATATAGGCTTTTAGTGCACTTTGCTTGTTTAAATTAAGTTCAGAAGCCTTTATATTACATTCACCAAAAACATTGTATGAGATTTCTCTTGCACAAAGAGGACTTATTCCCGATATATTATCAAGTATAATTTTATCTGCAGTTTTTATTGGCGAAAATTCAAGATTTGTTTGTACATTAAAATCTGTGAGATATATTTTATCCTGAGAGGGCGGAAATTTATACTCTACTCCGGGTAATACTTGTCTAACTGAACTTATTGTAAAATCAATATGCTTTATTGAGTCTAAAATTTTATAATTCTCATCTGCTAAAATTATATTGGAATGTCTGCCCATAATTTCGACAATTAAATATTTTGTTGTCAAATCTCCAAACTCATTATAGCTTTCTACAGAAATTTTTAATATTCTTTCAAAACCGCACTGTTCTATGTTTGTTATTTTTCCGTTACCTAAATGCTTTCTTAAAAGCATACAGAACATAGGCGCACTTACCGGATTCTTTTTTGAGTATTTTGTAAAATGAATTCTCGGGTGTGCCGCACTTGCTGAAAGTACAAGCTTAAAGTTATCAAGCCTTGTACGTATATGAAGAACAATTTCATCGCGTTCGGGCTGATGTACCTTGTCAATTCTTCCCTCAATTATATTTTTGCTAAGCTCACTAACAAGAGCTTTCATAGTTATTGCATCAAATGCCATTTTTAAAACAACTTCCTTAATATATAATGTATTATCCGATATAAAAATCCATAAAAAGCATCAGGCAAAATCCTGCTATGATTGCATACGTTGCACCTCTTTCGCAACCGTGTGCATGTGTTTCGGGTATCATTTCATCGCTTATAACATACAGCATTGTACCGCCTGCAAATGCAAGTGCAAAAGGCAGAATTGAGGTTGATATGCTTACTGCAAAGTAACCAATGAATGTACCTATAACCTCTATCAAACCTGTTATGGACGCCGCAACAAATGTACGCTTTCTGCTTATACCCGAAGCAAGCATTGGAGCAATTATAACCATACCCTCAGGAATATTCTGCAAAGCAATTCCTCCTGCAATAGTAAGTGCCTGAGCATTATTACCCGTACCAAAGCCCACACCTGCGGCTATACCCTCGGGGAGATTATGTATCGCAATAGCAAAAACAAAAAGCAGTGTTTTATTCAGTCGGCTTACGGAGTCAGGATGAGCCTCCTGGTCAACACCCACTATTCTGTGCAGATGTGGTACAAGTTTATCTATGAGATTAAGACATAATGCACCGCAAAAAATTCCTGCAATACAAATAGGAAAAATAAATCTGCCATCAGATTCAAGTGATGGAATTATAAGTCCTACAACTGCCGCACAAAGCATAACCCCTGCCGCAAATCCAAGAACAATATCACTGAACTTATGCGTAATTTTTTTAAATATAAAACCAATTATTGCACCCACTACTGTAGCTGCACCAACACCGATGGCTGCTAATAATACAAGCTTCATAATAATCTCCGTTCTTGTTTTATTTTAATTATTATGTAATATATTTTAATATAATATAGTATAAGTATAACATATCATAACATTTTTAATTTGTCAAGTATATAGAATTTTGCTGACATTTAACAACATATTATGACATAAAAGAAAAAATTGGTGCAATTTTCATAAATTAACAATTGACATATATAGCAGTTTATGGTATAATATTGTCAAGTAATGACGAAAAAAATTATTTATTTTCGTCAATATACCCAAAAATAATTATTTATTCAAGGAAGGAAGGAGTTATGAAAGATATCGTTTTAAAAATGGAAAACATCGAAAAGCGATTTTCGGGTGTACATGCCTTAAAATCTGCTAATTTTGAACTCAAAAAGGGTGAAGTTCATGCGCTGATGGGTGAAAATGGTGCAGGAAAATCAACTCTTATGAAGGTTTTATGCGGAATACATTCCTCCGATGGCGGAAGTATCGAGCTTTTTGGCGAAAATGTAAACTTTAAAAGCATACGTGATTCACAAAAAGCCGGAATAAGCATAATCCATCAGGAGCTTAATATGATGAATCATCTTACAGTAGCACAGAATATTTTTATTGGCAGAGAGCCAAAAAAGAACGGATTGTACATAGATGATGCCAAAATGGAAGAGGATACAAAAAAGCTATTTGATAAAATAGGTATGAACGTATCCCCCTCTGCAAAGCTTGGCTCATTAACAGTAGGTAAACAACAGATGGTAGAAATTGCAAAAGCCATTTCGTTTAATTCTAAAATTTTAATATTAGACGAGCCTACTGCAGCACTTACTCAGCCTGAAGTTGAGGAATTATTCAAAATTATGAATGACCTGAAAGAAAAAGGCATTGCAATGATTTATATTTCTCACAGAATGGACGAGATTGAGCGTATTTCCGACAGAGTTACCGTAATGAGAGACGGTGAATACATAGGTACTCTTGTTACAAAAGACACCACAAAAGACGAAATAATAAAAATGATGGTCGGACGTGTTATTTTGGGTGAAGAAAAGCAGCAAAGTAACGTTAAAGAAGACGCAGAGGTTGTTTTAGAAGTAAAAAATCTTTGTGCAGGCTCATCTGTAAAAAATGTAAACTTTAAACTACATAAAGGCGAAATTTTAGGCTTCTCGGGTCTTATGGGTGCAGGCAGAACTGAAACTGCACGTGCAATTTATGGTGCTGACATACGGGATAGCGGCGAAATATTTATAAACGATAAAAAGGTTAATATAAAAAATCCGTACGATGCAGTTAAAAACGGAATATGTTATCTTTCCGAGGACCGAAAACAATACGGATTACTCATGATAAAGTCGATAACTGAAAATACAATAATTTCCTCCTTTGATAAATTTACTCCTTGCGGAGTGATAAATGATAAAGATGCAAAAATTGCCGCACAAGAGGTGAATGAACGCCTCAGAACAAAAACACCTTCAATGGAGCAGATTGTTAAAAATCTTTCGGGCGGTAATCAGCAAAAGGTTATTGTTGCAAGATGGCTTTTAAAGAACTCCGATATTTTTATATTCGACGAGCCTACACGTGGTATTGACGTTGGTGCAAAAAGTGAAATGTATACCTTAATGGAAGAACTTGTGGCACAGGGCAAGTCTATTATAATGATTTCGTCGGAATTGCAGGAAATAAGACGTTTAAGCGACAGAGTTGTTGTAATGTGCGAAGGACGTATCACAGGCGAGCTTGATATTTCCGATGCTACACAGGAAAATATTATGGCTTTGGCTACAAAGCGAGATTAATTATAGAAAGGAATGATATAAACAATGAAAACAAATAAAAAGAAATTTTTATCTGATGGCTCAATGCAAAATCTTATAATAATAATTGCTCTTATTGTTCTTATAGCAATATTTGGAGTATTAAACCCAAGTTTTCTTGATAAGTATAATATCGTAAGTATGGCACAGTCTCTTGCTCCTTATGCTATTTTAGCACTTGGTGTAACATTTGTTATTGCAACGGGAGGTATCGACCTTTCTATTGGTACTGTACTTATTGCTTCATCAGTAATAGCAGGTAAACTGTATATGGGTGGTATGCCTTTGTATATGACAATCCCCGTTATGATTTTAATAGGTACACTATTTGGTCTTATAAACGGAATACTTGTTGCAAAGCTAAAACTTCCACCATTCATTGCAACACTTGGTACAATGATGTTCTCGAGAGGTTTAAGTGCTCTTATAGTATCTGTACCTAACGTATTCTATCCTGACGGTTCGTGGTTTAACAGTGTATTCTCAAGATACCAAGGTGTACCTATAGGTATTTTCTGGGTAATTGGATTTATGCTTATATGTATGTACCTTATGTATAAATCACGTGTGGGAAGATACATACTTGCAATCGGTTCTAACGAAGAAGCAACTCGTCTTTCGGGTATAAAAACTGATAACTACAAGGTTATAGCATATACAATAAGCGGTCTGGCAGCAGGTATTGCAGCTATTTTCTGGTCTGCATCATTCGTAACAGTTGCAGCTGCAACAGGAAACGGAATGGAGCTTGACGCAATCGCAGGTGTATACATTGGCGGAACAAGTGCTGCAGGCGGTATTGCTTCTGTATCAGGTTCTGTTATAGGAAGCTTGATGCTTGTTGTTATAAGAAGTGGTCTTAACTTTGCTCTTGCTAAGTTTAATTTAAATCTTAACTCAACATACGTTACATACGTGCTTACAGGTATAATTGTTGTTGTAGCAGTTCTTATGGATGTGTTTAAGAACAAAAAAGCTTCAAAAAAATAAAATGTGATATTTATGAGGGTGTTATTAATGCATCTTCTGAATATATATTAAAAAAAAGAAAAGGAGAAAAAGAAAATGAAAAAATTCTTAACAAAAACACTATCACTTTTAGTTGTTGGTGCTCTTGGTGCTTCGCTTATAGGATGCTCAACAGCTAACACAGGCTCAGGCAAGACTATTGCAGTTGTTGCAAAAGGCGAATCGCACGCATTCTGGCAATCAGTAAAAGCCGGTGCAGTAGCAGCAGGCGAAAAGTACGGATATAACATTACATTCAGAGGCCCCGCAAGCGAATCCGCAAAAGACCTGCCATCACAAAAGGAAATGTTACAAACTGCACTTTCCAACAACGTACAAGGTATAGTTTTAGCAACAATTGGCGAAGGCTTTGTAGGTATGCTTGAACAAGCTCACGAGAGAAACATTCCTGTTGTTCAATTCGACAGCGGCGTATGGGAGGCAGACACAACCACACTTGATGCATCAGGCAAAAACCCAATCAAATCATCGGTTGCAACTTCTAACTACCTTGCAGCAGGTGTTGCAGCAGAAAACTTCTATGCAGCTATTAAAGATGATATAGCAAAAGCTGATACATATGTTGTTGGTGTTATTCAGCACGACGAAACTTTAACAGGTATCGACAGAGCTAACGGTTTTATGGATAAGTTCAAGGAGCTTGCTGAGGCAGATGCAACAACTGCAGGCAAAGTAAAGATTGAACACGAAGTTAAACCCGGTGATGCTGACAACGCTTACAGAGCCGCTTTGGAAGCATTGTTCGAAAAAGATGCAAAGGCAATCTTTATGAGTAACGAGGGTGTTGTTAAACAAGTTTACGACGCAATCGCAGGCTCAGGTAATAAGTATGACGAATTAGTATTCTGCGGATACGATGCAGGTACAAAGCAAATCGAATGGATGAAGAAGACAAACGGTCCTAAGCTTGTAGGCTCAGTTGCTCAGAACTCATTCGAAATAGGCTATCAGGCAGTTGAACAGGCAGTATTTGCAATTGAGGGTAAGGAAGTTACTCCAAGCGTAGATATTCTTGGTGCATGGTGGAACATTGACAACGTCGACGAAATGATTGAAAAGAATCTTGTTTACCAAGGTTAATAACAAAAGGGGTTATCTCTAAGATAACCCCTTTATTTTTTACATAAGCGGTGCAACAAGACGAAGTGTATGCCCTACTAACCGTTGCCACCAGGGAATCAACTTGTATTTTTCCATAGTGATTTGCTGAGACTTTCTTTGAGTTTGTAAAAAATCTTCTTTTATTTCGACTATTTTGGGTACATCAATCATAAGTACTCCGCACTCATATTGAAGATACAAACTCCTGAAATCGTGATTTATTGTCCCTACCATTGCCTTTATATTATCGCTTACAGACATTTTTGCATGAACAAATCCGTCTGTATACTCATAAATTTTAACTCCGGCTTTTAATAGGTCAACGTAATATATCCGCGACAGATAAAATGCATATTTTTTATCGGGAATGTGTGGCATAACAATACGAACGTCCACTCCCCTTTTTACCGCAAACTTCATAGCCTCATACATTTCGTAATCTATCATAAGATACGGAGTTGTAATATACACATATTCCTTTGCATTATTAAGTATATCTATATAAACTCTTTTTGCAACATCATCATCGTCAAGCGGTGTATCGCTAAATGGCACAACATAGCCTTGAGCTTCGGCTTTTTTATATTTTTTTGATGATGCAATGTATTGCTTTAAACTGTCATCGGAGTCTGTTTTTTCTATTAAATTCCACATATGCAAAAACATTGCACTAAGTCCTGATACAGCATCACCTCTGAGTTTTATTCCCGTATCTTTCCAATGTCCGAATCGTATAATCCTGTTTGCATACTCATCAGCGAGATTGATACCACCCGTATATCCTACACGTCCGTCAATTACGCATATCTTTCTGTGGTCGCGGTTATTCTGATGAGTTGAGAACAATGGAACAATCGGCGAAAATATTCTGCATTCTATACCCATCTTTTTGAGTTCATCAGGATAATTTTGCGGAAGTATTCCAAGACAACCCATTCCGTCATAAATTAAACGGACTTCTACACCAGAAGCCGCTTTTTCCTTTAATATTTCGAGAATCTCGTCCCACACGTGTGGATTTTGTGTATTATTCATGTGAGCATTAATTATATAAAACTCCATAAAAATAAATTTCTTTGCCTCTGTGAGTTCCAACTTTAAATCATCAATCATCAATTCTCCCAAACTAAAATAATCAACATCAGTATTTTTATATACAAGAGAATCACTGCATTTTTTAAGGTATGTTGTTATACCTATACTATCACTGTTGCTTTCATTCAGTTGGTCAATAGCCTGCATATCCTGACACAAGCTTTTTGATATATCAGCGCGTAATGCATTATATCTTTTTAAAATCACTGCATTACCCACGTTAAGCCTTGTAAATAAATATAGCATAATTCCAAAGAATGGTATTGCGGATATAATTATAAGCCACGTCAACTTAAATGTCGGTTCGGAATGTCTGTTTAACTCATAGATTATAATTCCCAAAGGTACAACAAATGTTATAAAGTTTACAATGAATCGGCTTGAGTCCTCAACTTCACCAAACACATTAAAGCTCCACGCCACTGCAAACACCTGAATTGCAATCATAAAAAAAGCAATAAACTTATTTGAATAAATCAGTTTAACAAAATGCTTCATACACTTTTTACTCCTTTAAGTTTCTTATGTGTTTAAAAGTCTTATCTTCGCCATCACTTTGCAACATTGCTAACCATTCACCTAAAATATCTGCAGTTTTGGGGTGCATATTCTTTCTTGCATTACCTCTTAAAAAATAGTTTATTGGGTCATTATCCGTATACTCTTTACCGCGATACGTTTTACTTGCCGCCACCCTGTCGCAAAACATTTCCTTTACATACACAAGCGGCATTGGCACGCTCTCACTCATACGTGTGTTGGGATTATAATCCACCCAATATTCAAAGTGGTGTTTGTTTCTGCCCTTATGGTGCATCCATGCTTTTGAATATCCGTTTTGCGCTCTTTCTTCTTCGTTTGGACTTCTTGTACCTAAATAATATTTTGCACCCAGAATAAACTCGGTCAGAGAATATTTAGAAAGGTCATGAAGCAACCCTCTTAACGGTATTCCTGCCTTAAAGCACAGTTTTGCAACAATTATTTTATGATGTGTTATTTTACAAAAATGTTTTATACAATGTGCCACTTTTTCACCCCTTATAATACAAGAATAAATTACATTGCATTGCACATAATAAAAGCAACTATTTGAAATTTATTTTACCACAACAAGACTTTAAAGTCAAATTATTTTTAGGAAATAGCGAGGAAATGAAGATGAAAGACAAATTATTTTCTGTACTACAGCGTGTTGGACGTTCGTTTATGTTGCCTATAGCACTTTTACCTGTTGCAGGTCTGCTTTTGGGTATAGGCAGCTCATTCACAAACCCAACTATGCTCGAAACCTATAACCTTACAGGTATTATTCACGAAGGCAACATTCTGTATACAATACTTAATATTATGAACGGAGCAGGAAGTGTTGTATTCAACAACCTTGCACTTCTGTTTGCAATAGGTGTTGCAATAGGTATGGCAAAAAAAGAAAAAGAGGTTGCCGCACTCTCGGGTGCAATAGCATACCTTATTATGAATACTGCCATAGGTGCTCTAATAACTGCAAACGGCGGTGTAGCGGCAATGCCCGAAAACTCAGTAACTTCTGTTCTGGGTGTAACAACACTTCAGATGGGTGTGTTCGGCGGTATAATAGTCGGTCTTGGAGTTGCTGCACTGCATAACCGTTTTTATACCATACAACTTCCGCAAGTGCTATCATTCTTTGGCGGAACTCGTTTTGTACCGATAATAAGTGCACTTGTATATCTTGGTGTTGGTATTTTAATGTTCTATATATGGCCATTTGTACAGATATGGATTTCTAAGCTTGGAACTCTTGTTCTTAATTCGGGCTATATAGGAACATGGATTTACGGTATAATAGAAAGAGCACTCATTCCATTCGGACTTCACCACGTATTTTATATGCCGTTCTGGCAAACTGCTTTGGGCGGAAGTGCAGTAATTGACGGAGAGCTTATTCAGGGCGCGCAAAATATCTATTTTGCAGAGCTTGCTTCTAAAAGCACACAAGTTTTTTCAGTTTCTGCAACTCGTTTTATGGCAGGTAAATTCCCATTTATGATTTTTGGTCTGCCCGCCGCTGCATATGCAATGTACAAAAAAGCACGTACCGAAAAGAGAAAGGTTGCTGGCGGTCTGTTGATTTCTGCAGCATTAACTGCAATGCTTACAGGTATTACCGAGCCTATTGAATTTACTTTCCTTTTTGTTGCACCGCTTATGTATGGTGTACACTGTATTCTGGCTGGTCTTTCGTATATGCTTATGCATATTTTTAACGTAGGTGTTGGTATGACGTTTTCGGGAGGTTTAATTGACCTTACTTTATTTGGTATTCTTCAGGGAAATGCAAAAACCAACTGGATATGGATTATTGTTGTTGGTATTGCTTATGCTGTTATATATTATTTTGTGTTCAGCTTTTTAATATCTAAATTCAACTACAAAACACCGGGACGTGAATCAGATGCCGAGGAAACAAAGCTATTTACCCGAAAGGATATGGAAAACAAGAAAAATAATGCTGATAATACAAGCGCATTAATTCTTGAAGGTCTTGGTGGTAAGGGTAATATTTCCGATTTGGACTGTTGTGCAACACGTTTAAGAGTAACTGTAAAAGACGAAGCACTTGTAAAAGACGCATTATTAAAACAAAGCGGTGCTTCGGGTGTTATTCATAAAGGTAAGGGTGTACAGATTGTTTACGGTCCGCAGGTATCGGTTGTAAAATCAAAGCTGGAGAATTATATGGACGGTGTCCAATCCGATATTAAAGAAACCTCTACTGATAAAAATACCACATTAAAGAACACTGTACTTTATGCTCATGCAAAAGGGACAGTAAAATCCATTGATGCAGTACAAGACGAGGTATTTTCTAAGCATATTTTAGGAGACGGAATTGCGATAGAGCCAAACGAGGGTAAATTATATGCACCTGCAGACGGCGTTGTAGATAATTTATTCGACACAAATCATGCAATTAATATCATAACTGATGACGGTTGCGAGGTACTTTTGCATATTGGTATAGATACTGTTGAGCTTGGCGGCAAATTTTTTACACCCCACGTTAAAGCAGGTCAAAAAGTTTCAAAGGGCGATTTATTAATATCCTTTGATATTAAAGGCATTGCCGAAAATGGCTACAAAACAACAATTCCAATGGTTGTATGCAACAGTGATGAATATTCCAAAATAGAGGCATTAACTGACGGAAAGGTCTTTGAGAAAACAGAGCTATTAAGACTTAGTGTTAAATAAATTAAATGTAAAAAAGACTTGAAAATTATAGTAATATGGTTTATAATTATATAATGATAGCATATATTAAGGTATCGGAGGAAATTATGAATTTTACTACTATACAACAATTCAGGGAATATGTAAATAAAAAGAATATTACGGTTATTGGAATAGGAATATCCAATCTGCCGCTTATAAAATATCTTGCCCATGCCGGTGCATACGTTAAGGCGTGCGATAAGCGCACACGCGAGGGTCTTGGCGAAATTTATGATGAGCTTAATGCTCTTGGTGTAAGCTTTTGTCTGGGTGAGAATTATCTTAGCGATATTTATGCAGATATTATCTTTAAAACCCCGGGCATGCGCTTTGACGTTCCCGAGCTTTTGGAAGCCAAGGAAAAGGGCGCTCAAATAACCTCCGAAATGGAGATTTTCTTTGACGTGTGTCCTTCAAAAATAATTGCAATAACAGGCTCCGACGGTAAAACAACCACTACCACACTTGTGAGTGAATTGCTGCACGAACAAGGCTACAATGTATGGCTTGGCGGTAATATAGGCACTCCCCTTTTAACTAAAACTGAAGAAATGAGCAGTGATGATTATGTAGTTCTGGAGCTTTCTAGTTTTCAGCTTCATACAATGAAGAAGTCTCCGCACGTTGCAGTTATTACAAATATCACTCCAAATCATCTTGATATGCATAAAAGCTATGAAGAATATATTGATGCAAAGAAAAACATTATGCTATATCAAGACAGCAACGATATTCTTATTGTGAATTCCGACAACGATGTTACTTCTGATATAGGCAAGGAAGCTAAGGGAGTTTTAAAAACCTTTTCGAGAAAATGTATGGCAAGCGTTTATTTTGACGGTAAAACAATTTATGCTAATAACCTCCCCGTGCTTAATGCAGAGGATATAAAAGTGCCCGGAATGCACAATGTTGAAAATTATATGGCAGCAATAGCCGCAACTGAGGGTCTTATTGATAACGAGGTGATTGTAAAGGTTGCAAAAACCTTTGGGGGTGTTCCTCACAGAATAGAGCTTATAAGAACACTTGACGGTGTAAGATATTATAACAGTTCTATTGATTCAAGTCCAAACAGAACAATTAATACGCTTAATGTATTCGACAAAAAGGTCATCTTAATAAGCGGCGGAAAAGACAAAGGAATTCCGTACGATGATATTGGTGAGCCGATTGTTGAACATGTAAAAACTCTTATCCTTATAGGTGCAACTGCAGATAAAATTGAAGAAGCGGTTAAGGCAACAGGCAAAGCTGACGAATTGGAAATAGTAAGAAAAGACAATTACGAGGATGTGGTGTCGTATGCACACTCCATTGCAAAAGACGGAGATGTCGTTCTGCTGTCAAACGCAAGCACAAGCTTTGATATGTTCAAAAACTTTGAGGAAAGAGGCAATTTATTTAAGGATTTAGTAAATAAACTAAAATAAACTAAAAGGGCAATTAACGTAATTGCCCTTTTAAAAAATATTTATAATTTGTATTGACAAAACAAATATAATGTGCTATAATAGTCTAGTGATTTAGTTTTGGCCCGGTAGTTCAGTTGGTTAGAACGCCAGCCTGTCACGCTGGAGGTCGTGAGTTCGAGCCTCATCCGGGTCGCCAAAAAAACCGTCAACTTTGTATCAAAGTTGACGGTTTTTTACGTGTGTCCTCGAATGTCCCCAAATTACTTCACATCAACGAAGTTGACATTTCACACGTTTTGATTTGTAAGTTACTCAGATTTTACACTTTTACTTTTTACGCTTTTGCTCTTTACGCTTTTTGTAGTTACATTTTCCTGCTTTGTTGAATTTTCATCAGCTAAATCGTTCTCTGTATCTGCTTTATCAGTGTTTTCGTCTTCAACAACACTTTCGTCTTCCTCAGCATTTTCTACATAGCTATTTCCCTGAGGCGGTGTATATATTGCCTTTCCCGGCTCACTTAAATCAAATGTACCCACCGAGTCCTCGTGCATAGTGGCATTATTTATAGCTTCACTGAACATTCTTATTTTTCTGTCAAGCTCAATAGCCGAGCCGCAATTTACTTCGAAACGATTATCGTACTTGAATGATATTGTTAACGTATTTGAAATATCTATTTCAGTTACCTTAGACAAAACATCAACGTCTTCTAAAGCAGAAAGTATAGTTTTAATTGCGTTTGCTTTTTCGGAATCCGCAATTTTAAGCACTTTCCCCTTTTGCGCTTTAGTGTCGGTTATGCCGATAACCTGAGGAATATTTCCTGATGGAATTGAGCCGGAAATATCTATAACTCTTGTCTGAGAATCTATAACAACTCTTACTCCGTCTACATAAACGTACGCAGCCGGTGCAATTTCTGAAATTTTAACATACAAGGTTGGCGGAAACGGTTTTTTGGAAATTTCAACATCTTCTATGTACGGAACATCCTCAAGACATTTTTTTACTTCACCCTTGCTTATTCTGAAAAGATTTTTTCCCGTCAAAACACTTAAATTATTTTCTATACTGCCAATAGACAATATTTCGTTACCAGAAACACCAACTGTCTTTATATTAAAAACAGGAGTCATCATCAATATAAAAACAACAATTAAAACAAGAATTATAACTGATACCGAAACCTTTATTTTTTGCACAATCTGGTTTTTTCTTCTTGCTTTTCTGTTTGCATTTTTAAGGAGTTTATCCTTATGAACTTCCTGGATATTTCTTCGTCTTGTATCCATAAAAAATACATTCCTTTCAGTATTTCATAATTATATTACACGTGTAATATCCCCACCGCACTGTGAAAGATATTTTTCTATTGTTTCGTAGCCTCTGTCGATATACTCAACGCCCACAATTGTGCTTATACCCTCAGCACAAAGTGCAGCTATTACGAGTGCTGCACCGCCTCTTAACTCCTGAGCGACAACATTCGCGCCCGAAAGAGAGTCTACACCGCGGATAATTGCACTTCTGCCCTCAATCTTTATATCTGCACCCATTCTTATAAGCTCATCAACGTGCCTGAAACGGTTTTCGAAAATAGTTTCCGTAAAGACACTGTTTCCTTTAGCAATGGCTGAAAGCACCATAAACGGAGATTGAATATCCGTTGGCAAGCCGGGATATGGCATTGTCCTTAAATGATGAATTGCTTTTAATTTACCACGATGTTTAAGATGGATTGTATCCTTATCGGTTTTAACATAAAGACCCATCTCCTTTAAGATATTAAGCATTGCACCCATATGACGCGGCTCTGTATCTTTAAGGAATATTTCACCCTCAGTTGCTGCCGCTGCCGCAAGATACGTTGCTGCTGCAATTCTATCGGGAATTACTGTGTGCTCAACACCATGCAAAGGCGCTTTTACGCCAACTATACGGATAAATCCTGTTCCTGCACCCGATATATTTGCACCCATTTTGTTTAATAAGTTTGCTAAATCAACAATTTCAGGCTCTAAAGCCGCATTTGATATTGTAGTTTCTCCCTCTGCGTAAACTGAGGCAAGCATTATATTTTCAGTTGCACCAACACTCGGAAAATCGAGATGAATATTTGCACCCTTTAATTTCTTCGCCCTACAATTTATGTAGCCATGCTCCTCGTCTATTTCAACGCCAAGTTTTTTTAATGCCTTAAGGTGCAGGTCGATAGGTCTTAAACCTATGGGGCAGCCACCCGGCATACTTACTACCGCTTGCGAGCATTTGGATATAATAGCTCCCAAAAATATGATTGATGAGCGCATTTCGCGCATTAAATCTTCACGAATTTTGCAACCACTAAACCCCGTAGGATTTACCGTAACAGTGTTTCTTTCGCGTACAACCTTACATCCAAGTCTTTGTAAAACCAAATCAGTTTTATCCACATCTCTCAGATACGGACAGTTATGTATAACACATTCGCTATCTGCTAAAATTGTTGCGGCAAGAATAGGCAGCACAGAATTTTTTGCACCCTGAACACTTATCTCGCCCAAAAGAGGATTTTTTCCTTTAATAACAAGCTTAGACACGTTTTTACACCTCACACTATAATATATTTCGTATAATTATAATATGGGGTGATAGTGCATTTGGTTACTTTACCTCTTTTTTGATTAATTTTACAAAGCAAAGATAAATATATGATAATTATAACACATAATTGTTTTTATTTAAAGTTAATTTGCGAAAGTAATATACTTTTAATGTTACTGTAATAAAAAACAGGAACTTATTGTTCCTGTTAAAAATCAGCATATTGTTTCTTCTTTAAAAACAAACACATTATCTTTAGAACGTGTAATGTATAAAAGTACATTTACACCATTAGCCGTTTTAATTGTTGTTATATATCCATTCTGAGTGGCACTGATGGGTGAATAATAAGCATTGGAATAATGTGAATTTACGTAGGAAGAAACTGCCTCATGCACACTTTTAAATCTTATTTTATTAAATATTCCCTTGCCCTCAATAGCACTGTAGGCAACTCCTGCCACCGCTGCCATAAGCATAATTGCATTTTTCTTCTTCATCATAATCATTCCTTTCTCTTATACAATTATATTTCGTGATATTCGCTGTATATATCGCGCTTTGATACGCCTCTGTCTGTTGCAACTTTCTTTATTGCCTCTTTTGAGGTTAAACCCTCGCTTATATATTTTTCGACGTGTTCACTAACACTCATTGTTTTCCATTCGTTTTTAGTGTCCCCATCCATCTCGGTTGCACCCTCAACAACAAGCACATACTCACCTCTTGGTGATTTTTCCTCATAAATTGCTATTGCACCGTTTATATCTGTACGTATAATCTCCTCATGAATTTTAGTAAGCTCACGCGCAAGAGCAATTCGTCTTTCCCCACCAAACACCTTCTGCATATCCATAAGTGTGTTTTTTAGCTTATGTGGTGCTTCGTAGAATATAAGTGTACGTGTATCATTTTTCACCATCTCAAGATGCTCGGCTCTGTGTCTTTTATTAACAGACAAAAATCCCTCAAATGCATATCTCGAAGTTGAAAATCCCGAAAGAATAAGTGCGTTAATTCCTGCAACGGGTCCGGGAATAGAGGTAACCGTAATATCATTTTCAATGCACAGTTTAACCAGATCTTCGCCCGGGTCGGATATTGCAGGAGTTCCTGCGTCTGACACCTGAACAACATTTTTACCCTCTTTTAAAAGACTTATTATATACTCGCCTTTTTCACGCTTATTATGCTCATGATAGCTTGTGAGTGGCTTTGATATATTAAAGTGGTTTAGAAGCTTCATTGTACGTCTTGTATCCTCTGCAGCTATAAGGTCTGCTTCTTTAAAGATTTCAAGACAACGCGTGCTGATATCTCCAAGGTTTCCTATGGGTGTTGCACACAAATATAAAATTCCACTCATTTTGTCTGTTAACTCCTTTTACAATACGTCTCTACCGTATATTCTGTCAATTTCTTTGCTATACTCTCCGTTTTCGCCATAGACATACAATGTAGGCAACATTTTTAGCTCTGCCCCACCGCATTTTATTGCTTCGATTAATACAAGATTCGGTTCTTTATTAATGTAAGGTGCTACAAATCTCATTTTCTTCGGCTCAAGCTTATATTGTCGCATTAATGAGATTATATCCGAAAGTCTCGATGGGCGGTGTATCATATAAAATCTACCCTTGACTTTTAAGAGTCCGGCACTTATCGAAATTACGTCTTCTAATGAACACATAAGCTCGTGGCGTGCTATTGAAAGTGTATCCTTTTCATTTATGACCGCGCCATTTATTTTCATATATGGCGGATTGCATGTTATTTTATCAAAACAGCATTTTCCGTATATTGAAAACGCATCTTTTAAATCACCATGTGTTATTTTAATACGTTCGTCTAATTTGTTATACTCTACACTTCTTTTTGCTACGTTTGCCATTTCTTCTTGTATTTCGATACCGCAAATTTCGGGTGTGGTAGTTTTAGCACTGAGAAGCAGTGGAATAATACCCGTACCCGTGCACAAATCAAGTGTACGTTTTGATGTACTGTCTTTTGCAAAATCGGAAAGAAGAACGGCGTCAATACCAAATTTGAAACCGTTTTTCTTTTGTATAATCATAAGACCGTTCTGGAGGTCATCTAAAATTTCATCATCTAAAATCATAATTATTTATCGATAACCGCAAAGCTTATTTCGCCCATGGCGGCAACTTGTCCGTCTACTGTTGCTTTAACGGTTGCTTTACCCATACCATGACGGTATTGCAAAAGCTCTGCATTAAGTTCAAGAACATCACCTGGTATTACCTGACGTCTGAATTTGAAGTTATTTATACCTGTAAATACACCAATCTTGCCCTTGTTTTCTTCCATTCCCAAAAGCATAACTGCACCAACCTGAGCAAGTGCCTCTGTTATAAGTACACCCGGCATTATGGGTTTGCCCGGAAAATGTCCGTTAAAAAATTCCTCGTTTGCAGTTACGTTTTTTATACCCTTTATTCTTTTACCCTCTTCAAGCTCTGTAATCTTATCTACAAGTAAGAATGGGTATCTGTGTGGTAGTATACTTTGTATTGTTGTTATATCCATTATAGTTTCCATGTTTTTCCCTCTCTGTTTAAGAATATTTTCTCTATACCGCCCAAAACAAAAGTAGTAATATGGGCAATTTTATTTGCACCATCTGCCGCTGATACCACAGGGTAACACTAACCCCGAGGCACTCATTGGCAAGCCGATTTCATCGGCACTGACTTTTCCGCCGAATTTCTTTTTTAGGGTCATATTCAGAATATTTTTTAAAATTTCTGCACTAAGTCCCGTTGTGTATGAATTAATCAGGAAGAACAACGGTTTATCGGAAAGCACTTTAACGCAATCCTCAACCAGAGGAAACAGCTCGTCCTCTATCTTCCAGACTTCGCCCGACGGGCCTCTGCCATATGACGGCGGGTCCATTATTATTGCATCATATTTATTTTGGCGTCTTATTTCGCGTGCAACAAATTTTTTAACATCGTCAACAATATATCTCACACTTCTGTCGGCAAGGCCTGATGACACAACATTTTCCTTTGCCCATGTAACCATACCCTTTGATGCATCAACATGACAAACTGACGCGCCAGCCGCGAGTGCGGCAACAGTTGCACCGCCTGTATATGCAAAAAGGTTAAGAACTTTTATTTCTCTATTGGCATTTTCTATAAGCTCACTAAACCAATCCCAATTGACTGCTTGTTCAGGAAATAGTCCCGTATGTTTAAATCCCATTGGCTTTATATTAAAGGTGAGATTTCGGTAGTTAACGGTCCATCTTTCAGGCAGTTTATTAAAATACTCCCAATGTCCCCCGCCCTTGTCGGAGCGATGATACCATGCGTCTGTTTTTCCCCAAAGGTTCTTTTCAGACTTTACACTCCACACTGCCTGAGGGTCGGGTCTGCGCAAGAGGTATTTACCCCAATACTCAAGTTTTTCACCATCAGCACTGTCTATAAGCTTATAGTCTGTCCATTTATCAGCTAAAAACATTTAAATTTTGTTCCTTTCGTTATTTATGTTGTCTTTTTGAATCTGCGTCGCTTTATATAAAATATGTACTCCACAATTAAACCTATTGCGATAGCAACAACAAGGTCAAATACAACTGTCAGTATAAATGTGAGCACCAAGACAATAATATCACTCTTTGGTGATTCTTTTACAATTGCCACGAACTGACGCCACTGACACATATTATATGCAACACTTATTAATATTGCCGCAATAGTCGGCATTGGGATAAATGCCGCATATGGCATAAGTACAACAAGTACAAGCAATAGAACAACGGAATGCACTGCACCAGCGACCGGTGTTCTTCCGCCATTTTTTATATTTGCGGCAGTTCTTGCTATTGCTCCTGTAGCAGGGATACCTCCAAACAGTGCAGAGCCGACATTTGCCATACCCTGTGCAATAAGCTCTGTGTTTGAACGGTGTCTTTTGTTTATCATACCGTCTGCAACAACGCACGACAAAAGTGATTCTATGCCTGCAAGTATTGCAATTATAAACGCGTCGGGAATTATTGCTATAATTGAGTCTATGCTAAAGCTTGGTAAATTCAACTTTGGTAGTGCACTGCTTACAGTATATAAATCACCTATTGTATTTACTTCCATATTAAAGCCTTTTACCATTGCAATTCCTGCAAAAACTGCAATCAGTGATGCAGGTATTTTATCATAAATTTTTGGCCAGATAAAAAGTATTGCAAGACACACTGCCCCGACTATTATTGCAGAAGTGTTTATAGTTGATATGTTTGCAAAAAAACATTCCAACTTTTCGATTGTTTCGATTGGTTTTTCACCATTTAGATAGGCAACTCCAAAAAAGTCTTTAAGCTGACCTATTAGCAACGTTAGAGCAATACCCGAGGTAAAGCCTGTTGTTATGGTGAATGGTATAAACGAAATAAGGTTACCGAGCTTTAAAAAGCCCATTATTACAAGGAATATACCAGCTATTATTGTTGCAAGTGCAAGTCCCTCCATTCCGCTTTTTGCAACAACTCCTGCAACGATAGTCGCAAATGCTGCAGTAGGACCTGCAATCTGTACGTTACTACCGCCAAAAAGAGCAGTGATTAAGCCTGCTACAATTGCGGTAAATATACCCGCCTCGGGTGTTACTCCACTGGCAATAGCAAGCGCTATCGAAAGCGGAAGTGCAATTACTGCCACTATAATACCCGCTACTAAGTCATTTACAAATTGCTTTGTACTATACTTTTTTAAATCGTCTATTATCATTGGTCTGAAAATTTTCATATGTATATTCCCCTTTATGTATGTAATCTTAGTTGAAATTAATCACAGCCAAAAATATCTCTTGTGTAAACTTTATCTTTTACATCATCTAATACTTTATCATATCTGTTAGCTATAATTGCATTACTCATTTTCTTTAACTTATCCAGGTCATTTATAATGCGACTGCCATAAAACAAGCTTCCATCCTCCAATGTTGGTTCATAAATAACAACCGTAACACCCTTGGCTTTTATGCGCTTCATAATTCCCTGAATGGAGCTTTGACGGAAATTATCACTGTTCATCTTCATAGTTAATCGATAAACACCTACTACGCAATCATTCGCTTTCTTTTCGTCGAAATTTGCAATTTGCAATACATGCTCTGCAATAAAGTCTTTTCTTGTCCTGTTTGCATCAACAATAGCACCTATAATATTATTGGGTATGTTGTTAAAATTCGCCAAAAGTTGTTTTGTGTCTTTCGGCAGACAATAACCACCATATCCAAAGGACGGATTATTATAATGAGTACCAATTCTTGGGTCAAGTCCTACACCTTCTATTATCTGTCTGGAATCTAGACCTCGAACCTCAGCATAAGTATCCAATTCATTAAAATATGCTACACGTAGTGCAAGATATGTATTGGCAAATAATTTTATTGCTTCTGCCTCTGTTAAATCTGTAATTAATTGATGAATATTTTCTTTTTTTGCCCCCTCTGCCATCAATTTAGAAAAAGTTTTTGCCCTTTCTAAAAGATATTCATTATCCTGTGGACATCCAACTACAATTCTCGAAGGATAAAGATTATCATATAGAGCTTTCCCCTCTCTTAAAAATTCAGGCGAGAAAAGAATATTTTCATAGTTAAATCTTTCTTTAACAGTTTTAGTGTATCCAACAGGAACTGTGGACTTTATAATCATAGTTGCCGATTTATTATATTTTAAAACTGTTTCTATAACACTCTCCACTGATGAAGTGTCAAAGTAATTTTTATTTTCATCATAATTTGTAGGTGTAGAAATTATAACAAATTCCGCCTCACCATATGCTTTTTCTTCATCTGTGGTTGCTAATAAGTTCAGTTCTTTGGTTGATAGATATTCTTCTATTTCTGCGTCAACAATAGGTGATTTTTTGTTGTTAATCATGTCAACTTTTTGAGGTACTACATCCAATGCTATAACCTCATTATTTTGTGCCAAAAGCACCGCATTGGAAAGTCCTACATATCCAATACCTACTACTGTTATTTTCATATTTCTTTTCTCCATACCATTTTATTTACAATGCCCGTATAACTCTGAATAATTTTTACTACTTTTGTTGATACGTTTTCGTCGGTGTAGTTTGGCACAGGTATACCCAAGTCGCCGTTGTTGTTCATTTCAACTGCAACATCAACAGCCTGCAAAACCTGGTCGGTTGTTATTCCAGCAAGAATAAAGTTACCTTTATCAAGAGCCTCAGGTCTTTCGGTGCTTGTTCTTATACAAATTGCAGGGATTGGGTTCCCTACCGAGAGGAAGAAACTGCTTTCCTCAGGCAGTGTACCGCTATCAGAAACAACCGCAAAGGCGTTCATCTGCAGATTATTGTAGTCGTGGAAGCCAAGCGGTTGATGCTGAATTACACGCCTATCAAATTCAAAGCCACGTTCTTCTATAAACTTTTTACTTCTTGGATGACACGAATATAATATCGGCATATTATATTTTTGTGCCATAGCATTTACCGCGTTCATAAGATTGAAGAAGTTTTCTTCGGTATCTATGTTTTCTTCACGGTGTGCAGAAAGTAAAATGTATTTTTCCTTTTCAAGACCAAGTCTTTTTAGAATATCGCTTGATTTTATTTTATCGAGATTATTATGTAAAACCTCAGCCATTGGTGAGCCTACAACATAAGTTCTTTCCTTTGCTACAGATGACGCGTTAAGATAACGTCTTGCATGCTCACTATAACACATATTTACATCGGATATAATGTCAACAATTCGTCTGTTTGTTTCCTCAGGCAAGCATTCATCAAAGCAACGGTTACCTGCTTCCATATGGAAGATTGGAATATGCAAACGTTTTGCGCCTATTACCGAAAGGCACGAGTTTGTATCTCCTAAAACAAATACTGCATCTGGCTTTTCCTGTACCATAAGCTGATATGATTTTGCTATGATATTACCCATAGTTTCGCCCAAATCTTTTCCCACTGCATCAAGATAAAAATCAGGTGCACGAAGTCCTAAATCATCAAAAAATACTTGATTTAGTGAGTAGTCATAATTTTGTCCTGTATGAACAAGTATTTGGTCGAAATATTTATCACACGCCTTTATACAAGCACTAAGACGTATTATTTCTGGGCGTGTCCCTATTATTGTCATAAGTTTTAGTTTACTCATTAATAACTATTCCTTTCGTAATAAATTTTAAACTTCCTCGTAGAATGTATCGGGTTTATCTGGATTAAAACACTCATTACACCACATAAAAGTAACTAAATCCTCCGTTTCGGACAGGTTTATTATATTGTGAGTATAACCAGGTATCATATCAATAACTGTTATTTCTTCACCACTGACCTCATAATTTGCAACTTCATCAGTTCCAATTTTTCTTAACTGAATAAGTCCCCTACCGCTTACAACTACAAATTTTTCGTTTTTGGTGTTATGCCAATGTTGTCCTTTTGTGATTCCCGGTTTTGATATATTAACGCTGAATTGTCCGGCATTTGCAGTTCTTAGAATTTCTGTAAAACTGCCTCTGTCATCACAGTTCATATCCAGTTTGTATGCAAAGTCATTTATATCAAGATACGAAAGATATGTAGAATATAATTTTTTTGGAAATGAATTCTCACTCATATTTGGCACAAGTTTGGTTTTTCTGCTTTCCTTAAACTCATACAACATATCTGCAATTTCGCCAAGAGTTATTTTATGTTCTATTGGAACTTTGCAATATTCACCCTCAACTGTCGCCTCGCCTTTTATTGCACGGATAATTTCATCAACAACATCGTCTATGTATACAAGTGTCATCATATGACTTCTATCGTTTACAGTAATGGGTAAGTTATGTGCTATGTTATGGCAAAACGTTGCCACCGCACTGTTATAATTAGGTTTACACCACTTGCCGAACACATTCGGGAAACGGTATACATATGTTTTAACACCGTTTGCTTTACCGTACTTAAATATCAGGTCCTCACCTGCTTTTTTTGATTTACCGTACGGATTATCAAGCGACGCCTGAATTGATGAGGTAATTAAAATTGGTGCTTTATTGTTACATTCCTTTAATTTTTCAAGTAAAACCGAGGTGAAACCAAAGTTTCCCTCCATAAATTCTTTTTCATCTTTTGGTCTGTTTACCCCTGCGAGATGACATACAAAATCACATTCTTTTGTATACTCATCGAGCATATGAGGTGGCGTATCCAGGTCATATTCAAAGATATTTGAAATATCCACCCCTCTTGTTTTATCCTTGCCATCTCTTACACATTTAAGCGTTTCTACAAGGTTTTTACCAACAAAACCGTCTGCACCGGTTACTAATATATTCATATATTTTCCCCTTATAATCCTATGCTTTTCTTAAATTCTACAATTTGTTTTCCCATATCCATATTGGCATTTTCAACATCGTTGGATATGTTTTTTATTAAATCGCGTCTTTTAAATACCGCTCTTATTGCACGATGGATACGACAGAAAAAAGTTAACCATCTATGCTTTTTTAAAATTGGGTATCTGAACACCATTTGTTCGTACGGAGCAGATAATATTTCAACATACTTTTTGATTTTCGCAACACTCTTAGATGTTGTAATACCCGCATTTTGTGCAACCTCTGTAGCCATTGTCATCTCATGTGTGCCTACCCAACCGCTTTTTGCAACATAGTCTGCCATTTGCTTTATGGTATGGCCTACATCACTTTTTCCCTCAAACCAATATGCGCACAATTCCAAAGCATTCTGGTTAAATTCATATAAATTGCATTTTATAAGAATTTCGTTTAATTTTTCTGTGTTTATTTTATCTTTATAGTGTCTATAAACTAGCCATTGGTCTAAAAATGCACGAATTCCAATACCGCTCAATTTCATATGTTTTGCAGTATGTGCAAGATTATATGCATAAAAATCCTCCAAAGACAACTCCATACAGTGCTTCGTACCAGATTTTACATTCAGGCGGTCTGTCATTTTATTACATTCTTCTTGCCACGGATTATTGCTTTGTATTAATACACGATGCAATTCCACCATAACGCATTTATCTATCACATATTCGTCATGGTCATCATTTTCGTCGCTATATGCTAAAATATCGTAACCAAGTTTTAACATAATTTCCTTTGCTTTTTGTGGCATCGCTTTGCCGATATATATATCAAAATCAGATGACTGACGCATATCCTCACTGGGATATAGCCTGGCAATCTCCCTGCCTTTTAAGAGCAGATAATCAATTCCCTCATTTTCAAAAGTTATTTCTAATTCTTCAAGATAATACTGTTGTTTTGCCTGTACCATAAGAAGATGATTGTATATACTCCCCATTTCCTGTTGCTTAGATTCCGAAAACTTGTTACCAATCGTAAGGTACACAATATTTTCAAGCTTATGGAATTTACAAAACTCAAAGAAATCATTTTCATTTAATCCGTCAGGGAAATCAGGTGCATCAGTATTTGTTATTGCTGATTTTAAAACTTCAGTTAAATAACTTGTATATAACTCTAAATTCATTTATTCCTCCATAATTTTTATATACAAATTGTAATAATCGTTAAATCTTTCTTTTGCATTATATAGTCTATGCGCTCTTTCTATGCACTCATCGCTTTTACTGTCGCTGTTTTTTAGTGTTTTTACTGCTTCATATACAGCGCGCATATTTTTCTTTTCAACAACCATACCCGTTTTTTCGTCTAATGCTTCGGGACTTCCGCCCGTATTAAATGTTATAATTGGTGTACCGCAAGCCAATGCTTCGAGATTAACTGTCGGGAAGGTGTCCTCTAATGTTGTGTTTACGTATACGTCTGCCATTGTAAATAACTTTGCCATTTCATATCTGTCTTTTGTTCTTGGTAGTCCGATTATGTTGTTCGGAAGGTTTTTTCTTTCATTTTCTGTTAGTCCAACAAGAACAATATAGCAATTATCGTCTACTATTTTACTGAGTTCAATAAAATAACTTAACTTGCCTTTTGGAACTCCAAGTATAACAGTTTTATTTTCAAGACTATGCTTTTCTCTGAAATCGCTCTCCCGTGGCATAAATACATCTAAATCTATACCGTTGTTTATAACCTTAATAGGAAACTTCTTAAGGAATGATTGTGAAGCCAAATCAGCAAGCCAATTACTTGGTGCAACAATTGTTAAATTGTCAAGGTCTGTAATTAACTTTTTCTTTTTTTGGTATAACTTTTCGCTTTTATCAACAAACCAACTGTATTTTTTGCTTTGTATGCAATCATTGCAGTTTGTTTTCCATTTATCACACTGCAGTCTGTCAAAATGCATGCAATATCCCGTAAATGCCCAACAGTCGTGAAATGTCCATACGACCTTTGCATTTGAATTTTTTAAGTATTTGAAAAATATTGAAAGGTTTAAGTCATGTCCGTGTATATTATGAAGATGGATAATGTCGGGTTTTATCTTATTTAAGATGTTTATCAATTTGAAAGTAGAAGTAAATGAATTAAAACCATAGTTGCCAAGTGCTTTTGCTAATAGTGCATTAGTTTTAATACGAGCAAAATCCGAATATTTTATGCCCAGATTGTAATCGTATTTTCCACTTGTGTATAGTATGTAGTTTTCAACATTGTGGGACGTAAGCATTTTGCTTATTTCCATTGCAATAACGCCCGTTGAACCCGCACCACACATAGCATTTAACTGAACTATCTTCATATTAATACCCTTCTTTAAATATTTATTTTAACTCTGGTTTTCCTCTTCAACTATAATATTAGAGTGTTCAGCATCAATTAAAGGTCTAATATCGGTTAACGCACTCCACATAAACAGTTTCGCATAATCACCATCTGCATAGGTGTAATTATCTATTGTAAAATCAATCTCAGGACTTTCATAGTCTGTTTTAGTATCCACACCCTTTAGCACACCCATTTCATCATATACCGCAAGTATAGAAATGGAAGGTAAATCTGTGTTATTTTCGATGTGCGAATTTACAATAAGTGAATTATTGCTAATACTATATGTTAATATTTCATGGCTATAATTATTTTTTGCATAATGTATAGTGGCATTTGTTAATTTTTCATTACTTGCACCAATTGATATTTTACTCCAATCCGCTTTACAGCCAGCATAATACACATCTGTAAATCTATTGCAATTATAAAATGCTTTTTCTCCAATATTTGTTACACTATCAGGTATTGATACGCTTGTTAGTTTGGAACAACCTTCAAATGTAGAGTTCCCTATCTCCGCTATTTTGCCATCCACAACAACGTTTAAAAGAGATATGCAACCATAAAAAGACATTTGTCCCAATTTAGTCACATTATTTGGTATTGTTATGTTGGTAAGCTTCTGACACTGATAAAAAGCTTCCTTATCTATTAATGTTACACTATCAGGTATCTCAATTGACGAAAAACCACAACCGTTGAAAACTCTGTAATAAAGGCCTGTAATTGAATTTGAAATTTTTATATTATTCAGCGAGCTACAAGCCCTAAAACAGTGTGTTCCCATAGTAGTAACTGAATCTGGCATTAATATATTATTAAGACTACTACAATAATAAAATGCAGCAGAATCCAGTGTTTTAACCCCGTATGGAATTTCTACATATGATAATTTTTTACAAAAACCAAATGCCCATACACCTATATTTTGCAAGGTAGATGGAAGGCTAATATTTTCTAAATTAGAACAATAGTAAAAAATATATGAACCCCCCATTCTTGATACACCTTCTTGCAATACAATAGATTTTAAGGCAGTACACTCAGAAAAAGCATAAGCACCAATTGTTGTTACAGTATTGGGAACAGTATATTCTTCATCTGTTTTTCCTATTGGATAACAAACTATTTGGCTCTTATCTTTATTAAATAAAACACCATCTATATCACAATATTTTGTGTTTGCTTCACCAACGTTTATTGCTGTAAGCTTTTTACACCCATAAAAAGCCTGAGTACCAATGCTTGTTACACTGCTTGGTATATCAATAGCTGTTAAGGCACTACATCCTGAAAATGCGTTTTTCCCAATGGTTGTTACTGTCTGAGGTATCTGAACTGATGTAATTTTGGTATTATTTTGAAACGCATTGGCGGAAATTGTTGTGATTGTTACATCATTAATTGTTGACGGTATAACAACCTCAGTTTCTTCACCTACATATTTATTTATAGTACCGCCCGACACTTGAAATCCATCAACTACGACAGTTTCGGCAAAAAAGCTGATTTGAGGTGTCATGGCACTTTGCTCTAAAACTTCCAACGAAGCGTCTAAATTCCAAAAAGAATCACAGCCCGAAAATGAGGTAGGACTCACCGATATAATTGTGTCAGGACAAATTACTTCCTCTAAGTTATCACAGTTATCAAAAGCATATGGTGCAATAAATTCCACACCTTCTTCTATTGTAACTGTTTCAATATAAGGATTATCTTTAAAAGCCCCGCTTTCAATGCCCATAATGCATTCGCCATCGACATATGCAGGTATAACCACATTATCCGATGTTCCTCTATACTCTATTATGGTTTTATCCTTAACTAGAAATTCACTGCTTGCATAAGACGTGGCAGCAGATATTAAATTGACAAGAACAACCATCAATAGAATTATACTTGTTTTCTTCATTCTATATCTCCTATTAATTCTGTTTTAAAAGTTCCTCATTAATGTATTTTAAAGATAATAATTTTTCTTTCACCTGTTCTACATTAAGTAACTCGGTATTATTAGAATTAAATTCTGTAAGAGAATTTCTTTTACTGTCCCCATCCTTAAAGTATTTGTCGTAGTTTAAGTCTCTTTTATCCGCAGGAACTCTGTAAAAATCACCCATATCAATAGCATTTGCACATTCTTCGTTAGTGAGTAGAGTTTCGTACATTTTTTCACCATGGCGAATACCGATTACTTTTATTTCGCTTTTGTTTTGTTTGTCAAATAGCTCCAACACTGCCTTTGCAAGCACTTCAATTGTGCAGGCAGGTGCTTTTTGTACCATAATATCTCCGCTGTCAGCATTGTTAAAAGCATATAGCACTAAATCAACTGCTTCTTCAAGCGACATAATAAATCTTGTCATATTGGGCTCGGTAATTGTTATAGGCTCACCCTTTTTTATCTGCTCAATCCATAGTGGTATTACAGATCCTCGCGAACACATAACATTACCATAACGAGTGCAACTTATTTTTGTTTTTTGAGGTGCAATTGTTCTTGACTTTGCAACAACAACCTTTTCCATCATAGCCTTTGATGTTCCCATAGCGTTTACGGGGTATGCTGCCTTGTCGGTTGAAAGGCATATAACATTTTTAACACCCTCATCTATGGCAGCGGTCAAAACATTTTCTGTGCCCAACACATTTGTTTTTACTGCCTCAATCGGAAAGAACTCACAAGACGGGACTTGTTTTAAAGCTGCTGCATGGAATATGTAATTAACTCCGTGCATTGCATTTTTTACACTTTGTAAATCTCTTACATCACCTATATAAAACTTTATTTTATTACTAACCTCAGGATATTTTATCTGATATTCGTGGCGCATATCGTCCTGTTTTTTTTCATCACGCGAAAAAATACGGATTTCGCCAATATCAGTTTCTAAAAAACGATTTAATACTGCGTTTCCAAACGATCCCGTTCCTCCTGTAATGAGCAGGGTTTTATCCTTAAATATTCCCATATTATCCTCTCTTTCTTTTTATAAAGCTTGTAATAACTGATACACAATATTTAAATTCTTTTGTTTTAAAAAATATAAGTATATATAATACATTAGGCAAAATTGCACACAAAACAACTCTTAGTATAACGTCCACAATCAAAATTGAAATAGGAATTAAATTACATATCCAATTTAGGCATAATGCTGTTATAACAGTTATAAGTGCATAGTATACAAATTTCAAAAAATACCATGTTGGCTTTGTTTGAAAATGTTTTTTATAAATAACTATGGGATTTATCCAAAAGGTTGCAAAGTAACTAATTAATGTTCCTACAAACACACCAACAATTCCAAATTTTGATGCCAAAAGAATGGAAAAACCTATATTTACTGCACATTCAATAATAGGCTTGTGCCGTGTTTCCCAAAACAACCCCGTAGCATTGGTAAAAGTATTTACCGCTTCCTGAAAACCTACAAAATAGAAATTCAGTAAAACTACAATCAATGTTGTTTGTGATAATAAAAATTCTTCGCCTATCCACATAGTAATAAACGGTTGAAATATAACATAAAACGCTATAAATGCAAACGAGTATATCCAAAAATGAACGAACACAGCCACGTTAAATACATTATGACTATGATTATCGTCGCCGCTGGCAATAAGGTTGCCAACGCTTGCCGAAAGGGCTTTTGAAAATATATGGATATACGATTTTATCAAATTTATAATCATAAGATAATTTGAGTATATACCAACCATAACTACGCCCACAAACTTAGATATAATTAAATTATCAGTCCCGTTAAGTATAAAGCCGCCAAATTTGTGCATCATCATACCGCGTACACGCTTAAAGATATCACTTTGTTCTTTTTTGTCTATATTATGTTTTTTATACGTTACCAAAAATGGATATTTCTTATCTACATATTTAGCTTGTACGAAATTACACATAAAAGTAGTAATCATTTGAGTTATTAAATACAGAATAAAATTATTTGTACATATCAATACAATTATTTGAGCAACACTTCTTATTATCTCAAATAAATTTCTGAATATCTCAACCACATATGATTTTTGGTCCGCATTAAGCATTGCACCCTTGTATGAGTATAAATATGACACAACTGTATTTGTAAGAATAAGTACAAATATTAATGTTAAATTCTCAATACCCTGTGTATCCTTAATAAAGAAATCCAGAAACGGAACTAATGCAAGCCCTATTATTAATACAATCACTGCAACCATACGATACATTTGTTTGTAGAAATTCATAAGCTTCGCTACGTGCATTTCGTCATTTTGAGCAATGGGTTTGTACATACTAAACACTATAGCAGGGCCAATACCTAATTCTGCTAACGAAAGCATAGATAAAATATTTGCAAACAATCCGTTTACTCCCAAATATGTTGCACCCAATAGCGAAATAAAATATGTACGACAAACAAGCGATAGAACAGAAGAAAATATTTTTCCACCCACACCGCCAACTATATTTTTAAATACATTGCTTGTCCTTGAACTTTGATTCAATAAACTCACCTTCTAAATTGAGTAATTCAAAACTTCGATTTTATTAATCTAAAAACATTTTTGTTAAACTTTCTATAATAACATTTATATCAAATTGCCCAGCCAATTCTTCATTTACACTGCAATTCGAATAATCATATGATAAAATGTGTTTTGCCCAGCTCTCTTTGCCTTTATTTAAATCCACAAATGAACACATACCTACATTTACATCATCAGGTACATTTGTTGACGCAAAGCATGGTATTCCCATAAGCTGCGATTCTACTGCAACCATTCCAAACGCCTCCGAAAAAGACGGAAGTAAAGAGCAGTCCATAGCTGTGTATATAGCAGGAGAAGTATTGCCTGGCAAAAAATGAACAAATTTTTCGACACCAAGTTCTTTTGCTTTTAAAATCAGCTTTTCTTTCTCATAATCGCCTTCACCCACAATATATAAATTACATTTTCTTGTTTTTATAATTTCGGATAATATATCCAACATAAATTGTTGGTTTTTAACCTCACACAATCTACCTACATGAATCATATTAAAGCTATCGGTATCAACATTAAAATCTTCTACTGCTTTTTCTTTATCATAGTTTTCAGGATTAAACTTATCAAGATTTATAGGCGGATGAATAACACGCATTTTATCTTCATTTAGTACGCTTTCTCCAAATTTTGCAATGCAGGCTTTTTTGCTATCTCCCACCTTAAAATCTACCAATTGATTATACATTTTAACACGCTTATTCCATACAAACGCTGTTATTTTTGATATTTTCTCATTACCGCCAAAATCACTTACAGCCTCGTGTGAATGCATAATTATCTTAGGTATTTTTAACTTTTTTGCAGCCATAACACAGTATGCAGCATTTGCATGTATATATGCAACGTCATATTTTTCTTTCCCGATAATTTTACGTAGCCTTTTTATCATAATATGAGATTTAATTTTATAATTTAATACAGGGATTTTGCCAAGATTAACATCATCATAATAGTACACAGTGTCCCCATTATTTACTATTTCTTCATCAAATTCATTTATGTTCCGATTTTTACGTACAAAAAACATTCTGCATTTTTGAATATTATTATTTCTGTAAATATCTTTAATAAGACTTGTTACACCACCAAAATCAAAAGTATCCACAAATACAAGAATTTTTTTCATTATACCCTCCCAAAAAGCTTTTGAATACCATATCTTAACCTTAAAACCCACAAGGTGTGTGTCGCTAACCACAACACTTTGCTTGATTTTGATTTTCCTAGTTTGTGTTGTTTTACAAACACTTTTAATTCCTCAAAAAATGCTCTGTTTTCTTTTACAGTTCGGGCACCAATAACCTTAAATACATCAGACATCAAATCGTTATATGCATAAGAGAGCATCATATCCTGAATTTCGGGTTTTTCATCTAAGTATTTTACAATTTCGTGGTATGCTTCAAATTTATCAGTATTTATTACTTTTCTTGCCTTTCCCATTATACTATCTTTTCTAATCCTGTAATAGTACATTTTTGAGGGATCAAGAACTACAGACTCTGCTTGTCCAAAAAGCTTATAAGTCGTAAATAAATCCTCATAAATCTTGCCATATGGATATCTTATATTTTGAAAAAGCTCTCTTTTATAAAGCTTATTCCATGCAAAATTATTTAACTTTTTCGAGTATAGAGCTTTTAAAATATCATCTTTTAAAAATATACTCGTTTTCCCCTCATCATACTTATAATGTTCAAAATCATCATCGTATATATTATATGCCGCACACATTGCAACATCTGCATTATTTTGCACTAAATTATTATATAATTTTTCGTACATGTCGCAGGCAATATAATCATCACTGTCCACAAAACCTATATATTTTCCTTTTGCGATATCAATACCTTTATTTCTCGCATCAGAAAGACCGCCATTGGTTTTATGTATAACAACTATTCGAGAGTCTTTTTTTGCCATTTCATCGCATAGTTCAGGACATCTGTCAGGTGAGCCATCATCTACAAGAATGAGTTCAAAGTCCTTAAATGTTTGGTTTAATATACTGTTTACACAATGCTCCAAATATTTTTCCACCTTATAAACAGGAACTACTATACTTATTAGTGGATTATTTTTCATACACTTACCCCTTAAAATCTGTGTGTTATAAGATTTATTATTGTTTTTAATTCCTCTTTAATTAATTTACATGTAGACTTAAATAATATTCTTCTAAACTTTTTATACGTTTCTTTGTTGATTTTTTTTGATATTCCTGTAAGCGCCCTTAGATTTCTATATTTTATATACGGAACATATACCAGCATCTCATCATCCATAGAGAGCAAGGTTTGAGTATATATATCACTTAACCCTAATTCTCTGTTTTTCCATGCCATATCACTTTCGTTCCATACTCGCTTTGACAGGCTATTCTCGCGGTCAATTCTTTTATATAATACTTTTTTTAAGTGCCCGCATTTATATTTATATGATATAGGCATAAGCATTTGTATGTTTTGACCATATCTTGACGGGTATATAGACTTTGATGGATTGACGTCAACAAACGCACTCATTCTAAGCATATATCCGCATGGATTAAAAACAACATTTCCAGATATAACATTTTCGAATAAATAACCATCATTTGGGATAATTGCTTGTATTTTTTTTATGGGATTATCCAGATTACTTTCAAAATATGCTTCGCCATCTGAATAAACAAAGGCAAATTCCTTGTTATTTTCTAAAAACTTAACACGCTCTTCTATGCTATTTGGTAACAACACATCATCTGTATCGGGCCATATCAAAAAATCACCTGTTGCAAGCTTCAATCCATCATTAACTGCCTCACCTGTACCTGCATTTTCTTTTTTTATGTATTTAAAAATTATATCATCATTTTCAAGTTTCTCTTTGTATGAAGAAATAATTTCATCAGTTTTATCCTTTGAACCGTCATTAACCAAAATTAATTCGAGCGGTCTGTATGTTTGAGATATAATGGCATCTAAATATCTTCCTATATATTTTTCTCCGTTATAGCATGGCGAAACTATACTTACCAAACTATTCATATTAATTACCTTTCTTAGTATATTTGTGCTTTTTTAACTTAAATATTATCTTATTAAGAGCGATTTGTTTTCTGTAATGTTTTTTTGAAAACTCTTCAAAACCAATTGACTTATATTCTTCAAACATTGCATTTCTTTTTGGAATAAGCTTATCGTGTGTTTTTATTTTGAATGCATATTCTAAATATTGTTTTTCCAAATTAAAAATTTCAAAGCTATCTTTTATTTTTTGTAAAACTTCTTCACCCTTATTGGTGTTTGTAAGCATACAGGAAATGCCCTTGTTATCATTAATTTGTGGTTTGTATTTGTATATACCCCAAAAATCACCAATAGTAATATCTGCTTTATGATACATTGCTTTATTGCAGGTATAACAGGATTTTCTTAAAAGCATATTGTAAACCATACTTGCCAAAAAAAACCACTCACATCTGCCCACTGTATTTTTTTCTTTGTGTTTTTCATATTTTATGTTTATTCCATGTTGCGACCAACCAAAAGTCTTTGTTCTGAATTGATAATCTTGTATGGTGTCTTTTAGTTTCTTTTCTTTATGTTCAAGATACTCTTTAAAAACCTTTGATGATGGAACTCCATGGCAAAGGAAATCACATATAATAAGGTTTTTTTCTTCGCCAAAATATTTTCTTACACCTGCACATTGACAGGGTGTGCCGCAAAAGAGTACCATTCTATTATTGTTTAAAGCCTCTTTTATTTTTACTAATGAAGCATCTATATCACTTTCTGCATATTTGCTTCTTCTGAATTTTGTAAATTCAATATCATCAGATGATGCATGAATAACACGTTTTTCTTTTTGATTAAAATATGCTGCTATAACAACACCGTTATTTTTTAATACATAATCACTTATGGCTGTAAACACACCGCCAGAGCTTGACAATTCTCTTATCTTTTCATCTTTATGCCAGCCATAATATGCCTTGCAATTTTCCTTTGTATTTTTATCTTCATCAACTACATGGCATTTATTTAAACACAAACCGCAATTTGTGCACTTATCGCTATTAATATGAGGATATTTAAACCCCTCATCATTTTCTTCCATCTCAATTGCTCCAACAGGGCATATATTAGCGCAAGCCGTACAGCCTGTACAGCTATCACCTATAACACTTATATTTTCACCCCTTTGGAATTCTTTAATGTTTTGAGGCTTTTCTTTTTTTCTGCCGTTAAATATTACTTCTTTTAAATACTCTTGGGACTTCTCTTTTTGTATAATTCGTAGTTCTTCAACTCTTGCATAATCTATATCTGAAAAATCCACATTACAGTTTTCTTTTACAATTCTGTTTTGTAAACCCAGTGTTTTTAGAAGATTATCAATTCTTGATGGCATATCGGGATTTACTACTGCATAAAAAGGTTTTTGAGTTGCAATTGAAAGTGCTGTTCCATGAAATGAGCTTGTTATAACACACTGTGCGTTTTCGATTAAGCCAAGCAGTTCTCTTGGACCTGCATCACGAACAATCTTGTTTTTATATATATGTCTGTATGCATCACTCGAAACAAGCACAATATCCAAACCAGATTGTTTATGTAGGTTTTTTAACCACTTATTAAGCCATTTTGGACGATATAATATATAACAAAGTATATATGGCTTTTTTATTTTGGGTTGGGCTGCCATTTTATGCCACTCATCTTTATCCAATAGTAAAACAGGGTCTATATTAACTTGGCTTTTTATGCCTAATTCTTTTTCTAATAAGTTTTTTGCATCTTCTTCTCTTACAGAAATATAATCGAAGTCATTTAAATATTCCTTAAATATCTTTTTTGCACCCTCAGGAATATATGATATTCCAAGACTTGCCGCATACGAGGCTATTATCTTTTCTTTGTTTGCAAATCTTAAAAAGAATTCGTCGCCTATATTAAGTGGATTCCATACCTGGTCGCTCCCTGCAATATACACCTCTGCCTGAGTAGGTTGTTTTTTTAATGCATTAAGGCTTGTATATTTATCCGTTAGGTCATACTGTGTAGCCATGAAATCTTCAAATTTCTTATAAGATGAGAGTATGTCCTTTTTATTAAACATAGTTAATACGTTATTTATAAAACCACGCGGAGACTTCCACGAGGACATTAATTCTTTTTTTTGAGTTCTTAAATTTATTATTTTACAATCTGCTCCGAGTTTTTTTACAGTTGTTTGCAGAGCATACGCTTGTAACATTGCTCCAAAGTTATATGACGAATGTTTAGTTATTATATTTATCATTGAAGCTCCATCCTTTTTAATATAAAAATATTATTGCCAAAAAAATTCATATGCGGGTGTTTTAAATGCAATAAAATATGTAAATACAAATATTATAGTGGAATAAACAATAAACCTATCTCTTTTTCCTTTAAAAGTTTCAACAACTAATGGCAACAAAAACATCAATTGAAACGCAAAGTCATATACCAACCTCATCGACGTAGGACTTACCATAGCAAATGGTATCATTACAGCTGTCATTATTAGTCCATTACAATATATTCTTGCTTCGGGGTGATTTACAATAAAATACTTATATTTCCACATAACCAAGACTGATATTATAACAAACATCATCAAAAAATTTCTTTGAGTGAAATTATCCATACCAGTATATTCTTCATAGCCAACCCAGACCTTTACAAGTTCAAAAATCTGGTTTCTGAATACAATCATTACACATACAGCTATTATGGTATAAAAAACATATCCTTTTTTTATTTTCCATTGTGATATAAAATAGAACGGTATAAATACCAGAGTTGTTTTGTGGAATAGCGATGATATTAAAACCAATATCAAGAATGGTATAAATTTTCTTTTCTTTATATACTCATACGACCATAAAATCCCTATTGCTACCGATATAACCTGTCTGTATCCCGTTAGCGAAAACATATTATAGAACATTCCGTTATACAATACAAAGCTTAAAAATGGATCTTCGGAGTTTCTGTATATAAATACACCCATAGAACTCATAAATATTATTGCAACAATAAATTTATATACTACATGATTTGTGGATATCATACTTACCAGTTTTTCAAATATAACATATCCGGGTTCATAACCATATCCATAATCTCCAAAATAGAAATCCTTAAAATATTTCCATATATCACTCCATGAAAACTTTATATTTTCATCAAAAATTCTCATATAGTTTGATGTATCACTTCCGACACTGTCTGCTCTGAGTCCCGAAATAAGAATCCACTGTATACATGCAATTATAACAAAATATCCTCTTAATTCCATAAGCCTTGCCTGAGTGTTTTTTGGATTACTTCTTGGCTTATATATGAACACTGTTGCTGTTATTAAATTAAGTATAAAATTTAGTAAAAATATATTCATTATTTAAGTTATCCTTTAATTAGTTTTTCTAACATATCTTTTTTATATTTATTAACCACGTATAAGTTTACCAAAATCATTTAATAGCCGTTGTTATATATCCTGTATGATGGGGTCCTTTATTACGCTCATTTAGTAATCTACTTATGTTTTCTGCTATTGTCCCGGTACTGCCCATACCACTAACAGAATTAATCTGAACTACTTTCATTAACTTCTTACACCTTTCAATTCCAAAAAATACTTATAAATATTTTTTACTACTTGCCTTACACTCCCCCAAATAATATACTTAATACTGTTTAGTATCATAAAAAAATCTAATTTACCATTTTTTTTAAGTATCTCTTTTACAACCATTCTTTCCTCATTGCATTGTGTTTTTGAATACAAGTACAAATGTAGCTTCAAAAAAATCATATTTTTATTATCTAAATTTAAAGACAAGAGAAAGTCTATATGTTTTTTTGCCATAGTTTTACGCTCGGTGTAATATAGTTGTGGAAATCTGTTTGTTACCTGCATTTTATGCACTCTATTTTTCACTAACTCATCCTTAATACAAATAAACCTATAGTCATAATACATCATTCTAAACCACAAATCGTAATCTTGAATATAACGCATCTTTTCATCAAATCCTCCAACCACTTGGAATACAGATCTTGGAATTAGAAAAGCAAGACCATTCAATGTATAACCCGATAAATGCAGTTTGAACAAACCAACACCATCAACTGTATTGTTTATTTTTTTAGTGTGATACCTTATTCGATTTCCTTTCTCATCAATTAATATACCAGAACATATTACCACATCCTTGTCATTGGTTATTAACGAAATTTCCTTTTTGATTTTATTTTCGTCATACAAATCATCATGTGACAGCCAAGAAAAATAATCTCCTTTCATCTTTTTTATTCCATAATTTAACGCAGATGATACTCCACCATTTTCTTTACTATAATATGTTATTTTATCACCAAAGCTTAAAGCTATTTTTTCCGTTGCACCATCATCATTTGATCCATCATTAACAACAATAATTTCTATATTTTCATAAGTCTGCGCAAGAGCGCTTTTAATTGCGTCACTTAAATAATTTGAACCATTATATACCGGTATTATTATTGATACTAACGGTTTTTTCATGAGCGTTTCCTCCTTATAACACATTTATCTTTTTATTAGCTCATTCATTATCAACAACAAAATATATACTCCTGTTGCAATATTATATTTAGCACAACCATAAAAAATTTTCCATTGCATTGGTAATTTATCAAAATTCAAATTATTATATGCCTTTTGATACCTTTTATCCGAAATAATTTTCTTAATTTCTTTTATCTTACCTTTTTTTAATTTTAATATATTTAATCCATACCCAACCAACTCAAATGCAGTTCTGTTGTTCAATGCTTCAAGATATTCATCTGATAAATTATTTTCTAAAATACACTTATGCATATGATCTAATATTTTTTCATGCTTTGTTTTTAAATCACTTTTATATACTGTAGTTACAGAGATTTCATTATCCTTTCTGTAGTGGTATAAATACTTATTTATATACACTGCCTTTCTTATATTATTAAACACCTCTATGTTAAATAATCCATCTTCAAAAGTACCAATTTCTCTTATATCATAAAATCTAATATCTCTTATGGATTCCGTCTTGTATAACTTCATACACACTGGAGAAAGTGCATCCATTTTGTCTGGTTCCGTCAGCTCATCACCAACCATTCCAAACATCCTACGATGCAACCTTCTCTTAATATCATTTTCTTCAAAGACGATGTCATTTTTAAATATATTTTTGGGTTTTGAAACATTTCCAAACTCACGTATGTAATCCCACATTACAACATCTGCGTTATGCATTTTAATTGAATTAACTGCAATATCACAGGCAACTAATTCTATCCAATCATCTGCATCAACAAACATTACATATTCGCCTTGTACATATTCCAATGCATTATTACGTGCAACAGATACTCCTGAATTTTTTTGATTTAATACTTTTATTCTGCTGTCATTTTTTGAATAATCCTGCAAAATATTTAATGAAAAATCCGTACTCCCGTCATTAACACAAATAATTTCTATATTATCGTATGTTTGGTTTATAATACTGTCAATACACTTAGGTAAATACTTTTGGGCATTGTAAACCGGTATTATTATTGATACTAATGGTTTATTCATATATCTCTTCTCCGTATATTTCCCTCATTATTCCTACAACGTTCTTTGCATCGAATGTTTTTACTCTTTCCATTCCTGAACATGCCCTGGTTTTTTCGCAAATGCTCATCGATATATAATGTTTTTAGCAAAACCAGCAACATCATTATAATTACAGCTATATCCACACTTATCATCAATTTTTACGAACAATTTAAAAAAATTAAGCAAGAAATTAAAAATATAAAAATAAATGTTGTAAATAAACTTCAAGTGCTTAATCAAAACTATTAATTTTTCCTTCAAAAAAATCACCATCCAATGTTTTTATATGTTACACTTGTATAAGTTTTTCCTTTCTTTCAATAATCTTTTCGCATAAAATTTCACTGTCAAATTTACTTCTTACAAACTCGACACAATTACCCGACATTTCCGTTGCTAAATCCGGATTATTTAAGAATTTTGACATTTCCTTAGCTAATTCATCTATATTACCCACTTCGACTGTAAATGCTGTTTTACCAACATCAACTACATCAATAGGTCCAGGAATGTTTGTTACAATAGCCGGAACTCCCATTGCGGCCGACTCTGCAATAACCATTCCAAAGCCTTCACGGTAGCTTGGCAACAACAAAACATCTATTGCAGCGTAATAACATTCTATGTCTAAAACACTATCACAAATAATAATATCCGGATTTTCAAGAGCATAATTCCACACTACACTGTCAAGAGTTTTAATACCTTCCGCATCGCCGATTATAATAAGCTTACATTTCTTATCTGTATGCCTGAATGCTTGTATTATCTCATTAATTCCCTTATCTCTTGTAATTCTTCCTACAAATCCAAAGACAAAATCATCTTCTTTTAGGTTTAATTTCTGACGTATAGCTTTACGCCATTCAAATTTTTTTGAAACATCAAATCTATGTAAATCAACACCACCTGTGCTACCATTCCATACAATAGTTGCTTTTTCAGGCATAAAAAGCTTTTCACGAATGCACATTTCCAAATTTGATTGGGTTATACATTCTATATGAGTTGACAATACGCATGTTAGTTTTTCCAATATCCTAAATATATTCTTTGTTATTCCATTAAAACCCAGATACCTTAATCCCATAAGATGATAATTCCGTATTTTTATCTTTGCAATTTTTGCTGCAATAGATGCGCAAAACGCGGCATTTGGTGTAGAATATTGTACTATATCAAATTTTTCTTTTTTAAATACCCTTGTCAAATCTATAATAGACTTGAACAACGTACCCGGTGATATACCACGGGCAATATTAATCGGTACGTATTTTACATTCTCACCAAGTTGATATTTTAAATTATCATCCGGTGAACATATTACGGTTACCTCATACCCTTTTGAAGCAATATCCTTAATTTGTGGCACAAAAAACGCTTTAATCGTAAGTGCAATGGTGGTTACATAACATATCTTTTTCATAAAAAAACTAACCTAATTCTACATTCTTTTTGCCGGAACACCGCAATATGTACCTTCCTGCATAATATCCTCAACAACTGCAGCACCAACCCCAATTACGCAATTTTTTGTTATTGAAGTGTTGTTTCTGATTGTTGCACCTGCACCTATATGTGTGCAATCACCCACACACACTGTTCCGCACAGCGCCGCCTTTGGCGAAAGGTGAACAAAATCACCTAAAACATTATCATGTTCAACAACAGAGCCACTGTTGATAATACAATGCTTGCCAATTTGAGTTGATACATTTATTACAGCACCTGCCATTACGCAAGTCCCCTCCCCGATTACAACATCCCTAGCTATTATTGCATTTGGATGTATTGCGGTATAATAATCGAGTTTATATTGTGTTGCTATTATTTGTCTTATTTTGTTGTTTCCTATTGCTATTATGAATTTCTTATCAGTATACTTTTTACAATCTGAAGTTACACCAAGCATTGGATAATTTAGAATTTGATTCGAAGGAGGATTATCATCAAGAAATCCAATTACTGTATCTCCTGATTTTTCTATAATATCAGCTATTACCTTTCCATGTCCTCCGGCACCGATTATAACTACCTCAGCCATTTATCTGCTCCTCTGTTCCCATAAATTCACCTATTGTTACCTGTCCCTGTGCATTTATTCCTTCTTCTTTTACAAAAGCTTTCCATACAGTTAAAAATATTATTTTTACATCTCCTATAAATGTAACATTTTCTATGTACTTGACATCCCAATCAAACTTTTCTTCCCACGATATAGCATTTCTGCCATTCACTTGTGCCAGACCGCTTAGTCCTGGACGTACCTCGTGGCGTCTTCTCTGATGTTCGTTATATCGTTCAAGATAGCTGACAAGCAATGGTCTTGGGCCTACAACGCTCATATCTCCTCTAAGGATATTAAACGCCTCGGGCAATTCATCTAAGCTTGTTTTTCTTAAGAGTTTTCCAAACTTTGTTAAACGAACTTCGTCAGGCAACAAATCCCCATTCTCATCACGTTGGTCTGTCATAGTGCGAAATTTGTACAGGTTAAAGATTTTTTCATCCTTACCCGGTCTGGGTTGTTTGAATATAACAGGACTGCCGAGTTTTATACGTACAAGTATTGCAACAATTATGTACAACCACGAAAAAACAATGATTGCCGCAAGAGCACACAATATATCAACAAAGCGTTTAAAATATTTTCTGTACATCAAAACATCTCCTTGATGATTTTAATAATTTCATCATGCTCTTGTGGAGTCATTTGCGGATAGAAATCGCTCGGCAGACAAATTCCACGTTTGAAAATATCATCACTTACGCTCGAACCGTCGTCATTATGCGCAAAATAATCACAATTCTTGTAGAACGGTTGCATATGCATTGGTTTCCAGACCGGTCTTGTTTCTATGTTTTCTTCAGCTAATCTATCCATAATGTCAAACGGACTTACATTGCATTCCTTATCAACAGTCGCAACACTCAACCAATGATTTGGCTTTGTGTTATCCTCATACGGTTGCATAGTTAAAGGAATGTCTTTGAATGATTCTCTATATTTATTATATATATCGGTTTTCTGTTTTACGTGGTCCTCCAAAACCGTCAGCTGACCTCTGCCTATGCCGGCAACTACATTACTCATTCGGTAATTGTAGCCAAGCTCCTCATGTTGATACCAACGTGCCGGCTCTCTTGACTGCGTTATCCATTTTAAAACCAATTTTAATTTATCTGTATCATCACTAAGAAGCATACCGCCACCAGAGGTTGTTATGATTTTATTACCGTTAAATGATAACGCGCTGTATTCTCCAAACGAGCCAAGCTTTTTACCGTGATACTCACCACCAAGACCCTCGGCTGCATCTTCAACAATAGGTGTATTGTGTTCTTTGCATATTTGAATAATTTCATCCATTTTTGCGGGTGTACCGTACAAATGTACAACAACAACCGCTTTTGGTGCAGGATACTTCTCGAATGCCTTTTTTAAAGCCTGCGGGCTCATATTCCATGTATCAGGCTCACTGTCTATAAAAACCGGTGTTGCATTCTGGTACACAATTGGATTTGCGCTCGCACTAAAGGTCATCGACTGACAGAACACCACATCTCCCTCTTTTATATCCAAAGCACGATATGCCATATGTAATGCAGCAGTACCTGCATTCATTGCAACTGCACCTTTTGTTCCAATATAGTTCTTTACTTCATTTTCAAACTCGCTTACATTTTTTCCCAAAGGTGCAATCCAGTTAGTATCAAATGCCTCTTTTATAAACTCCTGTTCTTTACCACACATACAGGGCGAGGAAAGATATATTTTTCTATTCATTTGTTTCCTCCGTATATATACAATAATCCATCTTTTATTTTACCATTTTTCCATTAAAATGTCAATAGATTTTATTGTTCATTTTTATGATTTTTATGGGATTTTACAACAAAAAGCGACATTTTTACAAAAGGGATTTATACTTTGAGATTTTTAGCAAAATATTGTAAAGTAAATATTCATATTTCTACAATTTAGCTATTGAATATTCCGTAAAATCGTGGTATAATAATCACATAATAGGTTACCAAAGCCGTAATCGGCTTTGTAATTGATGTAATTATTGTACCGGTGTGAAGCAAAGTCTACACGACTTTGCACTTATGGTATAATATTATAAATGTGCAATTTTACACAAATTACATGATTAAACGGTGATTTATAATGATAAAGAATAACAACATCTGGAAAATATGTATTGCCTCGATATTAATGCTAACCTTATGGACATTTGTATGCGTTAATACCGCTCTTTTTGTTGATGACAAAACATTTTTAACATTTGATTATATAATGTGTTATGTTATGACGATTGCCACATGGTTTATAATATCATTCAGGTTTAATTTTTCAAAGCCATTTGGTTACTTTATTTCGTGGCTTATATTTGCACTTACACCATTTGCATGTATGCAAATTTCGATGATATTTTTCCCTGATATTAGTTATTCCTTAGGTATATATATGGTTAATGTACTGATTTATGCAGGTATATTATTTTTTATCTTTGCACTCACGCAAAGCACCCGTTGGGCATCTATCGTTACAGTTACTCTGTCATATATTTTTAATATTATAAGCCATCTTGTAGGAATGTTCAGGGGCACACCTTTTATACCCGGTGATATATTTGCAGTCGGCACTGCCATTGGTGTTGCAAAGCAATATGAATTTAAAATCAGCATTACAATAATCAGTGCAACTATCCTTTTGATATTCTTTATTGTAACTGCATTCAAATTCCCATTAAAACTTAAATTCAGATTCAGACATATTGTATATTCACTAAGCGGATTGCTTGCTTCGATAATAGTTTTTGCCTCGTTGGGTGCATACGATATTTCATCACTCAACCTGGATTTATTTGACCAGGAAAAAACAATCAAAAACTATGGTATGACATATAACTTTTATATAAATACACGTCGTATGGCACTTCACAAACCCGATGGCTACAATTCAGAAGAATTGCAGACCATATTAGACAGTGTACCAAAAAGCCGAGGCGAAGATTTACCTAACATTCTTGTTATTATGAACGAAAGCCTAAGTGATTTGAGCGTTGTGGGAGATTTTAAAACCAACATTCCGTATATGCCTTACATTAACAGCTTAAAAAAGGATACTGTAAGAGGTGAGCTTTTGGTTTCACCTTTTGGCGGATATACGTGTAACAGTGAATTTGAATTCCTGTCGGGCGCAACTATGGGACTACTACCTCAGGGTAGTGCACCGTATCTGCAATATATAACAAAACCGTTACCATATTCAATGCCTGCACATTTAAAATCAATAGGA
>JAZSFX010000019.1:0-8761 GCA_045532455.1 Clostridia bacterium
ATACCCCGATACAACGACGCATCGGACAAGAAATACCTGTCACACAATCTGCCTGCTATTCTACTATTGCAATTTATCGCTTTAATACCTATGTTCACCATACTATCGTGCGATTTGAGACGGGTTGTGATGTACTGGATTATTTCATCATTTTTTATTTGTTTCCAGTTAAACGAACTAAAACAGCCTATTCACATCCCGCTTATATCACGCATCAGTAACAATATTACGCAAGTATTTAAGCAAAACAAAATTCTCAATAGCAAGATTTTTTACCTAGTTTGCTTGCTATGTATAGGTATTCCGGCTTTTCACTTCAAGATGAGAGACTTCTTGCTATCGACCGAAATAGTAGGAGCAATAGATTCTATCAAGACAATAATTTTGCTTCTAAACCCATCACTTTGCTCACCATAAAAGATTATAAATCTAGAGCAGGAATATAAATTTGCATATTTTAACACAAAATCAGGTCAATATCATAGCTTTTTTGCAGTAAAAATGTGAATATTGAGCCGAAAAGCACTACTTTTGCGCATCCAAAAAATAAGAAAATAATAACCTAAAAAATAACACAATGTATTGGACTCTTGAACTAGCTTCTAAACTAGAAGACGCACCCTGGCCTGCCACCCGAGAAGAACTTATAGACTATGCTATTCGTTCGGGTGCGCCACTTGAAGTAATTGAAAATCTCCAAGAAATGGAAGATGAGGGCGAAACTTACGAATGTATCGAAGACATCTGGCCCGACTACCCCAGCAAAGAAGACTTCTTCTTCGACGAGGAGGAATATTAAATTTTCGCAAGCAAGGAATTTGCATAATTGGCGGTGCGACAAAATATTGTCGCACCGCTGTTTTTTATCTGCTATTAAAAACGAAAAAGAAGAGGTGAATATTTGCTGCATTTATTGACAAATGAATTTTGAGATATTATATTTGCAGTTATAGCTACTGAAATGTCAGCAGTGTGGAAAGTGTTATTTCTGTCGCTTTACGACTACTTTTAGGTACAATCAATAACAATATCATGAAACGCATTTTTTCAACATTATTGCTGTTTGCTGTGCTCGTTACGACAGCATCGGCACAATATTTCCCGGTGGATACAGCGCGACTGAACAGTGCTTATAGAGCTATTGTCAGAGGCCCCAACACTCTTGAAAAACAGCAGGATTTTCTTGCCGCCTTTCCTACCACATATATGGAGTTCTATTATACATATCAATATATTGAAGGAAATAATTACGACCTTGCAATGACGCGGATGGTGAACGCGCATTTAACTGTTTTAAAAGACAGTCTATATCTTATAAGCGATTCACTTTATTGTAATAAACTTGTGAATTTGGCGGTGGGAATGAATGATACAGGCGAAATAACATCACATCTTCAAGAAATCATACATATGGCAATGTTAAAGCATGAAAAGACGATGATGTTTGCCGTAATGCGTCTATTCAAAGCTTATCAACTTCAATTTTGGTCGTTCTATTGGTCGAGTGTAGCATATAGCGAAAGTTGGACAGAGCACTTCGTAAAACTATATAGCAGATATTTTGAAGATTATCCCGATGTTGTGCGTACAATGGCAATTGCCTTCGATTATTATAATGGCGGTGTCTGTTACCCCGACGAATTTCCTCATTTGCAAGAAAAGAGATATAAGCAAGAGGGTTATAAATACAAATTCGACGATTACCGTTATCGAGTAAGGGACTAATCATTGTGTTAATTCTGCAACCTTAAAATTTATACGGGATATTACTTTTGTCGAAAAAAAGTAATGAGTCCAAAAAGATTATCTATTTTCGACATTGCAACAATGTACGAAGGTGAACAAGATTCTGCAACAGCAGTTCCCGGAGCACGTGTGAAGATATCCACTAACCGCATATACTATGGTAATAAATCCACTCTAAGTGAATTTGTCGCCACAGCATATGACAGAAACGGAAAATCTATAAAATCCATGAATGGTTATTTTCTTGAACCTGCAGTTGATTATGATTCGGCAAGAATCGAAGGATCTAAAAAAGCGATATTAGGTGGGAAGTACCGAATTGTTCCCAAACAGTATGAAACTCAAAGATTTCAGTGGTATTTAAAAGGTGTGGATGGCAGGACAGGAATAGCAATACATAAAGGAACTAATGGTACGGATTCTAAAGGTTGTCTTATACCTTGCACAAGTTATTCTTATGATAGTGATAATAATGAATACAAAGTATGGAAATCGGGAGCGAAACTATAGGAATTGACAAAATTCTTTAATAAATATGGAGATTGTGGTATAGAGATTAACATTACTCCTTTATAATGCTTTGTAAAAATTTGTTTATGGCCTTTTACAGCCAAATATGTATCTCTCAAATACGTTTTTATTTAAGCGTCAGTCTTATATATCAACATATTATATCATTTTTACTATTCTTTGACGAGGAGGAATACTAATCAAAAACAAAGATGTAAACATCTAAATATCAGCGAGATAAATAAATCCATTATTTATCTCGCTGGTGTTTTATGGAGTTTTATGGTCATTTATAGAAAAGTTTGTATATCTATAATCAACCATTTAGGATTTCAAAAGTTCGTTTGTTTCTCTCAATGACAGAGGTTCTGAAAATCCTCGGGAATGTTAGAATTTTACCACATAGCAGAGTTATTTGAGAAGCGGGTTATCACTACTTGTTCGCACCATCACTGCGCTATCGGGCCAGAAACCAAGTTTTTCTGCGGTTCTGAATAAAAGGGTATTATTGCTGAAAAGCTCCAACGTTACCCCACAATCGGCATCCAAGAAGAAACATCCTGTGGCTTTGTTCCCGCGTTCGGGAGCGAGCAAGCGAGCCTGTGACAGGTAATTGCCATCGCTGCCAATCTCCGGCATTTGTATCCTTGCGCCACCCAAAAACACGCCACCGGCTACAAGCAACAGCGAATCGCCCTTTGCAGCTATGCTTATATTAAAATCTTGCCAAGGTCCGTTTTTCTCCCACGCCCACTTGCCCACAAACGGGGTGGGCGTAATGCCCGCAATATCAAATTTATTTACAGCCGAAACATCGGCATCGGGTACAAAGGCATTTTCTTTATACAAATCTACCACCTCGGTTGAAAAAGAGTAATTCTCGCTGTTTTTACGCACAAGCACCCCGCTGTCGGGCCAATAATTCACATTGCCGGTTATCTTGAACGTGAGCGTGTCGAGTGCTGTCAATTCTAAAACAATGGGATAATATTCGTTTTGGGGATAATTTTGGAACACGCTGAAATACTGATTCACAATATTGCCTGCCGCCCTATTGCCACTTTTTGGCACAGGAATACAAGCCTGCGGTATGACATTGCCCTTGCTATCGCTCAATGGGTTGCCCGACATATAAAAAGGTTCCTGCCTCTCCCAAAAAAATGCCACGAGCAGCGAATCGCCTCGCTCGCCTATGCGCAGCGAGAGGTTTTGAATAGAATCATTCGCCGCTACACTCTCCCAACAACCCACAAACGGCGAGGGAGAGAAACCTGCTACATCAACTTGTTTGTTGCCACCGCAGGCAAATATGCTCAACACACTTAAAATAACCAATAATCTTTTCATAGCTTATTTAATACACAATTACAAATATAACACTTTATAAACATATTCATTTTTTTCGTTGCATAAATTAGTATTTTAACAACCTTGTCGCTATATTTGCGTTGTACTTTTGCTGCATAAATCAAAAAATAATTTTTTATGAGCAATTTTACAAGAAACGGGCAAAGAGTGCCAAGCCTCATAGAGGAGGCCTTGATGGGAAAAATTTACGACGAACCCAAGGAGGATGAAAACAACAAACCAAAAACAAATGTTGTAATAAATACCAATAGAGAGTGGTATGGGAAGAATAGCACGGTTAGCACTTTTATAGCAACTGCATACAATGAAGATGGCGAAAAGATTGACTCAATGAAGGGTTACTTTTTAGAGCCACACGTTAATTATGATAGCGCCAAGATAGCAAATAGTAAAAAAGCTATTATGTACGGAACATACAATGTAGTTTCCAAGGCAGAACTTGAAAATAGAATAAACGCAGAAAGAAGGAAAAGAGGTGAGCCAAGTATTCAATTAACCTACAAATGGTATGTAGATAGCGTGCCCGGCCGTAGTGGGATTGCCATTCATACAGGTAACTATGGAAAGGATACAAAAGGATGTTTTTTACCGGGAGACAGCTATTCTTTCGACGAGATGACAGAAACTTATAATGTATGGAATTCCAAGAAAAAGACAAAAGAACTTTTTGATTTCTTTGATAACTACGGAAAAAATGGAATAAAAATAAATGTACCACATTGAACAACAATTCCTATAAATAACAAATATTATGAAGCGACTGTTTTCAACAATATTTCTGCTTGCGGCATTGCTTGCAACGGTTTCGGCACAGAGTTTTATCATAGACATTACGAGGCTGAATAAGGCCTACAATGAATTATTGCAGAACCCGCAATCACAACATAGCCAGAGAGAGTTTTTCAATGCGTTTCCGAGTTCATGGCAGGAGTATTATGATACATACAAATATTGCGAAAGGGAAGGATATGACCTTTCAATGTATTATAAGGCTTTTGAACATATCGAAGCGTTGGAGAATTGTACAACGATAAATGACACACTCTATTGCAATAGGCTTATTGCATTATCAGTCGGCGCAGTGCTTGATTCCGATGCACCGAACCACCTACAAAAATTACTACACTACACAATGCAACACAAGAACGATGTATTTATGCATTGCTTGTCACAGATAGAAAAAGGGCACCAGATGCAATTCTGGCAATTCTATTGGTCAAATAGAATAGACGGCAAAAATCAAAAACAAGAATTTAAGGAACTTTATAATATCAACAAAAAGAAATACCCTTGTTTAATGAAAACTATGTCCGTCGCTTTTGAATACTTCAATAACAAGGTGCTTTTTATTGAAGATTTCATCAATATGATGAACAGCAAATGACTAAAAAAAGTTTCCCCATTGACTACTAACAGCCAAACAGCAAAAATTCGGCTATTTTCTTTGCATAAATTAGCTTTTTAGCAACCTCGTGGTTATATTTGCGTTGTACTTTTGCTGCATAAATCAAAAAATAATTTTTTATGAGCAATTTTACAAGAAACGGACAAAGAGTGCCAAGCCTTATCGAGGAGGCCTTGCTTGGAAAAATGTATGATGAGCCGAAAGAGGATGAAAACAACAAACCAAAAACAAATGTTGTTGTAAATGCAACTAGAAAGTGGTATGGAAAGAAAAGCACGGTTAGCACTTTTACAGCAACAGCATACAATGAACAAGGCGAGAAAATAGACTCAATGAAGGGGTATTTTTTAGAGCCACATGTTAATTACGATAGCGCAAAGATAGCAAATAGTGATAAAGCTATTATGTACGGAACATATAATATTATTCCCAGAGCCGAACTTGAAGAGAGGATTAATAAACAACGAAGAGAGAGGGGAGAAGAGGATGTAAATCTTAGATTTGACTGGTATGTAGACAAGGTCCCAGGACGTAGCGGAATTGCTATTCACGGAGGCAGAAATGGAGACGACACCTTGGGTTGTCTATTGCCCGGTGACACTCTTGAATACAAGGAACAAGTTCAAGATTACACAATAAAAAACTCCAAGTCTAAAAAAAATGAACTTTTTGATTTCTTCAAACAATACGGGAAACAAGGAATTAAGATAAATATTGGTTTCAAATAATAAAAATATGAGTAGAACTTTCATTGCCTGCACGCCGCTCTATATCTTTGTTTTTATTTTATTTTCTTGCAGTAACAAGAAGATAGATACAACCTTGGCATGTTCATCAAAAGCTGTTACCTTATACGGAACAAGTTTCCTTAAAGGCAAGGTATCCTCCATTGTTTATGATGATGAACAAGGGTGTGATTCAACCTTGTTTGTCTACAACAGTAAACAACATCTCGTAAAGACTATTTCTTACTCGGACGGAAAGGAAATTAGTTCCTGTAAATACAACTACAACGGCTCCAACAGAATAGACCTGCATTACTACGACAACAGCCAAAAGGAGACATCTTACAGCATCGTTGAATTCGATAATAATAAAAATATAACATTGCGCCGGGATTATGGCTACATATATCCCGACACGACCAATATGGTAATGCAATATATGATGCAGAAATCATACGACAAAGACAACCGTATCACCGATGCATTTGAATACCATTGCGACGGAATTCCGCCATACAAATATCGATACACATATAACAGCGATGTCACAGAAACCGTTGAGTGTTTTTTGGCTGTAACCGGTGACATTTACGCAATTACCAAAAGAAAAAGAGATAAGAATGGAAATGTCATAGAAAAAAGCGAGAACCTTCCGTGGGACACTTGCGACTGGACAAATATAAAAATAGAATACAAGTACGACGATAAAGGCAATTGGATAGAGCGCAGAATTATGGATGAAAACCCGGAAAGTTTTCGTAACAAATACTCAAAAAGAAGAATACACTACCTGAACGAATAGTCTTTTATTGCCTTTTACAGCCAGGTTTGTATCTCTAAATTGTAAACAATTGGAGCGAACAAGAACTTTTAAATCAAGTAATAAATGCAGCAAATAATGGGAAACTATATATGCTTAAATAATGCTATAATAACTATATTGACAGCGTTTTTATTCATAGGTTGTACGCCTACTGAACCGATGCTTGAACTTCAACTTGAAAGGCAGATGATTGGAGAGCCTTTTTCTTTTGCCGATTACTGTGAAGAAAAATATGATAGTATATACATTATACAGCCCTACGAAGACGAAGATGTCATATATTCACTGCCATACAAAATGTCGAATAGACTAAGAGGAAAGTGCAGTTATACACTTGATGATACTTTTGTAAGAATCCTTTTTATTGACAAAGACATAGTAAAAGCATATGCAGAGATTCCTGCCATAGATGCATATTTCACAATCCCCAACAACAGAAATATACATATTTTTCCGTTTGAGCAGAAGTTTATGATGGACAAAAGAAGATTTGTTTACATATACAACGAATAGTCTTTCATCGCTTTTTACCGACATATTTGTATCTCTCAAAGGCATTAGATTAAAACACCAACATTGATTATCAACGTGTTAAAAGACAAATAAAACTCTTTGACGAGGAGGAGTATTAAGATTCAAACAATCACAAACGATTGATAATTAACCGCCGAGCAAAAAAGTTCGGCGGTTTTTGTTGCAGAAATTAGCTTTTTAGCAACCTCGTGGTTATATTTGCGTTGTACTTTTGCTGCATAAATCAAAAAATAATTTTTTATGAGCAATTTTACAAGAAACGGGCAAAGAGTGCCAAGCCTCATCGAGGAGGCCCTGATGGGAAGAATTTACGACGAACCCAAGGAGGATGAAAAAAATTTTATTGAGAGAAGATACGACTATTACAAAAACGGCTATCTAAATATATCGCCAAGCGAAAAAAAAATTGCAACAAGACACCCGTACCTTGCCACACGTTTCCTTATAAACAGGAGCAAAGCAATTAAAGCAGTTAAACCTTTCGATGGAAAATCCGACGGATACGGGGATGCAATAAGACATTGCTATTGGTGCGCCCTTAATCAAATGGCAGCAGGATTAAACTCACCGCTTGCAAGAGAACTTGGAGATGCACACGAAAGTGAATCCGATGATATACAAGCCAAAGCGATGGATTTACACAACAACGCCGTGGGATACAATTTAGGTAACCGAGCAATTATAAACGGTTGGAGCGAGGAAGAACTTTTAAACAACGTAATAAATGCAGCAAACAATGGAACGTTACAAATCGGGCTTTAAAACATTTTTTTTCACTATCATTATCACCACTTTGTTTACAGGATGTAACGAAATTACAAAAAACGATATTTATTTTGTACTGGATGTTTTCGGGTTTCTACACGCAAAAGAACCGATGATTGATATACCTATTGAAAAAAAACAACCGGGAGAACCGTTCTCTTTTAATGATTTTTGCAATGGGGTGTTCGACAAAATTTTTATAGTTTATCCCTACTATTATGTAGAAGAAAAAGAGTTCAAGAACCTTAAGATGTCAAACATATTAAGAATAAAATGCGACAACAACACAAGTTTCGACTCGTTTTCAACCCTTCTTTTTATAAGCAACGATACAGTGAGGGCATACTCGATTGTCGAGGTAAAGAATGCTATAATTTCCCCGCCTCAAATACCGGAGAAAGAGTGCCTTTTCCCCATCGAACAAAAATTTATTTTAGATGAAAACAGGTACGTTCATTTATTCAACGAGTAGCTACTACATTAAATAACCATCGCTATGAAACGAGTACTTTTCACCGCACTACTCTTTACCACGTTACTTACAACAGCCACAGCACAATACTTCCCCGTTGACACCGCAAGGCTGAACAAGGCTTATAGAACTTTGAAGCAAGGCAACCGCACCACAGAAACAGAGACGGAGTTCTTGGAAGCCTTCCCCACGACGTGGCTGGAGTTTTATATGACATATAGTTGCGTGTACGACGAAAAAAAACAACTTTTCAATGTGTGATATGTGCAGCGAACACATCACCAAACTATTAAGTTTAACACATATAAACGACTATGAAAAATAGTCTGTTGCAATAGGGAGGGTATTCATCGCCTTTTACCGCCAAATTTGTATAAAACACGGCACAAATAATTGATGACAAGGAAACGCTC
>JAZSFX010000030.1:0-2207 GCA_045532455.1 Clostridia bacterium
AGAGATACCGAAGTGGTTATAACGGAACGGTCTTGAAAACCGTCGTACGGCAACGTACCGTGGGTTCGAATCCCACTCTCTCCGCCAGATGCGGGTTGTAAGTAATTTACAGCCCGCTTTTTAATTAAATACACGTAAACACGTTACACTTGCAGAAGTACTCAAGTTGGTGACGAGGCGCCCCTGCTAAGGGCGTAGGCCGGGAAACCGGTGCGAGAGTTCGAGTCTCTCCTTCTGCGCCAAAGAAAGTCTGATAGATTATCAGGCTTTCTTTTTTTATCTAATTTTAAATAGAATATAAGACTCGAACTCATCGTCCATGTGCGACGGTATGCCGTAAAGTCGCATTTCAGATTATAATTTGAATATATTTATTCTTCCACTATCACCTTAACAATTTCACCGACATATACTCTGTGGAAATCGTTGTTTGAGTAATTGCCCATAATTGCTTCGTCGAGGAAACCGTCAGGCTTCATATCCTGATAAGCAAGTTTTTTAAGCACAACATTGACCTTTGCCTGTTCGTAGCCCACAGCATTTTTCATATCAATTGGTGTAAATCCTGTTTCCGCCATTTTGTCAATATCACGACCTGATTTGCTACCGCAAATGCCAAGCTCTTTTTTGTATTCACCACCAAAGAATGAAAGTGAGAAATATTCATTCTTTTCCATAAATTCGAATGTGTATCTCTGTGGTCTTACAAAAACGAAGCATACATCTTTATTCCAGAGTTCACCGAGTCCACCCCAGCTTACTGTCATGGTGTTGAAGTCGTCAATTGTTCCCGCGCTCAATAATGCCCAATCGTTACTTATCATTTTTATGAAATTGTCTTTAATTTCTCTGATGTTTATTTCTTTGCTCATATAAATCATTCCTTATAATTTAATACATTAATTATATACGCTAAATCAGGAAATTACAACCTGAATATTTGCCTCTTTGTCAAATATGTGGAAAAAGTCGAAAAACTTTGTACATATTCACTAAAATAATTCAAAAAACTTTGTATAGTTATTTTTATTCTACATCTTTTCATAAAAGTAGTTTTGTGATAATATATTGAGGCTAATTGGAGGCCGCAAAACAAGGCGGTGTGTTTAAGGATGATTAAAATGGAATTTTGTGATAGACTAAAATATTTGAGATGTGCGAAAATCCCCACAATCACACAAAAGGACTTGGCAAATGCTATTGGGGTAACACAAAGAAAAATTTCTTTTATGGAAACAGGTACAACTGAACCATCTTTAAAGGATATTAAGGCTCTTTGTAAGTATTTTAATGTTTCGGCAGATTATCTTCTTGGTTTGCCAAAGAATATGAATTATCCGGAGTAATTTATGACGAAAAAGGAACGAGCAAAACTTCTCGTTGAAGGGTTGAAAAAAGAGTATCCCGAAGCAATTTGTTCTCTTACTGCAGGAAACCCCTTCGAATTGCTTGTGGCGACAAGGCTTTCTGCACAGTGCACCGATGCAAGAGTTAATCTTGTGACACCAGCACTTTTCGAAAAATACAGAACACTTGATGATTATGTGAATGCCGATGTTAAGGATATTGAAGATATAATTCATTCCTGTGGCTTTTATCGTGGCAAGGCAAGGGATATAATCGAAATGGCAAGGGGAGTCAGAGACAGATTCGGTGGAATTGTGCCGGATAACATTGATGACCTGACATCTTTGCAGGGAGTGGGAAGAAAAACTGCAAATTTAATTGTAGGTGATGTGTATAAAAAACCTGCAGTTGTGGCAGATACCCATTTAATCCGACTTACAAACAGAATGGGACTTGTAAATACAAAGGACCCTAAAAAGGTTGAAACGGAGCTTAAGAAAATCCTCCCACCTGAGGAAAGTAACGATTTCTGTCATAGATGTGTGCTTCACGGCAGAGCAGTTTGTATTGCACGAAAGGCAAATTGTGAAATTTGTTGCCTGAACGAGCATTGTAAAAAGATAATATAAGATATAGCGGAGTTTTAACGACTCCGCTGTTTTGTTTTTGTAATTCAAATTATAATTTGTAGGGATGTTTTATTTGGTAAGCGTAGGGCGGGGGCTTTTTGTCAAGAGTAACATAGTAAACAACTGTGTAAGGACATGGTATACAGATTACAACCTACAAATAAAACGATTTAATCTAGTACCAGAGATAGTATCAAACTCAGCAATTCTAAAGTTTCTAAAGCAAGCATA
>JAZSFX010000039.1:0-2246 GCA_045532455.1 Clostridia bacterium
ATCCTCGGTATATGCTTTCTTTTCAGCTTCAGTTGCAGGCATACCTACAGCAAGGAAGGTCATATAGTTTGTGGATACGCCGATAGCACCGCCTTCGGGTACAACGCCGTGAATACCGCCTTCAGCCTCGGTTGTTGTAAGTCCCTTGGGTACAACAAAGGTTATACCTTCAAATGTAACTGTCTTGCCGGGTTCTTCGGTAGGTGTGGGTTCCACTGTTGCTGTTGCAGTTGCCGTTGCTGTTGCTTTAGGTGCCTTTGTTGCATCGTCATCAGCGTCTGTTTCGCTTCCGCAGGCAACAACTGAGAACATCATTGCGATAACCATTGAAGTAGTATAATGATGGTAGACACAAAAAAAGTGTCTACCATCAATTTTTATGTTAAAATAAAGAAAAGGAGATGATCTAATGGGACGACCAAAGGGTGGAACAAATACAACTCATAGCAAAGATGAAAAATTAGAGTTAGTAAAAAGAAATTTAGCAGGCGAAACATTGCTTGCATTAGAACGAGAGACGGGGATATATAATGCTCAAATATACAGATGGACAAAACAGTATTTAGAAGGAGGAGAAGCTGCACTTGTCAATAAGCGTAAGCCAGGCAATCCCCTTGCAAAATACCACAGAAAGAAAGAACTAACTCTGATGGAACAACTTGAGTATAAAGTTGCTTTGTTAGAACGGGAATTATTAAAAAAAGATGGAGAAATTATACGGTTAAAAAAATCCATAGAACCAGAAAGGGGCGATGCAAAAAGAAAGTAATACAACAAATTTATGCCTGTATTGAACGAGAATGCGAACATCACTCGGTAAAGGAATTATGTGACGTGTATGAAGTATCTCGTTCAGGATACTACAAATGGCTGAAGCGAAAAGGAACTTTAAATCGTTATGAACAACAACACAACGAATTGGATTATTATGTAGCAGATATACATTCACATTATCCTTCGCAGGGATACAGAACGATAGCAGATACTTTGTTTAATATGTACGGTTGGGTGGTTTCTGATATAACTGTTTGGAAATCAATGAAAAGATTAGGTATTAGCGGATATGTACGAAGGCAAAAAATTCCTGACACCGAAGGAGCAGAACATGATAGGTTTGCTAACGTATTAAATAGAGAATTTTATGCAGAAAAACCTATGCAAAAAATTGTAACAGACGTTACGTACATAAAGTTCAAAGGTAAATGGTATTACCTTGCTTGCTATTTGGACTTATTCAATAATGAAATACTTGATTACGAATTAAGTGATGTTTTTAATAATTTTCTTGTAATGAAACCCGCAAAAAGAATCCTTGAAAAAGCAAAGAGTACCGCAACCCCTATCCTTTTACACAGCGACCAGGGCGTACAGTACTCATCAGCAGGTTATTGCAACCTGCTTAAATCATACAACACAATTCAAAGTATGTCAAGAGCTGGGAACCCAAGAGATAATGCGGTTATTGAATCATTCTTTGGCAGATTCAAAGACGTTTTGCGTTCACACTTCCAATATTGGAAGTGTGATGATTTGAACAAAGTAATTGATGATGCTGTGTATTACTTTAACTATATAAAGCCTGTGCGAAAACTAAAAAGAAATACGCCTGTTCAATACAGAATTGAACAGGCATGTTGAATTATTCTTTTTTTGTGTCTACAAAGTGTTGACTACTTCACCGCAAGACTGTCTTTAGGTTTTAAAATATAATTTGAGGTAGAAAAAAACCACTAGAAGAACTAGTGGTTTTTACTTTGTGCAAATAAATTACAGAGCTCTTGTAACCTTACCTGAACGAAGGCAACGAGTGCATACGCAAATCTGCTTGGGTGAGCCATCAACAATAGCTCTTACTTTCTGAACATTAGGTGCCCAGTATGTTCTTGTGCGGCGGTTTGAGTGGCTAACTTTGTTGCCTGACATAACGCCTTTCTGACAAATCTCGCAATATTTTGCCATGATTTGACACCTCCTTCTTCGGATGATAAAAAATTGAGAGCGTTGCTCTTTGGTGTGCGCGAAGGGACTCGAACCCCCGATCTACTGGTTCGTAGGCAGTTACTCTATCCAGCTGAGCTACGCGCACATATTCCTGAACAACGCTGATAGTATATAACAACCTTAAAAATTTGTCAAACATTTTCTTTAAAAATTTTTGTTTATTTTCTTTAATAAATGTGTTAAAATACTTTTAGTAAAAATTTCAATAAAGCAACTACAATTCTATCATAGGGTTTTCACATTAT
>JAZSFX010000040.1:0-39371 GCA_045532455.1 Clostridia bacterium
GACCACAAGGTAATAAACGAAGTGGTTGACTTTAATCCCACCGCAGAGAACATGGCAAAGTATATCTGCGATGAGCTATCACCGTATTGCTATAGAGTAGACGTGCAGGAAAGCGAGAATAACATAGCCATATATTATAAATAATCTTTTGAAGGGAAGGTTATAGCTTTTGAAGGTTGTAGAAATTTTTGACTCTATTGAGGGTGAGGGCAAAAGAGCAGGACAAACTGCCACATTTATACGTTTTGCAGGCTGTAATTTAAGGTGCTCGTACTGCGACACTACATATGCACTTTTTGGCGAGGCTGAGGAGTGTATATATAGTGATATGAGCATTAACGAGATTATACAAAAAGTAAATCCCGAATGGAAACGTGTAACACTCACAGGCGGCGAGCCTCTTATACAAGATGGGATAGATACACTCATACAAAAGCTATGCGATATGGGCTGTGAAGTGAACATAGAAACAAACGGAACTGTAAATACCCAAAAGTATTCGGGTAATCCAAACGTGTTTGTTACAATAGACTACAAGCTCCCGTCGAGTGATATGGCGGATAAAATGGATATAAATAATTTTACTGCTCTTAGTAAAAACGACGTAATAAAATTTGTTGCAGGAAGCATCCAAGATATAAATGTTATGGAAAATATTGTAGCAAAGCTTAAAAGTGTGTATTCACCAAACAAACTGCCCCTAATGTATACGGGTGCAGTGTTTGGTGAAATAGAAATGAGCACACTTGTTGATGCTATTGTTCGTTCAAGAATATTAAAAGACGTAATATTTCAGCTCCAGATTCATAAATTTGTATGGAATCCCGATGAAAGAGGAGTTTAAGCGAAAGGAGATATTGGTTAAAAAATGAAGCAACAATTTAACCACGAAAAAATAAAAGAAGCAATACGTACCATCATAACTGAACTAGGCGACGACCCCGAAAGAGAGGGTCTAAAAGAAACTCCCGAACGTGTTGCAAAAATGTACGACGAAATTTTTGAGGGTATGCGTTATACAAACGACGAGATTGCAGATATGTTTGATAAATGCTTCGAAGACGTTGAGTCGGGCGACCTTGTTGTTGTTAAGGATATAGAGGTATTCAGTCATTGCGAACACCATATGGCACTTATGTATAATATGAGATGCCACGTGGCATATCTTCCAAACGGAAAGGTTATAGGTCTTTCAAAAATTGCGCGTATTTGCGATATGGTTGCAAAAAGACTTCAGCTTCAGGAGCGCATTGGCTCGGATATTGCATATGTTATGCAAAAAGTGTGCGATACCGAGAACGTAATGGTCGTAATTGAGGGCGAGCATAGTTGTATGACAGCACGCGGAATACGCTCTCGTGGCTCAAAAACGGTAACAAGTGCTATACGTGGCAGATTCGAAACAGATTTTGAACTGAGAAACAGTGTCTATGCACAAATCAAGTAAAATACGGAGAAAACAACACATATGAGAATGAGAAAAAAGAAGAACTGCGGCGCAAGAATGGAGCGTTGTAGTGATATCTGGATAAAAAATCCCGAAGAAAATAAGGGTAAGTGGTCGTCGGTTTTTGGCAACGACAACCCCATTCATATAGAAATCGGTTGCGGAAAGGGTAATTTTATTCTTGGAATGGCAAAAATGTACCCCAATATCAATTTCATAGGCATAGAAAAAGTAGAAGACGTTATTGTTATGGCAATGGAAAAAGTAACAGAGGCAGAGCTTACTAACGTGCTTTTTATGGATATGGATGCCGAAAGAATAGAGGAGTTTTTCGTCAGGGGCGAAATTGAAAGAATATATCTTAATTTCAGCGACCCGTGGAAAAAGAAGAAACAGGCAAAACGCCGTTTAACACATAAAAACTTCTTGGATAAATACAAAAATGTTTTAAACGAGGGTGATTATATATTCTTCAAGACAGATAACAGACCCTTGTTTGAATTTTCACTAAATTCATTTTGTGAAGAAAATTACAAGCTATCTAATATATCTCTTGACTTACATAACTCGGGTTTTGAGGGTAATGTAATGACGGAGTATGAGGAGCGTTTTTCAAAAATGGGTATGCCCATATACCGCCTTGAAGCAAAATATATAGGCTGGAAATAAATTATTGCAAAAAATGCGATTATTAAGTATGTTTTTTGCTAAAAGGTGTTGACAATACCAAAATTCACTGATAAAATAATATATTATACGTTTTTTTTCGACACCAAAACAATGTGTCGTTTTAGTGCATTTAACCATACGTTGATGTGATATATAAAAACTGCTTATGTGGCGGTTTCTACGTAAACAAATACAATTAAACGTTTACAAAAAACATTTTATTGTACAGAGAGGGGGAATTTTCTTTGAAAATGACCGGTGCTCAGATGGTTGTAAAAACCATGGAGGAAAATGGGGTAAAGATAGTTTTCGGGTATCCCGGAGCTGCAAACTGTCCCATCATAGATAAACTCTCGTTTTCTTCGATAAAGCATATTTTAACAAGAAATGAGCAAGGTGCTGCGCATATGGCATCAGGCTATTCGAGAGTTACAAAAGAGGTTGGCGTATGTACTGCAACCTCAGGACCTGGCGCAACAAACCTTATAACAGGTATTGCAACTGCATATATGGATTCAATTCCTATGGTTGCACTAACAGGCCAGGTAGGAACAAAACTTATAGGTAAAGATGCATTCCAGGAGGTTGACATAACAGGTGCAACACTTCCTATCACAAAGCATAGCTATCTTGTGAGTGATGGTTTAGAAATTCCAAGAGTTGTAAACGAAGCTTTTTACATAGCAAAAACGGGACGTCCCGGTCCTGTGCTTATCGACTTCCCGATGGATATTCTAAAAGCAGAGTTTGACTATCCCGAAGAATGTGAAGAAATCAACATAAGAGGCTACAAGCCAATAGGTAAGGCAAACGAAACACAGGTTAAAAAAGTCAGTGAGGCTATAAAAAAGGCGAAATGCCCTGTTATACTTGCAGGCGGCGGAATAGTACATTCCGATGCAGTGGAAGAATTCAGAAAGTTTGTTGCGAAAACAAATATTCCTGTAGTTTCAACAATGATGGCAATAGGTGCTATTCCGTCAAACGATAAAAACTACTTTGGTATGATTGGCTCGCACGGTGCAAAGCGTTCAAACCTTGTGCTTAATAAGGCAGACCTTGTTATAGTAATGGGTTCAAGACTAGGTGATCGAAGTGTTGCTCACGCAAACGGTTTTGCAAACAACAAAACCATAGTTCATATTGATATTGACCCTGCAGAAATCGGTAAAAATGTACAACCCGATATTCCTATAGTAGGCGATATAAAAGACGTTATATCTCAGCTTTTGCCGCTTGTAAAGAGTTACAGTGTTCCAGAAGAATGGACTGATAAGGTAAACCAAATCAGAAACGATTATCCATCACCTATAAATACTGAGGATTGCGGAACAGTAAATCCAAAGTATTTTATGCAAAAGCTTGCAGAGCATACAAAGTCTGATATATACGTTTCAACCGAGGTTGGTCAGAATCAGATATGGGCAGCAAACTACTTTAATTATACAGACCCGCGCTCACTTCTTACTTCAGGCGGTTTTGGTACAATGGGCTATGGACTTCCTGCGGCAATCGGTGCGGCAAGTATAGCAAAGAAGAGCGTTGTAGCAATAATGGGCGATGGCTCATTCCAGATGGACTTGCCTGAGCTTGGTACAATGTGTCAGTGGGATATTCCTGTTAAGATGGTTGTATTCAAAAATAACCGTCTTGGAATGGTACACGAGCATCAGTATCTTTTGTATAATTCAAACTATCAGGCTGTATATCTCGACGGAAGCCCTGACTTTAATAAGATTGCCGAGGCTTACGGAATTGAAAACAGCTACATAAGTGAGAACAGCGAAATCGAAAAGGGAATAGAGCAAATGATGAGTGCAAAAGGCTCATATCTGCTTGTTGTAAATGTCAGTCCATACGAGCCGACAGGCGATGCCCTTAACGAAAATCTTCTTCCTAAAAAGGAGGGCGAATAATATGGAAAAATATACAGTTTCTGTTCTTGTAGAAAACCACGCAGGTGTACTTTCGCGAGTTGTAGGAATGTTCAGCCGCAGAGGCTTTAACATTGACTCACTGTCAGTTGGTACAACAGTCGACCAGAACATATCTCGTATTACAATAGAAGTTCTTGGCGACTCACACATAGTTGAACAGGTAAGTAAACAACTTTCCAAAATTGTTGAGGTTATTAAGGTTAAAACCTTAAAGGATACCGAGATGGTAAAAAGAGGCCTTTTGCTTTGCAAGGTAAAAACCACCGCAAAAACAAGAGGTGAAATTATGGAGATAACCAACGTATTCAGAGCAAAGATAGTTGATATATCCCAAACAACAATAACCATCGAAATGACAGGCGGCGACCAGAAGCTAGGCGCATTTCTTGAAATGATTAAACCGTACGGAATAGAAGAAATTTCAAGAACAGGTATGACGGCATTGGAGAGAGGCTCAAACGTATTAAAGATAGATAAATAATTATTATAATAATTACTTATACAAATTATATAAAAAGAAAGAGGTAATGAAAAATGGCAAACATTTATTACGAAAGCGACTGTAATCTTGGTCTTTTAAAGAATGGAAAGACCGTTGCAATTATCGGTTACGGAAGCCAGGGACACGCACATGCACTTAACTTAAAGGATAGTGGAGTTAACGTTGTTGTAGGTCTTTACGAGGGTTCAAAATCAGCAGTTAGAGCAAAGGAAGCAGGCTTGACAGTTCTATCAGTAGCAGAGGCTACAAAGCAGGCTGACGTTATTATGGTACTTGTTCCAGACGAAAGACAAGCTGATATATACAAAGAGAGCATCGCTCCAAACTTAACAGAGGGTAAGACACTTGCATTTGCACACGGATTTAACATCCACTTCAAGCAAATTGTTCCTCCATCAAATGTTGACGTTATAATGGTTGCTCCAAAGGGACCCGGCCACACAGTAAGATACGAATATCAAGAGGGTAAGGGTGTTCCTTGTCTTATCGCTATTGCACAGGATGCATCAGGTAAAGCACTTGATACAGGTCTTGCATATGCAGCAGGTATCGGCGGTGCAAGAGCAGCAGTTCTGGAAACAACATTCCAATGCGAAACAGAAACAGACCTGTTTGGTGAGCAGGCAGTTCTTTGCGGTGGTGTAACAGCCCTGATGCAAGCTGGTTTCGAAACACTTGTAGAAGCAGGCTACGACCCAAGAAACGCATATTTCGAATGTATCCACGAAATGAAGCTTATTGTTGATATGATTTATCAGGGCGGCTTCTCAAGAATGAGATACACAATTTCAGACACAGCTGAATTTGGTGATTACGAAACAGGTAAGAGACTAATAACAGAAGAAACAAAGAAAGAAATGAAGAAAGTTCTTGAAGAAATTCAAGACGGTACATTTGCGACAAAGTGGATTGCCGAGAACAAGAATGGCAGAGCACACTTTAACGCAACAAGAGCACTAAAATCACAACATCAATTAGAAGAAGTTGGTGCTCAAATAAGAAAGCTATATTCTTGGAACAAAGAATATAACGATTAATTAAAAAGAGCCGCATAAGCGGCTCTTTTTTGATATCTACTGAAGCAATACATCAATGTACTTGTCCTCATACGAGAAAATGTCATTTCCCTCTAATGTTATTTTTACACTGCTATTTCCTCCTGCAGCGTCTTTTAAGTCTACTGTTGCACTAATGTCGGATTCCGATATGTCTTCGGCACAAACTACATTAATTGTCTGTGCGCTCTCAAACTGAGCATTCATTCCTGACGGTACATTAATTGCCTTTACTTCTATATTTACCATCTTAGAAACGCTTTTTACCAATACCGCCTTAACATCGACAATTGAGTTGTTGTATGGTATATAAACACCCTCAACATCTGTTGTGGCTCTGTATTCAACGGTGTCTTGTGAATCGTTTGTTATTATAACATTTACAAAGTTAATCTCGACGTCATCTGGTACACCAATTTCTATCTGTGCGGGGGATATAGATGTCTTTTTGCTGTCAATAACATAATCCTCTGCTAACTCCTCCGACAAAACTGCCACAACGGGAACTGTACGTTTTTTGTATAATGTGTTCTTTATGGTAGGTGATGAAACATCGGAAGAAACAGAAGTTACATCGGTAACCTTGTCATTATTTGAATTACAGTAGTATATGCTTCCTAAAACATCGCAATCGTGAGTCATATCTGCTATATTAACGTCGGTCATTGCATATATTATAGAATCAATTTCCTCTTTTGCGCCCATAATTGTTATTTCGGGATTTTTCGGCTCTGATTTTACAATGTATTCTTTGTTTGTACCCACTTGCTTTGTATATAGCTTGATGGTTTTCTGGCTAAGATCGGAAACTTCTATTGGTATCGGTGAATTTACACCTTTTTCAAGGGTAATATATAAATTCGGCATATTTACATTTGCGTTAATCTTATATGCGCCTGCAGCCGAAATATCCGAAACGTCTACGTCGATAGTTATTCGGTGCATATATTCAACCAAATCACTTCGTCTGCCACTTATACGCAGGTTATACCGTGGAATATCTTCCTTCTCTTTTATTATAAGCCCTTTTTGTGCTAAAACGTCCTCGTTTAAAAACCTTACAGAAACATTTTTTGCAGTAACTGTTATGCTCGGGTCATCTACATACACTGCCACAAGCCATACCGCAATGGCAATAATAACAGAAAATATAAGAGTTGTTACTTTGCCTGTGTGAAATCGTTTTGTATTATTATCCTTGCTCATTTCTTCTCCTTTCCCTCCTCATTTGATGAGTTCCAGAATTTTAATTTCGAAAGTGATGCATCTGATGAGTTTGAATTCTTTATCATAACTCTGCTTAAAACTCTCACTAATCCCTCTTGTGTTAAGTTTCTTGTGAGTGTTCCGTTCATTGCAATTGAGATTTTACCCGTTTCTTCGGAAACAACTACCACAACCGAATCGGTGGTTTCGCTAAGTCCTAAAGCGGCACGGTGTCTTGTACCAAGGTCGGGTGAGATATTTGTGTTTGCACTAAGCGGTAACACGCAGGCGGCAGTTATTATTTTATCGCCGCGTATTATTACCGCACCGTCGTGAAGCGGTGTGTTGTGTACAAATATATTTATAAGCAATCGGTCGGATATATCAGCATTAAGTAGTGTACCCGTTGAAAGATATTCGCCAAGCTTTGTTTCTCGCTCTAATACCATAAGCGCGCCTGTTTTTGTTCTTGACATATTACCTGCCGCTGATGCAACAGCGTTTATTGCAGTTTCTGTCTGCTTTATCTTTTCGTCATCACTTGAGGATATTATGTTGGAAAGTACATTAAAACGTCCAAGACGTTCGAGCATATTTCTAAGCTCTGGCTGGAAAATAACCACAAGTGCAAACAAACCTATCTGTATCGTGCTTGCAAGTATGTAGTTAAGTGCGGTAAGTTTTAAAATAGAGCTGATTAAAAACACTGCAACAATAAACAACAATCCCTTAAAAAGCTGCATTGCTCTTGTTTCTCTTATAAGATTTATAAGATAATATATAAGCAACGAAACAACCACAATATCAATAAGGTCGTTTATTCTTATAATCTGAATATATTTACTGAATACATCAAAAAACTGCATATAATCACCTGCTCCCTTTTTTATATATTTGTGTACATACTGTACATATTATAGTATAGGCCCTTTTGAGCCATAAGTTCTTCGTGAGTGCCCTGCTCCTCAATTCCGTTTTCGGTTAATACAAGTATTAAAGAAGCATTTTTTATAGTTGTAAGTCTGTGTGCTATTGTAAACACTGTTCTTCCGTGTGCTAAACGTTCAAGTGATTGCTGGACAAGTCGTTCGCTTTCGTTATCAAGAGCAGAGGTTGCCTCATCAAGTATAAGAACAGGCGGATTTTTTAAAAACACTGTTGCTCTTGATATTCTCTGCTTCTGACCGCCCGAAAGCCTAACCCCGCGCTCACCCACGTATGTATCATATCCGTTGGGGAGAGCGCTTATAAATTCGTGTGCGCCTGCAAGCTTTGCCGCCTCAACTACCATTTCTCTTGTGGCAGTTGGCAGACCGTATACAATGTTCTCGTAAACAGTACCTGAAAAGAGGTATACATCCTGTTGCACCATTCCTATATTATTGCGCAGAGAATGAAGTGTAATATCGCAAATATCGTGCCCATCAATTAAAATTCTTCCCTCGCTCACATTATAAAATCTTGGAATAAGATTGCATAGTGTAGTTTTGCCGCTGCCCGACGGTCCTACAAGCGCAACACTTTCGCCTGGTTTAATATCTATATTTATATGTGATAGAACATTTGTGTTATCATCATCGTAATGAAAGCTAACATTTTCGAATTTTATATTGCCCGATACGTTTTCTATATCGTAGGCATCGTCTTTTTGTATTATTTCGGGTTCGGTATCCATTATTTCCATAAATCGTTCTATACCCGTAATTCCGCGTTGAAACTGCTCCGTAAACTGCAGAATTGTCCTGACCGATGCAAACAGTGAGCCGACATATAAAAGATATGCAGTCATATCAGCGGCATTTATTAGTTCCCTTTTCATAAACAAGCTACACGCGATAATTGCAACAAGATACATAAAACCTTCAAGAAATCTGTTTGAGGTCTGAAAACCACCCATATATAAGTAGCCCTCGCGCTTTGATGTGAAGAATTTTTTGTTGCCTTCTTCAAATTTTCTGTTTTCGATATCCTCGTTTGCAAACGATTTTACAACACGTATGCCAAGCAGTGAATCCTCAACGTTGGCATTTACTTCGCCTATTTCTACACGTTGCTTTTTAAAAGCGGCTTTCATGCGCTTGTTAAAGAATTTTACAAAGAAGAATACCAGAGGTAAAGATATAAATATAATAAGTGTAAGCGCTATATTTACATTACATAAAATAATAAACGAAACAATAATCTTAAGTCCGCATATAAAAAACTCCTCGGGACAATGATGTGCAAATTCTGTAACGTCAAACAAATCACTTGTTAATCTCGACATAAGCGTGCCGATTTTGTTGTTCGAAAAGAACGAATACGAGAGCTTTTGAAGATGACCAAACAAATCACGGCGCATATCTGTTTCGATATTTGCGCCCATAACGTGTCCGTTGTATGCCATATAGAAGTTAGCGCAAGAGTCAATTATACGTAAAATAAGATAAAAAGCACCGATTTTTAATATCAGTGATAATGTGAGTGCGGTTGGATTTTCTATACCGATATTGGTAAGATACCTCACTATTACAGGGAAAATAAGGTCACATACGGTTGTGAGCGAAGCACAAATAAGGTCAAGTATTAAAATTCCCTTATAATCTTTAAAATAAGGTATAAATCTCTTTATCAGATAGCTTATTTTCATATTCTTCACCCACAAGTAAAAAAGTAGTTTAATATATAGTAATTATATATTAAATCTTCTAAAATGTCAACGATTTAGCAGTGTATTGATAAAAAATTTACATATGAAAATCTACATTTTTTTCGGATACAAATTCTTTTCCACTAAGGTACTCTAAAAAGTCTGCATCGGTTTCAAAATCAAACTTCAATTTATAGCTATGAAGTTGATGATATGAGTTTTTTATGCGCTTTGCACCGTACTTGACATCGCCAAGCAGGGGATATCCTGCATATGCCATATGCGCGCGTATCTGGTGTGTACGCCCTGTAAGAAGCTCAATTTCAAGAATTGAGTAACCGTTTCGTTTTTCAAGTGTGCGGTAAAAGGTTTTTATAGGTTTTGAATTTTCGGTAGGGAAGTCCGTTACAGTAACTTTTTTATCATTTCTTTCGAGATATGCTGATAATGTTGCGCTCTCGGGAGGATTACCCTCCACTGCGCAAAGATAGTATTTTTTAATTTCGCGATTTCTGATTTTTTCATTAATAATACGAAGTGCGGGTGCATTTTTTGCCGCGATGATAAGACCGCTTGTGTTTTTATCAAGACGGTTGCATAACGACGGTGCAAAGGAATGCTCTGCTGATGGCGAGTATTCACCTTTTTGTATAAGATAATTTTGTATGCGGTTTATAAGAGTATCGTCTGTGCTGCTTTCGTCTGAATGAACAACAAGACCTGCACCTTTGTCGGCAATAATAATGTTTTCGTCTTCGTATACAATATCAGGGGAGGGAAGCGACGAAATAAAAGCCTCACTTATTTGGGGCTTTTGAAAAAAATCGTCATTCATATAAAGGCGAAGCACGTCGCCCTCTTTTAAAATATACGCTCCGTCTGTTTTGTGCTTGTTATTAACACGCACGCATTTTTTTCTGAGACTTTTATAGAGCATTGATGATGGCAGTGATGGCATATACTTTGTAAGAAATTTATCTAGTCTTTGACCTGCATCATTTTTGTTTATTGTAAGCTCTCTCATATATTTTCCCTCTTAAAGTATTAAATCCTTCTATAAATATTTTAACATAAAACAGCAATATGTCAATACGGTTATATAAAAATAAAATGACATTATTACAAAAAGCAATAATGTCATTTTTGCATTGAGTTTTTTACTCTTGAATTTGAGATTCTATTTCATCTGCCTTTTCGAAACTAACCCCTTCGATATGGATATTGACTTTTTCAACATTAAGACCAGTCATTGTTTCAACATTGTTTTTAACGCTTTCTTGTATTTCCCACGCAAGCTCAGGAATTCTTACACCATAATCCACCACGATATAAATATCAATTTTTACGCAGCCTTCGCCCATTTCAACTTTTACGCCTTTAGAGGGATTTTTTTTGGCAACAAGTTTTTCGGCAACAGAGCCTGCAAAAGATGAGTACATTCCTGCAACTCCGTTTACCTGAGATGCTGCAATGCTCGAAATTGTTGCTACAACGTCAATAGAAATTTTTACATTTCCAACGTCGCCCTCCTCGCTATCAGTTTGTATATTGAGGTCGGGAGTTGCTTCTTCAACGATATTTTCAACAATTTCTTCGTTTTTTGTAATTTCTTCCATTGTATTTACCATAGCCTTTCTGTTCGCAAATTTTGTAATGACAACGTATGCGAACCTACGTTATTTTTTCGTCATAAATATATTATAACAGAAAATTTACTTAACTTCAACTATTTTTATAGAATTTGCAGATAAATTTAATGTATCTGTTGCGATTTCGGTAAGTTTTACCACGTCATCAGCGCAAAAACCCTCTTTTTTGACGGTTATTCTGGCACTGTCGTCGCTCACATAAACACATATTTCGCTATAGCCTTTTGATTGTGCTATACTTTCGATTTCGTTTTCTGCCTCTATCTCCGAAGAAATATTAATAATTTTATCACCTGCCTTTTTTCTTATTTCTTCGTCAAAGTTTGTATTGGCGGCGGTTGCATTAAGGATTTCCATAGACTTTGAACGTGCGCTCTCACGATCGAGGCGTGCGCGTTCAAAATATCCGCCGTCAGTATCCTCAACACTTTCTACAGTTGAAGTTTCTTTCTCATCATCAGCAGCATCAGTTTCTTCTTCCTGCGATGATGCAGATGTATCTTCCTCAACGTTGTCCTCTACAGTTGAAACAAACTGTGCCTCACCAAGCTTTTTACCCGTTTCTATGTAGCTTTCGCCATCACTGACCTGAATAGAGTCCTGATACGACCAGTTAAGATACCCTGCAATTCCAATCAATAGCACCAACGATGCCGCCACTATCTCCTTCTTTTTCAAAATCAAATTAATTACCTCCTTTTTTGTAAATACATATTTTGTGTGCCTCCACATCAAGAGCCGCCATAACCGCACGTGTAAGCTTTTCCTCTATTGCAGCATTATGAGCACCCTCGGCAGTTACAATCACACCCTTAACCTTTGGATACACCTCGTTTATTACCATAGGTTCACCATCGTTCATAACTGCTTTTTCGTCGTAGCTCTCGTTTCCTCCTCCAACTAATGTTGTGTTTTTTCGTTTTTCGTAGGCTATGTTTTTCTCGTTTGTCCCGTAGTATGTTATCATCACACTTACCTTGCCTGCACCGTCTATATCCTCAAGAATTTCCTTTAACCGTTCCTCCTCGCTTGCCGATACAGACGCAGAATTTGTAGTTGTAGCATTGTCCTTTGTTTTACCGCCAATAAAAGAAATAAAGATAAGTCCTATTATAACTATTAAAATTAAAATACGATTATTCTTGTTTTTGACTATTTTTTTTAATATATCTTTTTCCATTTAAAACTACCTCATTCACATTGTATACCTCCATAAGTCTTGGTATTATTTTATCGTCTGACGCGTGAGAATGTAATATAATCTCAGATATGCTTTTTATATCCCCATTCTCCGTTAAAAGCCTCACAGACACATCGCCTGTATAGTTAAACTCATCTTTTAATCTTTCTTTTATATCTTCTTCAATTCTTGCAGATATTGCATTGGAAACAGAGGAAGAATAAATATTCTCATAATTTTGTGTATTTTCATTTATATCATCCAACCCTGAGAATATGTTAATGTCTGTAAGTGCAGATAAAGGTGCAACAATAGCGCTTATGATTATAAACCCCGTTATTATACTCACATATTTACGCATATTTTCGGGTGTAAGCATAACGCCCACAGATGAAAGCAGCGTTGCACCAATGATGGTGATTATGTAACTTTTCATTTTACCCTCCTACATACTGAAACCAATTATCATTGAGATGTTTATGGTAAATAACACTGCCACCATAATTACAATAGCAAAAAGAGTAGTAACAGACTTACTCATTTCCCAGAGCATTGAGCTTATTTTTGCGTCTGTGATAGGCTCGCACACTGCGGCAACAAGCCTTAGCATAAACTGTATTATTCCTATTTTTATTATGGGAATGGCACATATGCCCACAATGGCAATAATACCTGCAGTGCCTGTGGCATTTTTCATTATTTTTGCTCCGCCCATAATTGTTTCCAATGTATCTGACAAAAAGCCGCCCACCACGGGCACAAGCGTTCCTATTGTAAACTTTATGGATTTTGCGCTCATTGCGTCAAGAGCGGGGGCATTAAGACCGTAAATTGTGTTAACTCCCGTAAATACAGTTATAATAGCTGCCAAAAGCCATTTAGAAACAGAGTTTATTACTTTCGAAAAACCGACTAATTTCACACCTGAGCTCATATTTGATACAACACTTAAAATGGCGCTGAATACAATCAGGGGTACAAGTGCTTTTTCTATAATAATAGAAATTACGTATACCGTTCCCGAGAGAATAGGCTCAAAAGATGCGGCACTCGCAGGCTTTCCGCTGATTGCAAGTGTAACCATTATTGCAGGGGATAGCTTGGTAATAAAAGTACACATCATATTAGTTACATCAACCGTATATTCAAGTGCAATCGAAAAGCATTTTAGAGAAATACCGCTCATAAGAGCATAAACAGTAAAGAATGCCGCCTCTGCGCTTGTTTTTTCGCCAAGCGAGGTAGAAATTACACTTGTAACTGAGCTGATAATGGCAATTATTATCATTGTAAGAATAAAATGCGCTTCGTTTTTCAATTCATCTGTAAGATTAAAAAATAATAGCTCCAATAGCTTTATGGGATTAAGAGTAAAATCACCATGGCTTATCGAAGAAACTGTATCATTAAAAAGCTCCTCACCCTCAATATATGGAATTTCGGCGCCAAAGGCAGTGGCGCAGAGCATGAGAAAAACTAAACTAAATATAATTAATCGTTTCAATGCATACCTCCAGAAATCCCTCTATAACGGGCATTGTCATAAACAGTATAAATATTTTTCCTGCTAAAAATACCTTTTGAGCAATGGCCTGCTCTCCGCAATCACGTAATAGTTCACCACCGTATTGAGTTATGTAAGATACACCCACAACCTTTATTATAATTTCAAAATACTTCTTGTCCACACCGCTTTTTTCGGTTATTGAAAATATTGAATTAACCACTGAAATTACTGCCTCAGCAGTGTATGACATTATTATAATTGCACACACAAGCGAAACACCTATTGCAAATTCTTTTCGGTACTCTCTCAAAAACAGGGACAGTAAACCGCCTATAAGTGCAATTCCTATAACCTTAAAAATATCCATAGCTATAAATTAAAAATATTCTTTACCGTTTCAAATAACGTGCTTATTTCCTGTATTACAATTAAAAGCACGGCTATAAGACCTGCAATAGTGGTCATAAGCGCCATATCATCGCGCCCTGCACGTGAAAGAAGCTGATTTAATACTGCAATCACAATACCCACTCCTGCAATCTGAAAAATTAAATCTACATTCATATTCCTACACCAACATTAAACATAAAAATGCTCCTGTTAAAATCCCTCCGCTGCTGTATAGCCTGCAATACTTTTCCGTATCAAAACGCGCAGAGGCAATATGTATATCGAGCATATTCAAAACACCCTCTATTGTTTTTATCTGTTCACACTCATCTGTCATTCCAAGTTTTGTACCCAAAAGAGAAAGAGTGTGTATATCCTCTTTGTTAAGACACAAAGAAGCTGCACTTTTATTTATGGCATATTGCCACGCTTTAGATGCACCCATTGTTTTTATGCTATCCGCTGCAAGCTTAAATACTCCCGAAGTATCGGATAGCTTGTCAGCCTCAGTAAAAGCCCTTTCCATATCGGTATATGTAAAGCGAATGCAGCTCTGAAAAACTCTCAGTGCATTCTTAAATTCCATAAGGCTTTTGAGCCGACTTCTTAATTTAAAACTTTTTAAAAATCCCAAAGCGCTACAAATAAAAAGCGCTGCAATGGCAAAAATAAATTTCAACATAATATTTAGTGTCCCTTTATATTAAAAACAGTGTCGTTTTCACATATTTCCATTTTAAATTCTGAGGTTTTAAAATCACGCGAAAGAACCGCAAAAACATTGAAAAAGCCTGTTAAAGAGGCAAGGTCATCACGTCTTTTGATGTCATTTATATTAAAGGCGTGTATGGTGGTAATAATTCTCACACCGCAGTTTATAATGTTCTCAATTGCTTTTATGTCCCCAAGTGTGCCTATTTCGTCAGTTGCAATCACCTGCGGCGACATAGACCGCAAAACCATCATCATACCTTTATCCTTAGAGATTGACGAAAGAATATCAGTATTTAACCCTAAATCAAAATGAGAGCGCCCTTCGCTTAACGATGCAATTTCGTCGCGCTCATCTACAACGCTTACTCTTAAACCCTTGTTTGAAACTTGTCTTATTGCATCGCGAAGAAGCGTAGTTTTACCTGCGCCCGGTGGTGCAATAATGAGCGTGTTTTTTATATCGTTATCAGTATATATTTTATTAATCAGCTTGTCCGCACATCCTCTTACTTCGCATGCAAGACGGTAGTTCAGGGTAGAAATATCCTTAATAAATGTAACCTTGTCCTCTTTTATAACACCGCTTCCGCAAACACCTATTCTGTGTCCGCCGTCTATTGTTATAAATCCTTTGGCAATGCTTTCTTGCTTTGCATACATCGAAGACTTTGTTGCAATTTCTATTGCCTCGTCTATGTGTGCACGTGTAACCTTAATTGCCCCATTAAGACTTTTAGTCAAAAACCCCGTTGAGTTAAGATAATATGTACCATCACTGTAATAGAGCATAAGCGGTTTGCCAATGCTCATACGTATTTCGTAGGCTTCTTCAAAATTAATGCGGTACATATATTTACGCAAAGAGGAAGGCATAAAAGCAAGTATTCCTCTGTATGTGTTTTGTTGTGCTGCAACGTACATCTTAATTTACTCCCTTCATAAATTACTCCAAAAATGTTTTTGGTTTATCTTTTATATGTATATATAATCTATTATAAAAAAATTTAAAATATGACTCTTTGTCCCACTATAAAAAGGTCAATATTGTAATTGTCGTTCGCACAGCTCACTTTCATAAGTAGACTTTTTTGTAATTTAGTAAATTTTGAAAATACAAAATTTACTAAAAGATAAAAAAGAAACTTATTCACACGGGCGTGGATAAGTTTAAGAAAATGGCATAAAAAGGAAAAAATATATTATTTGTACCGTGGATAAAAACGTGGATAAGTTGGATAGTAAAATATCTGTAACTAAAAAGTAAAATAAAAATATGAATAGTAACACAATTTGTTAATATACATATCTTAAAAATACAAAAATCGACTAATAAAGACTATTTCAACAAATTAACTTTATAGGAAACCTTTATTATGTAAAGTACTTGAAAAACAAAAAAATGTGTGTTATAATGTTCTTTGTGAAAAACTCGAATAGTGCTTAATCGGCAATCTGATTAGCTTTTGTGAGTAAAATTTATCTACTGAAAAGAGGTCATAATAAACATGAGCAAAAAAACAACAAGTGGTTGGCGTGAGAATAAGTGGTTTAGAGCAGCAATCCCTGCACTTCTTCTGCATTGCAGTATTGGTACAGTATATTGCTGGTCTATTTTTAGTCAGGAAATTGCGGACTACATAGGATTCACAAAAGGTGCAACAGAATGGGCATTCAGTTTGGCAATATTCTTTCTTGGAATGTCGGCGGCATTTTTAGGGAACATTGTAGAAAAGGATATTCATAAGTCATCTTTGATTGCTGCAATTTGCTTTGCGGCGGGTATGGCAGGTACGGGCGGATTTATTTACTATGGAGGAATGCATCAGGGAAGTGTAGTAGCCTTGGTAGGTATTTATCTTTGCTATGGTGTTATTATGGGTATAGGTCTTGGTACAGGCTATCTTTCTCCTGTTAAAACACTAATGCTCTGGTTTTCGGATAAAAAGGGATTGGCAACGGGTCTTGCGGTTGCGGGATTTGGTGCAGCAAAGGCTATTGCAAGTCCTATTATGCAATCTATGCTTCACACAATGGGTGAGAGTGGTATATATAAAATGTTCTGGATTTTAGCGGCGGTCTATTTCGTAATGATGTTTGTTGGACATCTTCTGCTAAAGAAGCCTGAGGGCTGGCACGAGCCACAAGGCGAGGAAAAGAAAAACAGTATTGTGAGTGTGTTAAAAACAAAGCCTATCGGCAATTACATAGGAATATGGTTGATGTTCTATATAAATATCACTTGTGGCCTTGCATTGTTATCTCAGGAAAAAATGATTGTAAAATGTATTGGTCTGGCAAGCTATGTTGGTATTATTTCTACCATTTCCGCTGTTTTTAATGCGGCGGGACGTCTTGGTTTTTCTGCTTGGGGAGATAAACTAAAGGACAGAAATACTATCTATAAAATTATCTTTATAATTTCTATAATTCTTACTTCAGTTGTTATTTTAACAAGTGGTATCAAAAATGGTGCAGGTAATATTGTGTTAACCGCGTTAGTTCTTGTTCTTATTATGTTTGTGAATGCAGGTTATGGCGGCGGATTTTCGAATGTGCCTACGCTTCTTTCCGACCATTACGGAATGAGCAATATAAGTGCAATTCATGGTATAACACTGTCAGCATGGGCATTTGCAGGACTAAGCGGAAATCAGTTAGCAACCTGGATTGTAAACCGATTTGGTAAAGAAATAGAAGTGGCGGGTAATATGGTAAACCCCGTTGGGTATCAGACGGTACTTTATGTAACTGTTGCACTGTATGTTGTTGCATTGCTACTTAGCCTTGTACTTGTAAAAAACAATGTAAAGCGCACGGAAGAAGTAAAGCCTGAAATTAATTGAGTTTGCCCTGACGGTAAAGTAAAGTTATCTTCAATAGTGAAGTTTACGAGGAAAGAAGAATTTGTATGGAAAATATACGACTTTGCAAGGACTGTGTCTTTTGCCTTATAAATAAATATGCTACTGCTTATCCTGAGGATTGCAGTGAAGAAGAAAAACTTGGCTACATACGGTCTGTTTTAAAAATTATTTCTGAGGCAGATTTAACCGACAGTGCGCCCACTCTTGTTGCAAAAATTAACACTCTGCAAAAGAAAATGTGGGGAAAAGTAGAGGATTATAGAGATATTAAACACCACTTTAACAATATTATGCTCTTGGTGGAGAATGAGATAAAAAGTAAAATCGACGCAGGTAACGACCATATTCAAAGTGCACTGAAGTATTCAATGATGGGTAATTATATTGACTTTGGTGCAGTAGAAAACGTCGATGAGAAAAAGCTGTTTGAGCATATAAACTCCGCAGAGGATATTTATGTTAATCAGGAGGAAATAAAAAACCTTAAAAATGACCTCAAAGACGCAAAAAACCTTGTATTCATCACAGATAATTGCGGAGAAATTGTAACAGATAAGATTTTTATTGAGTATATAATAAAAGAATATCCGCATTTAAAGGTCGAGGTTGTGGTAAGAGGCGCCGATGTGTTAAACGACGCAACAATGACCGACGCAAAGCAGGTTGGTCTTACAGACATTGTTCCTGTATTCGATAATGGTACACAAATTGCAGGAACGTGCCTTGATATGATTAGCGAAACATCAAAGGCTAAAATAGAGAGTGCCGATGTTGTTATTGCAAAGGGACAAGGTAATTTTGAAACACTGAGATTTTGTAAAAAGAATGTATACTACCTATTTATGTGCAAGTGCGAAATGTTTGCAAAGAGATTTAACGTTGAGCGTTATAGCGGTATGCTTATAAATGATTTGAGGCTATAAAAAAGAAAATCTGCAATTTTGCAGATTTTCTTTTTTTCAGGATATAGATATTTTTGAACATATACAATAGAATTTATATATTTGCTAAAAAGAGGAAAACAGAGTATAATAAAAGTGTGATAAAAGTGGAGGGGAGTAAAACATATGACAATACAACAGTGCAAGTATGTGCTCGAAATAGCAAAAACAGGCTCATTCAATAAGGCTGCAAAGCAACTTTTTATTGCGCAGTCATCACTTTCTATGAGCATTAAGTCGTTGGAGCAGGAGCTGAAAATACAAATATTTGAACGCAGCGGAAACGGTATCCGTTTGACAGATGATGGCTCAGAGTTTGTAAAATATGCAACACAGATATGCGAAAACAGCGACTTTGTATCGGAAAGATACAGCAGCAACAAAGTTCAGCAAAAGCTATATATTGTAACACAACATTATGACTTTATAGCAGATATTTTCGGGAAAATGCTCGGTAAAATGACTGACATTGATGAATATAAATTTGCTCTTAGAGAAATACAGACGTATGACGTTATACGCGAGGTTGAAACTGCGTACAGTGATATTGGCATTCTTGCCATAAAAGACAGTGATTACGATATTATGAAACGTTACCTTGGCAAAAAAGGTTTGCTTTTTACTCCGTTTTTGCATGCAAAACCACATGTTTTTATGAGAAAGACTCATCCCCTTGCAAGTGTTGAGGTGCTTAATAATGCGGACTTAAAGGATTTCCCTTATGTTTCATACGAACAGGGCGAGCATAACAGTTCATTTTTTACTGAGGAGATAATGAATGTACCGTATGTTTCGAAGCATATCGAAATCAGCGACCGCGCAACTCTTATGAATGTACTCCTGCTTACTGATTCGTATACTATCGGTACGGGAATAATGCCCTCTGCACTGAACAGAAAGGACATAGTAAGCATACCTCTTAAAAGCAAGGAATTTTATATAATAGGCTATATATTAAACGAAGACCGCAAAATTTCTGGTATGCTGGAAAAATTTATTGCTCTTCTCGAAAAATCATCAAACATGTAAATGAAAGGAAAGTTAATATGAAAGCATTAGTAAAAAAATATGCCCAAAAGGGACTATGGTTTGAGGACGTCCCCGAGCCTGAAACAGGCAGTAATGACGTAAAAATAAAGATACATAAGACTGCAATATGCGGTACAGATTTACATATTTATAATTGGGACGAATGGTCGCAAAAGACTATACAAACACCTCGCGTTATCGGTCATGAGTATGTTGGCGAAATTGTTGAGGTCGGCGAAAACGTTAGAAATTGGGAAATTGGCGAAATAGTATCAGGTGAGGGACACATAGTCTGTGGAAGGTGCAGAAACTGCCTTGCAGGTAACGGTCATTTGTGCAGAGAAACTATTGGTGTTGGAGTAAACCGTGATGGTGCATTTGCACAGTATCTTGTAATACCACAGGAGAATGTACGAAGATGTGAAAAGGATATAAGCGAGGAAATGTACGCTATTTTCGACCCGTTCGGGAACGCGGTACACACTGCACTCTCGTTTGAACTCACGGGCGAGGACGTACTTATCACGGGTGCAGGCCCAATCGGTATTATGGCAGCTGCGGTATGTAAGCACGTGGGTGCAAGACGTGTTGTCATTACCGATATTAACGACGAAAGATTAGAGCTTGCCAAAAAGCTTGGAATACAACATACGGTAAATACTGCAAAGCAAAATCTTTCAGATATAATGGAGGAATTGTCTGTTAAAGAGGGCTTTGACGTAGGTCTCGAAATGTCGGGCAGTGAAATTGCACTTAATACAATGGTAGACCATATGATTCATGGTGGCAGAATTGCATTGCTTGGACTTTTAAAGAGCGACAGCAAGGTGGACTGGTCGAAAATCATATTCAACGGACTTATCATAAAGGGTATATATGGACGCCAAATGCACGAAACCTGGTACAAAATGTCGGCAATGTTGCAGGGCGGACTTGATATATCAAACATAATAACACACAGATTGAATATAACCGATTACGAAAAAGGCTTTGAGGCTATGAACAGTGGCAAAAGCGGCAAGGTTATTCTCGATTGGACATCATTAAATTAAGGAAAGGAATGTAATTATGAAATCAGCACTAAGATATTTTAAAGAAACTTGTGATATAATAGAAAAAGAGGGACTAACCAAAAACGAAAAAATAATAACCTCACCTCAGGGAGCAAAGGTAACACTTAATGATGGTAAAAAAGTCATCAATATGTGTGCAAATAACTACCTTGGTCTTGCAAATAATAAAGAGATAATAGACGCGGCAAGGAAAAGCTATGATGAGTATGGCTACGGACTTTCATCTGTACGTTTTATCTGTGGCACACAAAGTCTTCATAAAAATTTAGAAGAAAAACTAAGCAAATTTTTGGGTACAGAAGATACAATTTTGTATTCATCGTGCTTTGATGCAAATGGCGGTCTTTTCGAAACGCTTCTTGGCGAGGAAGATGCCATTATAAGTGATGAGCTTAACCATGCAAGTATTATTGACGGTATCAGACTCTGCAAAGCAAAGAGATTCAGATACAAGAACAATAATATGGAGGATTTAAAAGCAAAGCTCGAGGAGGCAAAGGATTGTCGTATAAAACTTATTGCAACAGACGGTGTGTTTTCTATGGACGGAGTTGTTGCAGACCTTAAGAGTATCTGCGACCTTGCAGATGAGTATGATGCACTTGTTATGGTTGATGATAGCCATGCAGTAGGATTTATGGGCGCAACGGGCAGAGGAACGCCCGAACACTGCGGTGTCAGTGGTAGAGTAGATATTATAACAGGAACATTTGGTAAGGCTCTTGGCGGTGCGTCAGGCGGATATACGTCGGGCAGAAAGGAAATTATAAATCTTCTTCGTCAGCGTTCAAGACCGTATCTTTTTTCAAATACGTTAGCACCCGCTGTTGCTGCAGGCTCTCTAAAGGTACTTGAAATAATAGAAACTGACCTCACAATGCGTGAGAAATTATTTTCCAACACAAGACTCTTTGCACAAAAGATAAAAGAAATCGGACTTGACGTTATGGACGGTGGAACACCTATTATTCCTATAATGCTTTATGATGAACACAAAGCAGTGGAAATGGCAAGACGAATGAACGAAAAGGGTGTTTATGTTGTCGCATTTTCGTATCCTGTTGTTCCAAAGGGAAAGGCGAGAATAAGAACACAACTTTCGGCGGCGTTAGATGAGGAGGATATTCTTTATATTGTAGAATGTTTTAAACAATCAAAAGAAGAAATGGGATTATAAAATTTCGGAGCTGTTTAAAAAGAATTTCTTTTTAAACAGCTCCGTTTGGGGATAGGTAAAAAAGATTCAGAATGAACAAACTGAGCAGAAGCAAGGCATAGCCTTGCTTTTTGGTTACCCGAAGCTGTATGCGATACAGCGAGTGGCGAAGTTTGTTTATAGCAAAAAGAAATCAATTTAAATGAAATGCAGATTTTTACCGCTTATTTTCGCTGTTTTAGTTTCTTTTTGCGTTCTGGACTTTTTTAACATTCCCTATTTATTTTTATCAAAAAATATGTTATTATAATAATATAATACAGGAGGCGATAACAATGAACGAACTTATAATGACAACAATGGAGATAATAGGAACAGTTGCTTTTGCCATTTCGGGTGCGTTAGTTGCAATAAGCTGCGGCCTTGATGTTTTTGGTGTGATATTTGTAGGCATTATCACATCTGTGGGCGGCGGAATGTTAAGGGATATTCTTATAGGCAATTATCCGCCAAAGATATTTTCAAATGAATATATACTCGTTGTTGCGGCACTGAGTGCACTGATTGTTTTTATAATTTCGCATATAAACAGACATCACTTTAACACGTTCAAAGAAAAAATCGAACGTATAAATAATTTATTCGATGCAATAGGTCTTAGTGCATTTTCGGTTATGGGAACAGAAATGGCGTGTGCGGCAGGGTTTTCGGATAAAGGTGTATTTGTTGTTTTTATGGGAATGTTAACAGGTGTAGGCGGCGGAATATTCCGCGACGTATTGGTATCAAAAACACCGTATGTTCTAAAAAAACATATATATGCAGTTGCATCTATTGCAGGGAGTTGTTTATATTACATTACAAGCATAAATGCAGAGGATAAATTTGCACTAACAGCACTTTCGATGGTGGTAATAATAGTAATAAGATTACTTGCTGCAAAATACCGTTGGAAGCTTCCTAAAATAACCCCTGATAATTAATTGACTATTTAATATTTTCGTGGTATACTTTATGTATATCTTAAATGCTTGGGAGATTTAATTTTCAGATGAAAAGATTAAAGTTTGTTGTTATATTTGTAATATGTGTTTTTTTTACTCTTGTTGCCAATGCTGAGGAGAATACACTGTTTAGTCCCGACGAGGTAAAAACAGAGTATGAGAATTATTTTGAATATTCAACCTCGTTTATTGACAACATAAAATGCAAGGGAATAGAGTTAAAAAACGAAAAGCTTATATTTTATATTGACGGTGATGAAAACGAGATACAACTTAACGTAAAACCAATACCGCTAAATACCACAAACCGCAATATTACATATGAATCAGCCGATACCTCTATCGTAACGGTTAATGAGCACGGACTTGTAAAATCACTCAATAAAGGCGGAAAAACAAAGATAAAGGTTGGTTGCGACGGTGTATCCCGGGAGTTTGAAGTTGAGGTTATAAAGGCAGTAGAGGGTGTTAAGCTATCGCGTGCCGAAATGCTGTTTTATATAGACCAATATTCAAGCGCACCGCTGAAGGCAGAGGTTTTGCCCCTTGATGCAACCAACAAAAAAGTACATTGGAAAAGCACAGACACTTCTGTTGCATATGTAGACGAAAACGGAGTGGTTTCACCCGTTGGTACAGGCAGTGCAAAGGTAATAGCAACAACAGATGATGGCGGTTTTAAGGCAGAATGTACCATATACGTAAAATTAGCAAATACACCCGTTAAGGCGCTCTTTTTTACAAATGCACCAGACTCTATGAGGGTGGGTGAGCAGTATACCCTTAAAACGTATACATATCCTCAGGATTTAAGCGCTAATCTTATATGGCAAAGCTCGGATGAGAGTGTTGTTTCGATAAATAACGGACAAATGAGCGCTATATCCGAGGGAATGTCTATGATAAGTGTATCAACACCAGACGGATGCGAGGATTATTTCAACATTGTTGTTTACGGTGAAAACGAGCAAATATCACCTAAAATTATCTCGCAAAGTTTAGAGGAAAGACTTAAAACTATTACAATGCCCGTAACATACTCAAAAAGTAAATATACATTAGATGAGGCAATAGTAATACAGATGAAGTCATCGCCCACAACCTTTACAACAAATACGCAAAAAGCAACGCGTAATGACGTGGTAAAATATATAGATACAAATAACCTCACCTCAGGATATGGCAAATATCAGTTTTTAGACCTAAGAAAAACAAATGGCATAAGTGAGGACAGATTGAATAAATACCTTAGCGATAAGGGGATTTTAAAAGGTAAGGCAAAGGTATTTATTGATGCGGCAAGGGCAAGCGAAATTAGTGAGATTTATTTAGCAGTACACTGCACACTCGAGAGCGGAAACGGTACCTCGGAGCTTGCCTGCGGTGTTAAGCACAAGGATAAAAAGGTGTATAACCTTTTTGGTATAGGCGCATATGATGATAACCCAATCGGCGGCGGTGCAGAATATGCGTATAACGAGGGTTGGACAAGCATTGACAAGGCTATTTATGGTGCGGCAAAGTGGATAAGTGCACACTATATAAATTCAGGACAGAACACACTTTATAAAATGCGCTGGAATCCGTCAAAGCCCGGAACAAATCAATATGCGACAGACGTTGCATGGGCGCAGAAACAGGCGTGTGTTCTAAAAAGTCTTGTTGAGGGTGTAAATGGAGATATGAGCTTTGATATGTCGCTTTACAAGGGTGATGACGAAATGACAATAAGTTATGAATAAGGAGAAAAGTATGAATAATCTTAAAATGATAGCTGCAGCGGCAAACGATTGGGGAATAGGCAAAAGCGGAGATTTACTGTTTTCTATTAAACAGGATATGAAGTTTTTTAGAGAAACCACAATGGATAATGTTGTAATAATGGGCAGAAAAACACTCGAATCTTTTCCTGGCGGACGTCCGTTAAAAAACCGCGTTAATATTGTGTTTACACGAAACAAGGATTTTTGTGGGGACGATGTTATATGTGTAAGCTCGGTTGATGAACTCTTCAAAGTGCTTGAAAACTATGGGGATAAAAAGGCTTTTGTAATAGGTGGAGGAGAAATATACTCGCTTTTGTTACCGTATTGCGACAGTGCATATATAACAAAGGTAAATGCAAAAAAAGACGCCGACACATATATTCCAAATCTCGATATCGATAGTGAGTGGACAGTTGCCGAGGAGAGTGAGGAATACACAGAGGGCGATTATACCTTTAAGTTTTTGCTATATAAAAGAGCATAACTAAAAAATTACTTTTCACCAAACTATACAAAAAATCATACAATGTAGTGTAGGGAGGTGAAAAATATGTGTAATTGTAGATATGAGTGTGCTTACCTTGCAGTTATAGTAGGCATTATTTCCGGAGTGGCACTTGGTGTTTTGTATGCTCTTGATCTTGTTATGGCAGGAGTTGTATTCTGGGTATATATCCTTATTGGTGCTCTTGGAATTTTGCTGACTCCGATATATGGTCTGAAAAGCTCATCAAGTTGCAACGAAAGCTGTTTTTGCAGATATCGTGGACCTATAACCATTGCCGGTGCAGGTGCAATTGTTTTTGCGGCTATTGGCTTGATAGTTCAGTTTATAGCACCCGTAACAGTATTTTCGATTATAATAGGTGTTGCTACTTTCTTTGCAGTGCTGCTGATTTCTTTGATAGCTTGCCTTGCAAATTGTATATGTGAAGATTAGTTGTATAATAAAACAAAAAAGGTGGTGTTGCATTAAGCAACACCACATTTTATTTTTATTTAATATCTGCTAACGAAACAATACCAATACTGTCTGAATTATAGCCTGATTTCATAACGTCAACCAATGCGCCTACAGTATCAAGACTTGTCATAAGAGAGATTGAACATTCTGTTGCAGTTCTTCTTATTTTAAATCCGTCAGAGTTTACGTCGTTACCTTTCTTTGGTGTGTCTATGATTAAGTCTATCATACCGCTTCTTATTATGTCAAGAACGTTGGGAACTCCCTCGGATATCTTCTTAACAACCTGAACACTTATTCCGTTATCTTCTAAGAATTTTGCAGTGCCCGCCGTTGCAACAAACTTGCAACCCATCTCGGCAAAGCTCTTAGCTATCGGCAAGAAGTCTTCCTTATCGATGTCCTTTATTGACGCAAGTATTGTTGAACCTGCTTTTGGAATGGTTGTTCCTGCCGCAACAAAGCCTTTGTACATTGCTTCAACAAAGTTAGAGCCAACACCTAAAACTTCACCTGTTGACCTCATTTCAGGACCGAGTGATACTTCAACGTTAGGAAGCTTTTCGGTAGAGAATACAGGTACTTTTATTGCAACTGTGTTTGTGATAGGAGCAATACCTGTTTCGTAGCCCATATCCTTTAGGGTTTCGCCAAGCATAATTCTTGTTGCAATATCAATAACGGGTACGTTTGTAACCTTTGTTATATATGGTACTGTACGTGATGAACGCGGATTAACCTCAATTATATACAATTCATTTCTGAACTCAATAAATTGAATATTAATCATACCAATAACCTTCAGCTCTCTTGCTATTCTGTAGGTTACGTCTTTGATTTTTTCTACTATCTCATCACTTACGTGTTGTGGGGGATAGATAGAAATTGAGTCGCCACTGTGAACGCCTGCACGCTCTAAGTGCTCCATTATACCGGGAATTAAAACGTCTTCGCCATCACAGATAGCGTCAACCTCCAACTCGCGACCACCGAGGTATCTGTCTATAAGAACAGGGTTTTTCTTGTCCTTTTCAAATGCGTCTTTTAAGTATCTTACAAGGTCATCTTCGTTTCTTGTAATTTCCATACCCTGACCGCCAAGAACGTATGACGGACGAACAAGCAATGGATATTCAAGTCTTTGTGCTTCCTGTACACCCTCATCAACAGACCATACTGCCTTGCCCTTAGGACGTTTAATATCAAGCTTTTCGAGCATTTCGTCAAACTTTTCTCTGTCTTCTGCTTCGTCTATCTGTTTTGGTTGTGTACCAAGCACCTTAACACCCATATCGTCAAGGAAGTTAGCAAGCTTTATTGCAGTTTGTCCGCCAAATTGCAATATTACTCCGTCAGGCTTTTCAAGCTCAATAATGTTGTATACGTCTTCCTCTGTTAATGGCTCAAAGTATAGCTTATCTGAAGTATCAAAGTCTGTAGAAACAGTTTCGGGGTTGTAGTTTATTATAATTGTTTCTATGCCTGCTCTTTGTAAAGATAATACAGAGTGAACTGAACAGTAGTCAAATTCAATACCCTGACCTATTCTTATAGGACCTGAGCCTATAACTATAACCTTTTTCTTATCTGATGGAACTGCCTCAGTTATTTCGTCGTAGGTTGAGTAGTAATATGGTGAAACTGCCTCGAATTCGCCTGCACATGTATCAACCATTTTATAAACAGGCTTAATTCCAAGCTCAAGACGCTTTTTGTAAACCTCATCGCCGCCGCAATCTATAAGCTCTGCAATACCCTTATCGCTGAAGCCCATCTTTTTGTATTTCTTCATAACATCATAGGTTATGGTATCGAGTGTATATGTTTTTAATTCTTCCTCTGCCATAACGATATTCTGAATTTTGTGCAGGAAGAACATATCCATACCTGTTATTTCGCTAAGCTTGTTAAGGTTGTATTTTCTTCTTATAAGTTCTGCAAGGTCGAATAATCTCTCGTCGTCAGGAACAACAACTCTGCTCTTTAACTCAGCAGTTGTTCGTTTCTTTGCAGCTTTATGCTCAAGTGTGTATTGTTTTATTTCCAATGAACGAATACCCTTTAAAAGTGAGCTTTCAAAGGTGTTCGAAATAGACATTACCTCACCCGTTGCCATCATCTTTGTACCAAGATTTCTCTTTGCGCCAAAGAATTTATCAAATGGCCATTTCGGAATTTTTGTTACAACGTAGTCTATTGTAGGCTCAAAGCATGCAAAGGTTTTACCCGTTACTGCATTTTTGATTTCGTCAAGGTTGTAGCCTAATGCAATCTTTGCCGCAATCTTTGCAATGGGGTAGCCTGTTGCTTTTGATGCAAGTGCTGATGAACGGCTCACTCTTGGGTTGATTTCTATTACTGCATAGTCAAAGCTTTCGGGGTCAAGTGCAAACTGAACGTTACATCCGCCCTTGATTTCGATTGAGTTAATAATATCAAGCGCAGCTTTTCTTAACATTTCGTATTCTTTATCTGCAAGAGTAAGCGCAGGCGCAACAACTATTGAGTCGCCTGTGTGTACGCCAACGGGGTCGACATTTTCCATTGAACAGATTGTAATACTGTTGCCTGCACCATCTCTCATTACTTCGAATTCAATTTCTTTCCAGCCTTTTATTGATTTTTCCAAAAGTGCTTGTCCCACTCTCGAAAGGTGCAGACCCTGTGAAAGAATTTCGATAAGCTGTTCCTCATTTTCAGCTATACCGCCGCCTGTACCGCCAAGTGTATATGCAGGTCTAATAATAACAGGGTAGCCGATTTTTTTAGCAAATACAATACCGTCTTCAACTGTTGTAACAATCTCCGATGGTGCAATCGGTTGATTTGTACGCTCCATAAGCTTTTTAAAGCTATCACGGTCCTCGCCCTCTTTAATTGACTCGATTGAAGTACCGATTACGTTTACACCGTACTTTTGGAGTATGCCTGAGTCGTATAGCTCACATGCAAGGTTAAGACCTGTCTGACCGCCCATGCCTGCAATAATAGAGTCGGGACGTTCCTTTTTGATTATCTTTTCGATATTATCTATTGTAAGAGGCTCAATATATGTGCTTGTTGCCATGCCTCTGTCTGTCATTATAGTAGCAGGGTTGGAGTTAATTAAAACAACCTCAATACCTTCCTCTTTAATTGCCTGACAAGCCTGTGTACCTGAATAGTCAAACTCGGCAGCTTGTCCGATTATAATAGGACCTGAGCCTATTACAAGAACTTTTTTAATGGATTTATTTAAAGGCATATTATTTTACCTCCTCTAAGAATCTGTCAAACATAAGCATTGTATCTAAAGGACCCGGAGCTGCTTCGGGGTGGAACTGTACACTCTCAACGGAGTATTTCTTGTGCGATATACCCTCGCATGTTCCGTCATTTACGTTTACGAATGTTTCTTCTACATCCTCGGGATAATCTGTAAGAATGTAGTTGTGGCTCTGGGTTGTTATATAAACCTTGCCGCTTTTTACGTCTTTTACGGGTTGGTTTCCGCCATGATGACCAAACTTCATTTTCTCGATTTTGCAGCCTAAAGCAAGACCGATTATGATATGACCCGTACATATACCGCGTATAGGATATTTTCCTATTAATTCTTTTATGGTTTCAACTGTACCGGGGGCGTCTTGCGGATTGCCAGGACCGCTCGAAACAAATACAACGTCGGGGTTAAGCTTTTCAATTTCAGTACTTGTTACATCTGCACGCAAAACTGTTATTTTGCAATCACGTTCTTTAAGTTGAGTAAGAATAGAATTCTTTGTTCCCAAATCAATAAATGCAACGTGAGTGCTTCCTTTTTCGTTTATTACATAGCTCTTTTTTGTGGTTGATTGCATTATAACGTCTTTGTTATCGAGAGCGTTCATAAGTGCAAATGCCTCTTTATCGGATGGCTCGCCTTTCATTATAGCGCCCTTCATAGAACCTGTATCGCGAAGCACACGTGTAAGTGCTCTTGTATCAATGCCCTCAAGACCTACAACGCCTTGCTCTCTTAGAAAATCGTCAATATTCATTTCATTTCTGAAGTTTGACGGATTGTTGCATTTTTCACGTACAATAAGCGCGTTAAGGTGAGTGTGTTTCGATTCGCCGTCCTCTAAATTTATTCCGTAATTTCCTACAAGTGGGAATGTCATAGTAACAATTTGTCCTGCAAAGGCAGGGTCAGTTAATTCCTCCTGATAGCCTGTCATACCCGTTGTGAACACCACTTCTCCGGCAATGTTTTTTGTTTTACCAAACATTTCACCGCTAAAGCGCATACCGTTTTCCAAAATAAGCTGTGCCTTCATCTTAAAAATTATCCCCTTTCTTTGTTAATAAACCATCAATTTACAAAAAAAAATTGACAATGGAATTGTCAATTAAAAACAGAAATACCAAACAAAGATAAAATATAACCATCAAACAATTCCGATTTGTGATTGTTACGTTCGTATTTACACATAGCTATATCTCCTTTTTTTAGTATTTATCATTATTTGTATCTGTATGCCGACACATAGTGTCAAACCCTTTTATCTATTATATCACCAATCAAATTTTTTGTCAATAATTTACTCACATTTTCTTTAGTTTGTTAATTTCATATAATTTTGATATGTGTAGTTTTAAAATTTTAAAAATATTGTATAAAATTGTAATTTAACAAAAGAGGGTGCTGTACCAAAAACAACACCCCATAGATTTAAAGCAGTCCGTATTTGTTTTTTACTCTGTTCAGTTTTTCTATCATAACGGGCGCTATAAGCCACAAAAAGATAGTTGTGGAAATGGCTTGTACAAGGTCGATGGGAAAACCCATAGCGTATGAGGATAAAATCATTCCCCGTGTTATTTTACCTTGTCCCATAATAACGGACGCAGGATTCATTATTCCGCCGTGTATTATCATTGCAACCAAAAATCCGAATAATGACATTGGTATTCTCTTTTGCCATTTTGGTCTTTTATTAAATACTAAACCGCCAAGCATTCCCATAAGTCCGTATGTAAACATCTGCCACGGTGTCCACGCACCCTGACCAAAATACATATTAGAAACAAACATTGAGAGTGCACCCACCAAGAAACCTGTTTCGCCGCCAAGCGCAATACCCGAAATTATTACTATTGCCAGAAATGGCTTTGCAGCAGGTACGGAAGCAAATGCAACACGAGAAGCAACCGCAATAGCGCACATTACAGAAATTATAATTACCTCGCGTGCTTTGGGTGAGCGCCCCTCAAAAATAAGTGCAAAAGGTACAAGTGCCTCTATAACCATCAAAAGACTTATAAGGTTGTACTGCTCGTCGTTCAAGAAATATATTCCGCAAAACATAGTTAAGGGAATAGCAAAAAGCGACATTATAACCGACACAACAGTGCGACCTGGTAACTTTGTCTTGTTTTTTTGGTTAATTTCCTTTTCGTTTTGTAAAACCGTCTGCTTTTGCACTACATATTCCAAATGGGATACACGATCCTCGTCTCCTCCCAAAGCAGAGGTTATATCACTGAGAGTTATAGCCTCGGGCAGTATCTCTTTTGCCATTCTGTTTGCCGAGGTGGTGTAATAACTGTTAGATGAAAAGAATTCATATGTATTTACGGGTGTTGTCAATCCGCCGTCAAAAAACATAGTACACTTATGTGCACATTCGGCGCAAAAATCCAAATCGTGCGATACCATAATTATAGTAACACCGTTTGCTGATACACTCTTTAAAAGTGCACATATTTCTTCCTTGCATAATGCGTCAATACTGTTTGTAGGCTCGTCTAAAAGTAAAATATCGGGGTTGGTTAAAAGAAGCTTTGCTAAAGCTACCTTTTGCGTTTCGCCGCCCGAAAGGTCAAACGGATGACGGTTTAACAGTGCAGAAATTTTGCATACATTTGCTATGTATTCAACACGTTCCATTTTTTCTTCTTCACTACCGCAGACAATACTGTATAAATCCTCAAATACTGTCTTTTTCACAAACAAAAGCTTTGGCTCTTGCGGCAAAAGTGCAACCTTACCTTTTGTAACAACAGAGCCACTATATTGCTTTTTAACGTTTGCAATTAACGATAAAAGTGTACTTTTTCCAATACCGTTTGAGCCATTTATTGCAAGTATCTCGCCTTTGTGTACTTTAAGATTAAGATTCTTTATAATGTCCCTGCCATTTTTTTCGTACCTGAAAAAGACATTTTTTAAATGAACGCTAACCTCGTCTGATATGTCTTTGTTTTTCTTTGCTATTTGTGTTTTAATCAAATTCTGTTTTCCTAACCACGCGCGTCCCTCGCGTATTGTAATGGGACAAATATCATCACTGTTACTTGCACCATAAACACGCATTGGTGTAGGAAGTGCCTTTACAATACTACTGCTTTTATCTCTTAATATTTTTCCTGCTTCAGCGGGGGAGGCGTCGCATATAACTCTACCGTTTTCTAGTACAATTACCTTATCGGAGAGTGCAAACACCTCATTAAGATTATGCTCGGTAATTATAATGGTTGTCCCGATTTCACGGTTTATTCTCTCAAGTTCTGCAATGAATTTTGTGCTTGCTATCGGGTCAAGACGACATGTTGGCTCATCAAGTACTATAACCGACGGACGCATAGCCATAACCGACGCCAAATTAACAATTTGCTTTTGTCCGCCCGAGAGCTCATCAATATTTTTATTCCATATATCCTGTATACCAAAAAATGCAGTAGTTTCAGCTACACGTGTATGAATTTCGCGGCTTTCAAAGCCAAGACTTTCAAGCCCGAAGGCAATCTCGTGATACACCTTATCGGTAACAGACTGCACCTCGGGGTTTTGCATAATAAACGCGATTTTTTCGCACTCATCACGTCCTGAAATATCCTTTAGCGGTTTACCCTCAAACAAAATCTCACCGCGTGATGCACCGTGCGGTGCGAGGGATGGCTTAAGATGTTTAATAAGTGTGGTTTTTCCTGAGCCTATATGACCGCAAATAGTAACAAAACTGCCTTTTTCTATTTCTATATTTATATTATCAAGAGCGTTTTTTTCGCTGCCCGGGTATGCAAAACTCAGATTTTTGATTGTATAGCTTTCCACGATATTTCCTCCCGAATGTGTATTATAACAGGTAATGAGCAAAGTAAAAAATAAGATAAAAACACGCTTATTGAATATGTGTTTATGTTACCGAATAAAATTGACGGAAAGTAATTTGCATACATTGCACCTTTGTATATTCCAATAATTGAATAAGCGCCAAAGAACAGACACAATGCAATAAATACCACATCACGCGCAGAAAACGAATAATTTGAGTATGTAGTACGCCCGCTAAGTCCGTATCCGCGGCCTTTCATACTGTCAGCACGCTCTACGGAATCTTCAAGTGCATAGTTAAGAGTAACCCAAAGTGTCTGTGTGCCCGTTTTTGTTTTTGAAACTATACCCGTATCCTCTGCGGTTTTTATGCCTTTTTGTGCTGACAAAATATCTTGTATTTTTCTTTTAAAGTAGGGAATAAGCCTTAGAGTAAGAGATAACACCAACGATAATGAGGGTGTTAAAAAACTTGTGAGATACATAAGCCTTTCGTTTGAAATTACCGCATTAAAGCAAGAAAACCAACATATTACGGTTGCAATTATAAAACCTGCAATAAGACCGTAAATTGTGGCTTCGAGCGTAATGGGGTTGCCACTTGGTAAAAAAAACAGAATATTTTCGCCTGCGTGATTAAACAGTGGATTTATCAGCATGGCAAATATCAGCATAGGCAGCGTAAACACAATATTGAATTTTATTGATTTTTTTCCGCCCAGCAAAACTGAATATATAAGTGCACACAAAAAAGAAATAAGGATTGGTATAGGATGTCTTAAAAACATAGAGAGCCCTATCACAAGAGAAAAATATATTATATTAGTTACGGGATGGTATTTCTTGAATGTGTTCATTAGTAATAATATCCTTTTTGCTATTCTTCCATATGGATTAGTACCTGTTCTATTATTCTCTTTACATGTTCGTCGTTTATAGAGTAAAATGTATTTTTACCCTCACGTCTTGATGTTACAAGACGCGCTTGCTTTAAGGTTTTCAGCTGATGACTTATTGCGGATTGCGTCATATTAAGCGCGTCGCATATATCAACCACGCACATTTCAGAGTCAAATAATGCCCATAGAATACGTATGCGCGTGTTATCACCAAAAATCTTAAAAACATTACTTATTTGTGAAGTTGTTTTCTCGTCGGGAATTTCCGATTTAATTCTTTTTAATACATTCTGATTATACTGACAGTTTTCGCATATTTGCATTATAAATTTCAAAACCTTTCATAATCATTTTTTAGAATAACGTTTTATCATTAACTGAGTTGCCTCCTCAGTTGAGGCACTGCCCTTTATAAGTTTTAAAAACTCACCGTATTCGTTACTGTTTCTGGATAACTCGTTACGTAAAAGCCACGTTGCCTCCTGCTCTATGGCACTAAGAAGTGCCTCCTCGCGACGTGTACCTGATTTTATAATATCAATAGCGGGGAATATACGTTTTTCCTGTAAAGTTCTGTCAAGGCGAAGTTCCATATTACCCGTACCCTTGAATTCCTCAAAAATAACGTCGTCCATTCTGCTTCCTGTTTCGACAAGTGCAGTTGCTAAAATTGTCAAACTGCCGCCCTCACGGATGTTTCGTGCCGCACCAAAAAACTTTTTGGGAGCATATAGAGCGTCGGGGTCCAATCCGCCCGAAAGTGTTCTTCCCGTTGGTGAAACGGTGAGGTTATGCGCTCTTGCAAGACGTGTTATCGAATCCATCAATACAACAACGTCTTTCTTTTGTTCAACAAGTCTTTGGGAACGCTCTAACACCATATGCGCAATCTTGCAATGATTTTCGGGGGGCTGGTCAAAGGTAGAAGAAACAACGTCAGCACCCTCAATGGATTCGCGTATATCGGTAACCTCCTCGGGACGTTCATCAATTAAAAGAATAATAAGCTCAATATCAGGATAGTTTTTGGTAATTGACTTTGCAATATCCTTTATAAGAGTTGTTTTTCCTGCTTTTGGCGGAGCAACTATCATACCTCTCTGACCTTTTCCGATAGGGGTAACAAGGTCTATAACCCTTGCAGAAACAGTATCGTTATTTGTACTCAAATTCAGCTTTTCGATGGGGTATATTGGTGTTAAATATTCAAACGATTTGCGCTTTAGTGCAATCTCTATCGAATCGTCGTTTATTTCTTTTATAAATAGCAGCGGTGAAAATTTATCGCTATCCTGAGAGGGACGGCTATCGCCATATATTTTATCTCCCGTCTTTAAATGAAAACGTTGTATTTGTGTAGGCGAAACGTATATATCACCCTTTGAAGGACCGTAATTATCAACACGCAAAAAACCGAATCCGTCTTGCATAACATCTAAGATTCCACATACACTTACGGCGTCGGCAGGACGTTCACGTTTTTTTGGTTTTGCGCTTTGTGCCTGTATCTTCTTTTCTTCTTCTATCTTAATTCTTTCCTCGCGAATAAAAGCTATAATCTCTTCCTTTTTAAGATTATATACTTTCTCTATGCCGAGTCCCTGTGCAATTTGCTTTAGCTCCTCTTTGGTCTTTCTTTCCAATGCTACGCCATCTTGCATATATAAATACCTCATTTCATTATATAATTTTTAATGTGGATAATTATGACTAAAAATATAATAAACTTAATTGAATTTGAATATAAAAACTAAAGATAATATAAACGATTATAACATATTTTATGGTAAAAATCAAGTATATATTTTTTGGAAAACTATTGAAATAAAAATCTTTGTGTGTTATAATTGTTGCATTGAATAAGACTCAGTTATTTTATTGCTAAATAAGTATAACAAAAATACATAAAAAGGAGAATGGCAATGATTAAGTATGTAGGACACGAATCTCAGCTTTACGGAGTTGAAGAACACAGACTTTGCGGAGGTAAAGGCGACGGAATGCGCATTTTAGAAGTAAACAATGGCAGAGGTGTTATGTTTACTATCTGCATAGACAAATGCGGAGATATGACAAGACTTTACTACAACGGTAAAAACCTTGGTTTCTTTGCACCTTGCGGATACGTTTCGCCAAAATATTATGACAAAGGCGGATTGGGTTTCTTAAAATCCTTTACTGCAGGTTTCTTCACAACCTGCGGACTTACAAACGTTGGCGGACCTTGTGTTGACGAAGGCGAGGAATTACCGCAACATGGTACAATAGGAAATACTCCTGCAGAAAATGTTATGTATTGGATAGACGATAGTATTCACGTAAAATTAATCGTAAGAGATGCTTGTCTTTTTGGACGCAGACTTGTATTAACAAGAGAATATGTATGTCCGTTGGATAAAGACGAAATCATCATCAAGGACAGTGTTAAAAATATAGGCGATGTAGAATCACCGTATACAATTCTGTATCACTTCAATATGGGTTATCCGCTATTGTCAGAAAGCTCACAGATTACAATAAATCATAAGGGTGTTACAGCCACAAGTGATTGGGCAAAAAGCCAAATAGATAAAGCTCTTATTATGGAAGAACCACAGGCAGGCTTTGCAGAACAGTGCTACTTCTATGATTTAGCAGAGGGTATGGCAAAGATATACAATCCTGACATAAACACTGCAGTAACACTAAGCTATAATCTTGACGAAATGCCATACTTCACACAATGGAAGATGATGGGCGAAGGTCAATACGTACTTGGCTTAGAACCTGGAAACTGCAATCCCCATGGAAGAAAGGTTTTAAGAGAAAATGGTCAGCTTCAATTCCTGCAACCTGGCGAAGAAAAGACACAGACAATAACAATAAAGCTATCAGATAAATAATAACTAATACAACGGGAATGTTACCCTAAAGTAGTAGTGCACTTGAAGAGAGGACAATCTGTATTAATTCTATTGCTCAGACAATAAATCCGATGGATTTAAAACCTGCAATACCGAATTAATACAAACTGCCCTCCTTTTTTATATTTAAGAACTATGATACGAATTCTTAAAGTAACCTTAACATAAATTTAATTGACAAAAATTTGATTTGCATATATAATATAGTATATAATGGAAATAATACGTGTTGGAGAAAGGACGGTTTTAATGCCTAAAAAGAAGCAAGATTACGGAAACGACAGTATCACAAGTCTAAAAGGAGCAGAACGTGTAAGAACACGACCTGCAGTAATATTTGGCTCCGATGGTCTTGAGGGCTGTGAACATTCGTTTTTTGAAATCTTATCCAATTCTATAGACGAAGCAAGAGAGGGTTACGGAAGCCTGATAGAAATCACAAGATTTAAAGACGGTTCAATTGAGGTAGAGGACCATGGTCGTGGAATTCCTTTGGACTATAACGAAAAAGAAGAACGCTACAATTGGGAGCTTGTCTTTTGTGAACTGTACGCAGGCGGTAAATACGATAATAACAAAGGCGGTATGTATGAGTACAGCCTTGGTTTGAATGGTCTTGGTGCTTGCGCAACACAATACAGTAGTGAGTATATGGACGTTAGTGTTGTAAGAGATAAAAATAAGTATACACTCCACTTCGAAAAAGGCGAAAACATAGGCGGACTTACAGTTACACCAACAAGAAGTATACAAACGGGCTCAATAATCCGTTGGCGTCCCGACAAGGAGGTCTTTACGGATATTAATATACCGCTTGAATTTTATCAGGACGTGCTTAATAAGCAGGCAATGGTAAACTCTGGCTTAAAGTTTGTTTTGTATAACGAAACCGATAACGGTATGGAAATGTTCGAATATTTCTACGAAAACGGTATCGTTGACTATATAAAAGAAAAAACAGGAGAGGAAACACTCACAACAGTAGAAAGCTGGGAGTGTGAAAGAACAGGCAGAGACCGAGAAGATAAAGAAGATTACAGAGTTAAAATGCATATTGCATTTTGCTTTTCAAACAAGGTGAGCTTTTTAGAATACTATCATAACTCAAGCTATCTTGAGCACGGTGGCTCACCCGATAAAGCGGTAAAGAGTGCATTTGTTTTGGAAATTGATAAATATTTAAAGCAAAACGACAAATATAACAAGAACGAGTCTAAAATAAAATTCGAAGATATTTCCGACTCGCTTGCTCTTGTAATAAACTCATTCTCAACACAGACAAGCTACGAAAATCAGACAAAAAAGGCAATAAACAACAAATTCATTCAGGATGCTATGACGGATTTTATGCGTCATCAGCTTGAAGTATACTTAATAGAAAACCGTAACGATGCCGAAAAAATAGCAAATCAGGCACTTGTGAACAAAAGAAGCCGCGAAAATGCCGAAAAAGCAAGAATAGATATAAAGAAAAAGCTTACAGGCACAATGGACGTTACAAACAGAGTAGAAAAGTTTGTTGATTGCAGAAGTAAGGATATTACAAAGCGTGAATTGTATATAGTTGAGGGTGATTCGGCTCTTGGCTCGTGTAAATTGGCAAGAGATGCGTCATTCCAGGCGATAATGCCTATAAGAGGTAAAATTCTGAATTGCTTAAAAGCAGATTATCCTAAAATTTTCAAGAGCGATATTATAACCGACCTTGTAAAAGTTTTAGGGTGTGGAGTTGAGATAAAGTCAAAGCACAACAAGAGTGTGGATAGCTTTAGTTTAGATAATTTAAGATGGGATAAAGTTATAATCTGTACCGATGCCGACGTTGACGGATTCCAGATAAGAACACTTGTTTTAACGATGATTTACCGACTTATGCCCACTCTTATTGACGTAGGCAAGGTATATATTGCCGAATCTCCACTTTACGAAATATCAATAACGAAAACAAAAAGACGCGGCGAAAAGTTCTTTGCATACAGCGATGGTGAAAAAGAAGAAATATTATCACGTCTTAATGATGAAGGTCTTTCAAAAGAAAAAGACGAGTATGATATAAAACGTTCAAAAGGTCTTGGTGAAAACCAACCTGATATGATGAGCTTAACTACAATGCATCCTGCTACAAGAAGACTCATTAAGGTTACACCCGAAAATATGGAAAAAACAGCAATGATGTTTGATATCCTGTTGGGTGATAACCTGCAGAGCCGTAAAGAATTTATAGCAGATAACGGTGCAATGTATATGGAAATGCTCGATTTATCATAAAAGGGGGTAGAGTAAAATGGCAAGGAAAAAGAATATAGAAGAAGAAATAATAATAAGTGCCCCCGTGAGTGAGCAACCTATATGCGAAACTTTAGAGAAAAACTATATGCCATATGCTATGAGCGTTATAGTATCAAGAGCGATTCCCGAAATAGATGGTTTAAAGCCTGCACACCGAAAACTTTTATACACAATGTATAAAATGGGACTCCTTGGCGGAAAACTAACAAAGTCTGCCAATGTTGTGGGACAGACAATGAAACTGAACCCACACGGTGATGCCGCAATATACGAAACAATGGTACGTCTTACACGCGGTAACGAGGCACTTTTGCATCCACTTGTTGAGTCTCAGGGTAACTTCGGTAAGCAGTATTCAAGAGATATGGCATATGCTGCCTCAAGATATACCGAGGTAAGACTTGAGCCTATCTGTGAGGAGCTTTTTGGTGATATAAATAAAAACACCGTAAGGTTTGTAGATAACTACGATGGAGAACTCAAAGAGCCGACACTTCTGCCAGCTGCATTTCCGAATATA
>JAZSFX010000018.1:0-62347 GCA_045532455.1 Clostridia bacterium
AAAAGCGAAATAACATAAAAGAATATTATGGTGCTTATTACAGTAATAAATATATTTCTTGAACGTACATTCATTTTATTATCCTCCTGCAATAAATCATATATTATAATCTTATCACATTACAGGTAAAATTTCAAGATAATTGATTAAACTGTAATAATATGTTATTAATTTTTTTACATTACATAATTTTATGAATAAAAAAGTGGCATTAAAATATTTAAGATAAAATAAAAAGGGCATATGCCCTGTTTATTTTATCTTAAATAACACCATTCCGCCTATCATCAACACTAAACCCAAATATTTATTCCATAAAAATGGTACTTTTTCACTCCCCATAATGCCAAATGCTTCGATGAGCGATGCAACAAGCAGTTGAGAAATCAGTATTGCAGATACGGCCACTGCAGGACTTGATTTGCCTATTGCAAGCATTACGGTTATTGTTATCAGATATCCTAAAACTCCACCCAAAAGATAAAATTTATTAACTTGTGATACTGCTTTGATGTTTCCGCTGCCAAATATAAATAGAAATATTAAGGATAGAATAAAAGCACCTATAGCTACAATTACATTTGCCTCGTAAACACCTGTTTTTTCGCCAAGGCGTGTATTCATAACACCTTGCACACTCATAAGAGCACCTGCGACAACACCAAAAATAATTCCTGACATATATAAAACCCCTTTATTTTATTATTTCTATTATTTGATGTTTTTGCTAAAATATACTTTATAATTAAAAATGCTCCCTTATATAAAGGGAGCTGATATATAATTATTGTTGATTTTCCAAAGCATCCTGTAACCACCAAGAGCCAATATCAAGAGCCTTATAAAGATTTTCCTTTTCGCTCTTTCTGTATACCTGACCGTTACCCAATTCGCCTGTGTTGTCCATCAAAGACATTTTTACCTTTGTAATGTTTTCTATATCGCCTGATTTTTCCTTTTCGAGAATATCTAAAACAAGGATATATTTATCTTCAAGGTTGCCATAATACAAACGGTCGCCAACACGATTTAACGGTTTACCGCTATATTGTAGCATCTTCTTCTTTTTTACTGCTGCCATAATATATTTCTCCAATCTTTGTTATTCTGGATATATTATACCATAATTGAATTTAGATTACAATAGTTTTTTGTAATTTTTTAAATACTACTTGACAAAGCATAAAAAAAGGAATATAATATAGTTTAGAACGATGATAAAGACAGTAGCCTTTCATAATCTCAAAAGAGAGAGGGTATCGTGGCTGTAAGTACCCTTTGAGTGTTGATTGTGTGAATACCACTTTGGAGTTGCAAACAGAAAAGATTATATCTTAGTATGAATGTCGTATGCTCTGCGATAAAGGGTAAAATGAGAGATGACGAATGTCATAATTAGGGTGGAACCGTGTATTTTATGCACCCCTGAACAGTTTTTGTTTGGGTGTGCTTTTTTATTTGAAAGGAGATTATAAATAATGGAACTAAACGAACTACAAACACTACGACATAGTGCCTCGCATATATTAGCGCAGGCAGTAAAAAGGCTTTTTCCTGATACAAAGCTTGCAATAGGCCCTGCAATAGATACAGGCTTTTACTACGATTTTGATACAGAGCATACTTTTACACCTGAGGATTTAGAAGAAATCGAAAAGGAAATGAAAAAGATTGCAAAAGAAAATCTAAAAATAGAAAGATTTGAGCTATCGCGCGAAGAAGCTCTTGAGGTTATGAAGGACGAGCCATACAAGATAGAGCTTATTTACGACCTTCCTGAAGGTGAGGTAATATCATTCTATAAGCAAGGTGATTTTACAGACCTTTGTGCAGGTCCGCACGTAAATTACACTTCAAAGGTAAAGGCATATAAATTGCTAAGTGCAACGGGTGCATATTGGCGCGGTAACGAAAAAAATAAGATGTTACAAAGAATATACGGTACTGCATTTGCATCAAAAGATGAGCTTAATGCATATCTTGAACAACTTGAAGAAGCAAAAAAGAGAGACCATAATAAACTTGGCAGAGAATTAGAACTGTTTACAACAGTAGACTATATTGGTCAGGGTTTGCCTATATTGCTTCCAAAAGGCGCAAGAATAATTCAGCTTTTGCAACGTTGGGTAGAAGACGAGGAACAAAAGAGAGGCTGGCAACTAACAAAAACACCTCTTATGGCAAAGAGCGATTTATATAAAATTTCAGGACACTGGGGACACTATCAGGACGGTATGTTTGTTCTCGGTGATGAAGAAAAAGACGATGAGGTTTTTGCACTAAGACCAATGACCTGTCCGTTCCAATATCAGGCATTTTTAAACAGAGGTCGTTCATACAGAGATTTGCCAATGCGACTTAACGAAACCTCAACACTTTTTAGAAACGAAGCATCAGGCGAAATGCACGGACTTATAAGAGTACGTCAATTCACAATTTCAGAGGGACATTTAATGTGTACACCTGAACAACTCGAAGAAGAATTTAAGGGTTGTCTTGAACTTACAAATTATATGTTAAAGACACTTGGCTTATATGAAGATGTTTCGTACCGTTTCTCACAATGGGACCCTGAAGATACCGAAAAATACATCGGCACTGTAGAACAGTGGGACGAAGCGCAAGGTGTTATGAAAAAGATTTTAGATAATCTCGAAATTCCATATAAGGTTGGTATAGGCGAGGCTGCATTCTATGGGCCAAAGCTTGATATTCAGATTAAAAATGTTCATGGTAAAGAGGATACACTTATAACAATACAGATTGACCAGATGCTTGCTGAAAAATTTGGTATGGAATATACAGATAAAGATGGCAAAAAGAAAAATCCGTATATTATTCACAGAACTTCAATCGGTTGTTACGAAAGAACTCTTGCACTGCTTATCGAAAAATATGCAGGTGCGTTCCCGTTGTGGCTTGCTCCTGTTCAAATTAAATTGTTACCTATTGCTGACAGACATCTTGACTATGTATATGAAGTTAAGAAAAAGCTTGAGGCGGCGGGTATATGTAGAGTTGAAATTGACGACAGAAGCGAAAAACTTGGCTATAAGCTAAGAGAAGCACAACTCGAAAAAGTCCCATATATGCTTGTTGTAGGTGATAAAGACATCGAGAATAACGTTGTTGCAGTCCGTTCACGTAAAGAGGGCGACAAGGGAACAATGTCTGTTGATGAGTTTATTGCTATGGCAACAGAGGAAATAGAAACAAAGAAACTATAATTAACATTAATTAATAAACACGCATAATATATCACGGAGGTGGTGTATTATGCGTGTTGGTCTTTGTAGAAGAAAATATAAAGCAAAGGTTATTGTTACCGTTGTTTTTATATTTCTTTTTGTTTTATTCTGTTTCATTTTAAAACGCCTTGAACCTGCCTTTGTAGAGTATGCGCAATCATACGGCAATGAGGTTGTTGTTGATATAATAAATAATACTGCATATGAGGTTTTTGATAAATATAATATAAGTGGTATTCAAAAGGAAAACAATGGCCTTATAACTACCGATACATCAATGCTTAACAAATTAAAATCGGACTTTACAACTATAGTTCAGCAAAAGCTAAGAAAAACAGATAACATAATTAAAATGCCGCTTGGTAGCATTTCGGGGTTTTATCTTTTAAATGGTCTTGGACCGCTTATAACTGTCAGAATTTTACCGTTAAGCACAGTAAAAACGAACTTTGAAAATAAATTTGTGAGCGAGGGTATAAACTACGTAAAACATTCAATTTATATAAATGTGAGTGTAGATATATTATATAAAGGCTTTTTACTTAACTCATCAAACGTAATAACTACACAAGTACTTGTGATTGAAAATATCAATTCGGGGTCAGTACCGCAATATTATGGTATAAATGACTCATTCATAGAAAACTTTTAAAAAATAAAATGTGATATTATTGTTACCTTTTTCATAAAGTTAAATATAAGCTTATACAAAAAATGAAAGGGGACAGTAAAAATAGATAGAGTCAGCAGAAATTACAGTAAATTAATATTATTATCTCTTTTAATTCTATGTGTCGGTGTAGGCGTTGGTTGTATATATTTAATGAAAACGGGCGGCGAGGATATTAATTATATAAAGAGTTACCTCACAACATTTTTCGATGGTTTTGGAGAAAACATAGAGAAAAATCATATACTAAAAAACGCACTTTCGCAGAATTTACTGATGGCACTTTTTATATTTATCAGTGGATTTTTTAAAATATGCACACCTGCGGTTGCACTCTGTGTTGCGCGTAAAGGGTTTGTGATGGGCTTTACTTCAGCGTCGGTGTTGCGTAGCTTTGGCTTAAAGGGACTAATAATTAATATGGCATATCTGCCGACAATTATAATAGCTATTCCTGCATTTTTGTTTTTTGCATCAATAAGTGTTAAAAATGCATATGGCGATACGAGCGAAAAAAGGAGCTTTGTGTTTTCCTACATAATTATTACCCTTGTTGTTTCGCTATTGCTTTGTTTATCGGCAATTTTCGAGGCATATGTTACAACGTCATTTATGAATTTTATGGTAAAGAGATTGTAAAAATACAATACGAATATAATTTAACAAAAAGCGCATTATAATGTATATAGATATTTTTTTGGTCGTATTAACGACGGAAATGGAGATATATATGAAAAAAATAATGTGCTTTTTTATATGCCTGTCATTTTTGATGGGTACAGTACCTGTCAGTGCAGAGGGTGTAGTTGAAACAGATGCAAAGTCGGTATTGTTGATGGAACAATCAAGCGGTAAAGTGCTTTACGAAGAAAATGCTGATGAGAAGTTACCAATAGCAAGTGTAACTAAAATTATGACAATGCTTCTTATTATGGAGGCGGTTGATAATGGTACAATCAAGCTTGATGATATGGTGTCGGTAAGTGAAAATGCAATGAGCTATGGCGGCTCAACAATGTTCTTGGAAGCCGGTGAACAATTAAGTGTTCATGATATGCTAAAAGGCATTGCAGTTGCATCAGCAAACGATGGTTGCGTAGCAATGGCGGAGTTCCTTGAAGGTAGTGAAGCAGCATTTATAGAAAAAATGAATAATAAGGCGCAGGAGTTGGGTATGACAAATACACACTTTGCAAATACAAACGGTCTTGATGAAGATAATCATTATTCAAGTGCAAGAGACGTTGCAATTATGTCGCGCGAGCTTCTAGGGCACGAAAAGATATTTGACTATACAACCATATGGATGGATACTTTAAGAGACGGTAAGTTTCAGCTTGCAAATACAAATAAGTTGATTCGTTTTTATAATGGAGCAACCGGCTTAAAAACAGGCTCAACATCAAAGGCCCTGTGTTGTCTTAGCGCGAGTGCAAAACGTGATGATATGCAGCTGATTGCAGTAGTGTTGGGTGCGCCTACCTCTGCAAAACGGTTTTCATCTGCAAAAGCGCTTTTGGATTATGGCTTTGCAGGATATAAAATAGAAAAAGCAACCATAAAAGATGAGGAGTTTATGCGTTGCGAGATTTCTAAAGGAATTCAGGAGGATATTGGTGTTTGTGCAAAAGAAGATTTTAGCATACTAAAAGCAAGAGGGGACAACGAAGAAACTCAAAAAGAAGTCGTATTAAACGAAAAAATCAGCGCACCAATAAATAAGGGCGATAAATTGGGTGTTATAAAAATCACAACAGAAGATGGTGAAAAAGAAGTTGACCTTATTGCGACAGAAGACGTAGAAAAAATGGGGATAAGAGATATTATCGAAAACTTTTTTGATATGTTGATTGGTAAATTAACTAAATAGATACTGTTAATAAAAATTAAAAATGGTGTAATTATTGCGATTACACCATTTTTTTGTTATCAATATATGTTTTTAGTAATTCTGCGATAAGGGACAATTCTGTTTCTGACAAATCAGATAATAGATTATTAACTTCTGTTTTGTTGTGGTTGCCTGTGGAATTGAGCCATTGTTTGCTAGTGTTAAGCCCAAACATATAGTCTGTTGATAAATCAAGTTCTTTGCTTATACTGTATAAAGTCTGTATTGCCGGTGCTTTTCTTCCTGCTTCAATTTCCCACAAAAAGTTTCGTGATATTCCTATTTTTTCTGAAAGTTTTTCGAGTGTATATTTTTTTGTCATTCTTGCAGTTTTAATTTTTTCTCCCATAAAAGCTAAGTCCATAAAATCACCTCAACTCTATTTTACAACAATAAGACATAATATAAACCAACTAATTGTTAGAAAATATTTCAAAAAGTATTGCAATCAGATATAAAATATGCTATAATGTAGCCAATCAGCAATAAAAACATATTAAAAATGTTGATAAAAGGTAAAACAAGGAGGAAGAAAAAATGAAAACAAAAAGAATAATGTCAGCAGCAATAGCTGCTATAATGGTTGGCGGTGCTATTAGTGCAGGTGCACTGGAAATTAAAAGTTCATCAGAGGATGTAAAGGTTTACTATGATAATAAGGATGTATATGCTTATTCTGACAACAAACCTGTTATTATTAATGAAAGAACTATGGTGCCACTAAGACCTATTTTTGAGGCAATGGGTTGGGAAAATGAACAAATCGAATGGTATGCTGAAGAAAAAAAGGCTCTTTTCCAAGGCGGAGACACAAGTTGTACATTTGTTAATGATAGCACAACAGCAATAAGATATTGGTCAGACGGAACTGTTGAAGAAATTCAGCTTGATGTTCCTGCAACAATATATAATGGAAATTTCTATATTCCACTTCGCGCATATTGTGAATTATGGGGTAACGATATAACCTGGAATGATAATACAAGAAGTGTATATATAACAAATTCAGATGATTCAACAGGTACAAATCGTATATATGTGTCAAATAAGAGCAACACAAATGTTGTGCCCGAAAGTGAAAGCAAAAAAATAACCGAAGAGGAAGCTGAAGCTAAGATAAAGGAATGGAAAGGTGATTTGGGTTCATGGGTTGACGGAGAAAATAATGTACTTGTATGCGATGGATTGTATACATGTGATGGTAAAGAGTATTACCAGTTCCGTTTGAGAGGTATGGTTAATGGACACCTAACCACATTAACTTATTATGTTGTTTCGGCAGATGGAACAGAGGTGTTTGATGGTAAGTGTTCTGAGGGAAAAGTAGAAAGATGGTAAAATATTAATACGCATAAGGAGTGTTAATTTATGTATAACGCATTAATTTCAGTTTTGTCATCAATAATGATAATGCTTTATATAGGATTAGCTATTGGCATAATATATGCTATAGCTAAAATTAGTGATATTAGAGATTATCTTGAAAGAAAAGCTTTGTATAAAAGATTAAATAAGGGTAGATGTTCGTTAAGTGCTAACGAACATCTACATCAAGTTTTTGTTTTATCATCAAAAGAAATACTGCTTGGAGAAAAAATCATTGGACCTAATGGAAATGAATTAAAGAAAATATCAAGCATAAAAGATGCATCAACAAGATTGGTGGCGGAAAATAGTGCAGAATTTATATTTTCAATTGATAAGGAAAACGGAAATGTGTATAAGATATTAAAGTTTAAAGATAATGATGAAAAATATTATTATAAAATTGATTTTCCTGAATTAAATTACTATTTGGAAATGAATGAAACTGTATACAAAAAGTATAAAGCAATTAATGCTTCAAATTGGCATGAGATTTGCAGTATATAGAATAAAGAAAGGAATTTTATTATGAAAAAATTAATGGTTTTAGCAGTATTATCGGTGATGTTACTTTCGGGTTGTGCTTCAAGTAGTAATGAGCCTTGTATCTATTGCGGAGACACACCGAGCAAAGCATATAACGCAAATGGACATAAATCATATGTATGTGATGAATGTAGTTCTGAATGTTTCTTCTGCGGAGATAAAGCTACAAAGGAATATGTATCTGTAGATGGCGAAATGTCTTTTGCTTGCACAGAATGTTTTGAAAGTATGAGGAAAGATTAATATAAAACAAATAAATTAATCACAATGGAATAATTTGATAAGCATCGAAAGGGAGATTTTTATGAAGAAAAGTATTAAAGTTTTAGTATTATTTATGTTAATGGTTTCCGTCGTGTTTACAACAGTAGCCTTTGCAAGCAATGAAGTCAAAGTTGTAATTGACGGTGAATATGTTGAGTTTGATGTTAAACCACAAATTATTAACGATAGAACAATGGTGCCGCTTCGTGCAATATTTGAAGCACTTGGAGCGGAGGTTGACTGGCAAGACAAAACACAAACAGTTATTGCAACGAAAGATGACATTACAGTAACTGCAACAATTGGCAGTAAAAAAATGTATATTGACAATAAAGAAAAGATTATGGATATTGCACCAATGCTTGTTGCGGGAAGAACTCTTGTGCCTGTAAGATTTGTTGCAGAGGCGTTTGATTGTGAGGTTGATTGGGATGTAGAGAAAAACACGGTAATTATCATCTCTAATAATAATTCAACTTATAATGGTCTTCCTGAAAATATAATTAATCAACAAGAAGAATAGAAGGAGAGTGAATAGAATGAGTAGAATTAAAAGAATTATTTTGTTACTTTTAGTTGTGATTTTGAGTGTGGGCTTGTGGAATATCCATGTGTTTGCATCTGATTATGGTAGTTGGAAACAATGGAATTCTGAGTGGGGAAATATTTGGCTTGGAAATAATGCAGGGACAAGTATGGGGAAAATTGGATGTAGAGTAACTTCGATAGCTATTGTTTGTGCAAAATTAGATTTGGTCGATGAAAGCTTTACTCCTGGTACTTTTGCCAATACTCTAAAAAATATCGGTGCATTTACAACAACTGGCGCAATGAATAATTGGACAGATCCAGAAAAAATAGTAAATGGGTTAAAAATGGTTCGAAAAGTAGAACTGTCTGGTATGAGTATATCAGAAAAAGCAAAAATAATTTCTAAATATACAACGAATGGATATGCGTGCACAATTTGTGTAAAGTCTGGTGGCCATTATGTTGCAGGGGATTATGTGTCTGGTGATACCGTTTACATACATGATCCAGGGTATAATAATAGAAGAAAATTATTTGATTACTATAACAACAGTGGAATAACATCAATACGTGTCTTTAAGAGAATTGACGGTGCAGTTGATAATACAAATATATCTTCTAGCTCCACTGCTGAAAAATCAAACAGTACTAACACATCTAGTACCACAAATCAAATAATTTCTGATGGTGTTTATGTAATTTCTACAAAATTAAATTCTAATTATGTATTAGATATTGCAGATGCTTCCAAAGATGATGGGGCAAATTTGCAACTTTGGAAGAACAATGGAACTGCTGCCCAGACATTTAAAGTTACTCATATAGGCAATGGATATTATCAGATTATAAACACTAACTCGGGAAAGGCTTTAGATGCACAAGATGGTGGTACTGCGCCTGGTACAAATGTATGGCAGTATAATGTAAATAATACTGATGCACAAATCTGGAAAATTGTTGATGCGGGTGGCGGATATTATTATATCATATGCAAGAAGAGTGGATTATATCTTGACTTAAATAACGCAAATGTAGATTATGGTGAAAACATCAAGCTATGGACAAATAACGGAAATGATGCTCAAAAGTGGAAATTTGCAAAATTATCTTCAAGCGGAACATCGTCATCGAGTAACACACAAACAAAATCCTCATCTACATCAATTAAATTTGAATTGGAATCTGTACCTAAAGGAAACTTGCCATACGGAAAAGCATTCAGTTTGAAGGGGTGGTTTAGATCAGATTCTGCAATTGTTGAGGCAAGAGCATATATCTTGGATGCAAATAAAAATGTTGTAATGCAATCGGATAAAGCTTCAAGCACGACGAGTAACTACAAAATTCAGGGATATAAACTTGATAAAGCAATGAAATTTAATGAACTAAGTCCTGGTGGATATTACCTCAAATATTTTGTGAGAGATGCAAATGGTGATACTGCTACTTGGATAAGTGATAAGTTTTATATTGTAAAATAGTTTTTACACATGAAAAAAGAGGGAAACTCAAAAAAATGAGTTTCCCTTGTGTTTTAATAATAATTTTGTTATTGTTTTTCAGCTACAGGTTCATCATCACGAATTAAAAGTTTTATTGAGCCTAATTCACCAATATCAACGTTTTTGAATTGATATTCGGTGTCGTCTTCCATAATTACTGCAATATCGAACACTTGTGAAGTTAAAGGCTCACCCGCAAACTCCAAATCCATTTTTACACCCTGGTCGAGAGTTGAGCCATTTAGTAAATCTTCGCCCCAGTCTGCAGAGGTGCTTTGCGAAATATAAAATTCCTTTATGTTACTTCTTAATTCATTTGTTACAGAAAAACCTTTTGAAGTATCGGGTGTATTAAGCTCTGTATAATTATCATCATTTCCGCCACAAGCACAAAGGCTTACAACCATTACAACAACAGCAAATAAAGCTACAAAACGTTTCATAATAAAAATCTCTCCTTTTTGACCTATACAAAAATTATAAATGATTATTTATAATTTGTCAATCCCTGTTTTCATCAACTACTTTAAAATCTTGCATTATTTCTTTGCGTTTACGCGAAGTGTACTGTGCATAGTACCTGTGTGTAACGTCAATGTTTTTGTGTCCCATAAGGTCTGCAACCATCTTGATATCAATTCCGTCTGCCAACAAGTTGCATGCAAAAGTACGTCTTAATGCGTGGGGACGGGTTTTATCGGGATTTGTTACACCAACCGTATAAAAATACTTTTTTAAAAGTTTTTCAACTCCTGCAACAGTCATTCGTTTGCCCTGACGGTTAATAAAAAGTGCATCAACATCTTTTATGTTTTCGTATTTTAGCCTTTCGCTAAAATAGTTATCCAATTCCTCGTGCACTTTAACAGGCATGAAAATCTCTTGTTGGTCGCCACCTTTTCGTGTTACAATAAACGAAAAATTATCAAAATCAACATCATTTATATTTAAATTTAAAAGCTCACTTACACGACAACCTGTGCCAAGATACGTTATAAAAAGTGCAATATCACGTTGGCGTCTGCGGTTGTATTCACTAAGCTCACGACCGTCGTAGTAATTCTCACCATTATATAACACATCTAAGAATTTAAGTGTTTCCTGAGTAGTGAGTGGTTTTTTAATCTTTTGATGCAGTTTCTGAAAATCGAGTTTGTCTGTTACGTTTTGCGAAATTAAGTCGTGCTTATATAAATATGAATATAGTCCGCGTATACCTGACAGCTTTCTGTTTATTCCAAAAGCACTGTTTTTACGTACGATTTTTATAACTCTACCCGAAGCACTTAAATATTCGCTTTCGTATTCTGCTAAATATCCTCGATATGAAGTTAAATCGCGTATTGTAACCTGTTCAAGATGCTTTGTTGTAATTTGCGAAATGTCCTCAATGTTTGTAAGCTTTGTTTTTATTAAGAACTCAAAAAATGTCTTTATGTCAATGCAATAACCGATTTGTGTGTTTATACTTTCGCCCGTGTAGGCAGTTTCTATATGGTCATATATAAAAGACGGGAGCTCATTATAAAATTTGATTAAAACAGAGCGTTTACTCATTTTTTTATAACCTTTATTCCTAATTCTTCTAGTTGTGCATCATCAACACTTCCCGGTGCCTGCGACATCAGTTCGGATGCGTTTTGTACTTTCGGGAATGCAGTAACATCTCTTAGGCTATCTGCACCGCACATAATCATAGCTAGTCTGTCAAGACCGATACCCATACCACCGTGAGGTGCGGCACCGTACTTATATGCTTCTACAAGGAAACCGAATTTTGATTCAATTTCTTCTTCGCTAAGCCCCAATGCTTCGAACATTTTTTGTTGAAGTTCGTAGTCTGTTATACGGATTGAGCCGCTTGAAAGCTCAGTTCCGTTAAGAACAAGGTCGTATGCTTTTGCAATAACCTTTTCGGGAGCATTGTCAAGATACTGTATACAATCGTCCATAGGCATTGTAAACGGATGGTGCATTGCAACGTAGCTATCGCTTTCCTCGTCATATTCAAAAAATGGGAATTCTGTAATCCAGAGGAAGTTATATCCCTCAGGAATAATATTAAGTTGCTTTGCAACAGTTGTTCTTAGTGAGCCTAAAACAGGAAGTGTAACTCTGTCTTTGTCTGCAACTATTAAAACAACATCGCCTTTTTGCGCGCCTGTTTTTTGAAGTATCGCATCAAGCTCGCCATCAGCTAAAAATTTTGCAAACCCGCAAGAAGGCTCGTCATCTATCCAACGAATAAATGCAAGACCTTTTGCGCCAATACCTCTTACATATTCTGTAAGCTTATCTATTTCTTTTCTTGTTAATATATTAGCACTGTCCTTTGCAACAATGGCACGTACAGAGCCGCCGTCTGCAATGGCTGATGAGAATACACCAAAGCCACTGTCCCTGACTATGTCAGAAAGGTCAACTATTTCCATACCAAAACGTGTATCGGGTTTATCAGAACCGTAGCGGTTCATTGCGTCAGCATATGTTAAACGGGGGAGTGGTGTTGGAATATCTATGTTCATTACATCATTAAACACTCTCTTAACAAAGCCTTCGACAATTTCTAAAACATCCTCAACATCAACAAAAGACATTTCGAGGTCTATTTGTGTAAATTCGGGTTGTCTATCTGCTCTTAAGTCCTCATCTCTGAAGCAACGTGCTAGCTGAATGTATCTGTCATAACCTGCAATCATAAGAAGCTGCTTGTATATTTGCGGTGATTGAGGAAGTGCGTAAAAGCTTCCGTTGTGTATACGTGAGGGGACAATATAGTCTCTTGCGCCCTCAGGTGTGGATTTAATCATCATAGGTGTTTCTATTTCGATAAATCCATTCTCGGCAAAATAATCCCTTGCCGATTTTGCAATTTTACTTCTCTTAATAAGATTTTCCTGTAATATATTTCTTCTTAAATCAAGATAGCGGTATTTAAGACGTAATTCTTCGTTTACCTTTGTATCGTCTGTGATTTCAAACGGAGGAGTTTGCGCCATAGCAAGAATTCTTAAATCATCTACCATAATTTCGATATTACCTGTTTTGATTTTATCTGTCTTTGCCTCTCTCTCACGTACAACACCCTTTGCCATAACAACAAACTCTGCACGACATTTTGCGGCTTTTTCAAAAACTTCTCTGTCAGTGTTGTCGTTAAAAGCAAGCTGAACGATACCTGTTCTGTCTCTTAAATCTATAAATATAAGGTTACCTAAATCTCTTGTTTTCTGAACATATCCTCCAACTACAACTGTTGAGCCTATCTCCGAAACATCTCCGCAGTAGTGAGTGCGTTTTAATCCTGTCATTGTATCCATAATGTGTAATTCTCCCATTCTTTGCAATTTTTATTGCATAATAAATTTCATATAATATTATACTACGTTTTTTACAACTTGTCAATTATTGTTGCATTTTATTGTGTCTAATATTTTAAATTATAACAAAAGGTATTGAAAAATTTAAAATAGTATGGTAAAATACAATTTGAGTAAGTCAGGTGGTTGCGCCCGCAAGGGTGAGGAAAGTCCGTGCTTCGCAGAGCAGGATGCCGGTTAACGACCGGTGGAGGCGACTCCAAGGATAGTGCAACAGAAAGTAAATGCCGCTTTTGGCGATTGTGGAAAAGTGAGGTAAGAGCTCACTGGGAATATTGGTAACAATAATCCCGTGTAAACCCCATCCGAAGCAACTTTGGGGAAATTAAGTTTGCTCGGCAATTCCCCTCATAAGGCTGTGAGACTATTGGTAACAATAGTAATAGATAGATAACCACCCACGACAGAACACGGCTTATCGATTTGCTCATTTAAAAATGGTTGTTAAAAACCGAGTTTTTAACAACCATTTTTTTAGATTTCTTCGATTATAGGCAAAATCATAGGATTTCGCTTTGTTGCATCATATATATAACGCGCAACGTCGGTTTTTAAACGACTTTTAAGAACTGCCCACTCAACATTGTTTTTATCCAAACACGATAAAAGTGATTCATTTGCGGCATCCTTAATGCCATCCATAAGATTTTCTGCCTCACGTACATATACAAAGCCACGTGATATAATATCAGGCTTTGATATAAGTGTTTTTGTGGTTGAAGATATTGTTGCAACAACAATTATAAGTCCATCCTCGGCAAGATGCTTTCTGTCTCGTAATACAATATTTCCAACATCACCCACGCCAAGTCCGTCAACAAGTATTTGTCCTGCACTGACAGAGCCTGTAACTTTTGCATTTTCACCGTCAGTTTCAAAAATTGAGCCATTACTTAATGTAAAACAATTTTTCTCCTCAACTCCCACTTTTTGAGCCAAGTTGGCGTGCATCATAAGATGTCTGTGCTCACCGTGGACAGGGATAAAAAACTTAGGCTTAGCAAGAGCCAATATAAGCTTTAATTCTTCCTGACAAGCGTGCCCTGATACGTGTACGTCTGCAAGTGATTTATAAATAACCTCTGCACCTGTTTTAAACAACTCGTTTATTACATTTGCGACTGCCTTCTCGTTTCCGGGGATAGGCGAGGCACTAATTATTATTAGGTCATCTTTTGTTATATCTACTTTTCTGTGATCGCTGTACGCCATTCTTGTAAGTGCACTCATTGGCTCGCCCTGTGAGCCTGTAGTAATAATAACAATTTGTTCCGAATTGTATTTGTTTATATTATCAATATTTATAAGCACACCCTCGGGTACTTTCATATATCCCAAAAGTATAGATATTTCAACAATATTTTCCATACTTCTGCCCGAAATTGCAACCTTACGACCGTTTTTTGCGGCAGCGTCAATTATCTGTTGAACGCGGTGAACATTCGAGGCAAAAGTAGCAACAATAATTCTTTTTTTGCAATTATGAAATATTTGTTCAAAGGTTTCGCCCACACTTCGTTCACTCATTGCAAAGCCGGTTCTTTCAACGTTTGTTGAGTCGGACATAAGTGCAAGAACGCCCTCTTTACCAAGCTCACCAAGTCTTGTGAGGTCAATCATATCGCCAACTATCGGAGTTGTGTCGATTTTAAAATCGCCCATATGCACAACTGTTCCAACAGGGGTCTTAATAGCCAAAGCGGCAGAGTCAGCAATTGAGTGATTTGTACGGATAAACTCAATTTTAAAATTTTCACCAGCAGATATTTCCTGACCGTATCTTGTTCTTGTGAGTTTAACGTCTGCAAGTAGGTTGTGCTCTTTTAATTTGTGTTCTACCAAACCCAAAGTTAATCTTGTGCCATATACAGGTACATTTATTGCCTTTAAAAAGTAGGGGAGCCCGCCTATATGGTCTTCGTGTCCGTGCGTTAAAAATATTCCGCGTATTTTGCGATAATTCTTTTCGAGATACGTAATATCGTTAATTACAAAGTCAACACCGGGCATATCAGAATCGGGAAACATCATTCCGCAGTCAACAATAATAATTTCGTTTCCCATCTCAAATGCGGTCATATTTTTGCCGATTTCATCAAGACCGCCAAGAGGTATGATTTTCAAACTCTTTTGCTTTTTCACAGTATTCTCCTTTCTTTTAAAATTTTTCCAACTTAATATATATTATATCACATTAAACACATTTTAGTCAAGTATTCCATAATAATTATTGGTTAATAAAGTAAGTGAGATAAAATGTGTTGTAAAGAGTATTGACAAAAGATATTAAAAGGAATATAATGTCGTAAAATGTGTTTTTTTAATGAATATAAAAATTTTATAGATGCAGGGTGGATTTTATGAGAAAAATATTTTTAATTTTATGTTTGGTTGTATGTACATTTATAAATATTTTGCCGGTTGGTGCGACGGCGGACAAGCTTGTTTTAAAATACAATGCACAAAATAGCAACGAAAATCTTTTAAGCATTGATATTTACTTTCAAAATCCGGGAAATTTTCAAACAGAACGATATGAATCGTTATATATCTACCTTGCATTGTATGATGGAGATGTTGAAGTAACTAAAGATTATTTTTCGAGCGCAACAGCACAAGTATCTCTAAGCGGTGGCACAAATAATATATGTAAAATGAACTCCGGCAATAAACGTATACTTATAAGTTATTTAGCAGACAGTGCAGAAAATTACATCAGTTGGAACAGCGAAACAGGTCATCTTGCAACATTTAATATAAGTTTATCAAAAGAGATTAATAAGGAATTGACGTTTAAGACAGTAAGTGCGACATACAAAAGAGTCAGCGATGCAGCTAAAATAAACATAGTAAATCAGGAATTTGACAAAATATATCCGTACACAGAATCGTCAACTTCTCCGTATCTGCTTGATATTGCCCAGACGCTTGCTAACCAGAATAATGAGATAATTAATTCATCAAATATAAATAGCACTACGAAGATTAATTTTGGGGTTTCTAAATTAGTTTCCGACAATGTAAATGCAACATTTATTGCGGCTTTCTATAATGATGACGAAACATTAGAATTTGCAGAAATTGCCACACAAGTGATTGATGAAGAAGATGATAATGTTGAAATTACACTCACAAAAACGCCAACAACCGCAAGTAAGATAAGATTATTTGCTTGGGATGGTATTTCAACGCTTGTGCCTATAAGTGAGAGTAAAGAATACATAATTATTGAATAAAAAAAGCATTCTCTATTTTATATGGAGAATGCTTTTTTATATTAAAGATATTTGTCAATTAAATCCTCATAGTCGTCTTGTGAGTGTGCACCAACTAATTTTTCTACGGGTTTTCCGTTCATAAACAAGATAACTGTTGGAATAGATACAATTCCATATTCTGCAGCAAGCTCGCCTTCTGCATCAACATTTACTTTGCCTACCTTTGCCTTTGTTGCATAAGCCTCTGCAATGTTGCTGATAATAGGTGAAACCATCTGACATGGACCGCACCAGGTTGCCCAGAAGTCAACAAGAACAGGTGTTTTGCAGTTTAATACCTCTGCATCAAAGTTTGATTTTGTTAGTGTTAATTCCATAATATTTTTCCTCCTTTTATATAATTGGTTTTCCAACATATTTTTTATCAATAATATTACATATGGCACTGCCATTAGTAAATTCTGTAATATCCTTTGTGAGCTTTTGTGTTTGGTCGATGGGGCAGCTTACAATAAATGTTACGTCGCCCTCGTAAATTGTATCTTCAAGAGTATATCCGTCTGAAGCGATTTTATACTGCATTTTACCAACAAGAGAGTAATCAACCGTTATTGATACAATGTCAGAAAGATTGTTTGATATAGGAATTGAAGCCTCAAGACCTTTTTTTGCACTCGCACCGTATGCATGCACAAGTCCGCCTGTGCCTAATAGTGTGCCGCCAAAATATCTTGTTACAACAACAATTACATCTACAAGACCTGCTTTTCGTATGGTGTCAAGAACGGGCATGCCGGCAGTACCTGACGGCTCACCATCGTCGCTGTAACGAAAGATGTTATTCTCATCTATTACATATGCGTATACATTGTGAGTTGCATCGGAATATTGTGATTTTATTGCGGAAAGATATTCCAACGCATCTTTTTCGTTGTCAACAGGTTTTACGTGTGATATAAATTTAGATTTTTTTTCTATAAGGATTGTCTCGGATTCCTCTAAGACAGTTTTATAACTATTCTTCGATGACATAGTCGCGGATCCTTTCGTATATATGGTTATCGCACAAAAGCTCAAGAATTGTACCATTTTCATCATAGCTTTCGGATAATACCTTTTGTGTTTGATGAAGTTCGCTTACAAGTGAGCCGAGATTATAAGGAACACACAGCTTTACGCGTTGTTTTTTGCCTGGTGCTATTTCGCCAATTGTGCTTGTTAACTTATCTATTCCGTATCCCGTGATTGCACTTATACATACATTTGCATCATAGGAATTGACGATAATCACTTCATCATCAATTTTATCACATTTGTTATACACACCTATAATTGGCTTTGGAAGTGCACCAATTTCGTTTAAAACATTTTCAACAACTTTGCATTGATTATCTGCTTCGGGATTGGAGGCATCTATAACGTGAATTAATATGTCAGCTACTACAGCCTCCTCTAATGTTGATTTGAATGCTTCGACAAGATTATGCGGTAATTTACGTATAAAACCAACAGTGTCTACAATGAGTATGTTTCTATTATCCTCAAGTGTAATTCCGCGCGAGGTAGGGTCAAGCGTTGCAAAAAGCTTGTCCTCTGAAAAAACATTTGCATCAGTAAGATAATTTAAAAGAGTTGATTTGCCGGCATTTGTATAGCCAACAAGCGCCGCACTTATAACACCGTCTTTTTTTCGATGTCGTCGTAATAGGGAACGGTGCTTTTTCATTTCCTCTATTTCATTTTCCAATGCACTTATTCTGCGTCTTATATGACGTCTGTCGTTCTCTAACCTTGTTTCACCAGGACCTCTTGTACCAATACCTGCACCTGTTCGGCTGAGTATTGTACCCATTCCCCGCAGTCGTGGTAAACGATATTTTAATTGTGCAAGTTCAACCTGTAATTTTCCTTCAGAGGTTTTTGCGCGCATAGCAAAAATATCAAGTATAAGCATGGTGCGGTCTAAAACCTTTATTTCTAAAGCGTCGGATATATTTCTCATCTGGATAGGGGAAAGCTCATCATCAAAAACGACAGTGTCAGCCTCAACACTTTGTATGGCAACCTTAAGTTCTTCTATTTTACCTGTGCCAATATATGTTGCGCTCTCTAACTGTGTTCTGTTTTGCATAATGCTCATAACAACCTCGCCGCCGGCGGTTTTTACAAGCTCACACAATTCGTCCATGGACTCCTCTGTTGTATCAGATAAAGTATTAATGAGACCAAGATGAACACCAACAATAATAACTTTTTCTTTTTTTTGTTCTAATTCGTTCATAAAATAGCTATAACCTTTCTCATATCCTGGTATTATTATAACAAATTTTGACGGTTAAGTACAGTGTTTTTTAAAATTTTTTCAAAAAGTTTAAAAAAATCTAAAAAAAGGCTTGTAAATAATATAAATTCGTGGTATAATTAATTGGTATAAAATTGAATTCAACAATAAAGGAGGTTTGTAATATGCAAAACGCCATTTTGATTATACATCTTATAATAGCTGTAATATTAATATTTGTAGTTCTTGTTCAAGAGGGTAAAGACCCTGGAATGAGAGGTATACAAGGTAGCTCAGCTGATATGGGAGATTCGTTCTTCAAAAGCAATGGTGGAACAACAAAAGAGGCAATGTTCATTAAGATTACAACATGTGTTGCAATTTTGTTCCTGTTCACTACAATGGCTTTGGTAGTATTGTCAGTATAATAAAATTTTTTGTTAAATTTGTTAAAATAGCTTGACATTTATGCTCAAAATGGGTATAATGGTATTTGTTGTATGACGTAGTTAGACATGCTCATACAGTTAAATTTTCCACCAGGTCAATTTTTAAAATCGGCTTGCCGGAAGGAGGGAAAAAAGTGTCTGAGGTTAGAGTAAAAGATAATGAATCATTAGATAGTGCACTTCGCAGATTTAAGCGTCAGTGTGCAAAATCAGGAGTTATGTCAGAAATCAGAAAACGTGAGCATTATGAAAAACCAAGTGTAAAGCGTAAGAAGAAGTCTGAAGCTGCAAGAAAAAGAAAGTTCTAATGTTTCTTTTAGCATTCAAATTTATGATTTTGAGTATTTGAGAGAGCAATATTTGTTGCTCTCTCAGTTATTCTTATATAATATTTTGCTGGTATAGCTCAGTTGGTAGAGCAGCTCATTCGTAATGAGCAGGCCGCGGGTTCGAGTCCCATTACCAGCTTTAAAAAGCTTAGCTATTAATAACAAGCCGGGAGCTAATAAGCAATGGCTTGTTTTTTGTTTTAGTGTTTGCTTGACAATATGTTTGTATGGCGGTATAATATTGATATAAATTATTTAGTTGATGAAAGGAAAACAATGTTATGAAAAAACAAGAACGAGTTTCCCTTTTGCTTGAACTTATGGATAGTGTATATCCCGAGGTTGAATGCTCGCTTGATTATTCTAATCCGTTAGAAATGCTTATTGCTACACAACTGAGTGCACAGTGTACAGATGCACGTGTTAATATTGTTACAAAGGAGTTATTTAAAAAATATAAAACAGTTTATGATTATGCAAATGCAGATATTGATGAGCTACAGGAAGTTATAAGGTCAACAGGATTTTATAAAAATAAATCCAAAAATATTATAGCATGTTGTCAAAGACTCATAGAAGTTTATGGCGGAAAAGTACCGGATACGATGGAGGATTTAACCTCGCTTGCCGGTACAGGCAGAAAAACTGCCAATCTTGTGTTGGGAGATATATTCGGAAAAAGTGCAGTAGTGGTTGACACTCATTGTATACGTCTTTCGAACAGAATAGGACTTACAAAGGAAACTGATCCATACAAGATTGAAATGACACTCAAGAAGATAATTCCACCGCACAGACAACTGAAGCTATGTCATCAGTTTGTATATCATGGCAGAGCAATATGTACTGCTCGTAGTCCGAAGTGTGAGGTGTGTCCCATAAAGAGAGCCTGCAAAATGGTTGGTGTAAAGTAAAAGTTATTTAAGGAGACGGGTGTTTTTATGAGTAAAACTCTAATTCAAAAATATATAGAAGAAAATGGCTATTTTATTGCGACACCTGTGGGTACGAGCATGTGGCCGCTATTACGTAACAGACGTGATACCGTATATCTGGTAAAATATAATGGTAATTTAAAAAAATACGATATACCAATATATATAAGAACTACAGGTGAGCAGGTAATGCACAGGTGTATGGGAAAAGACAATAAAGGATATATAATGTGCGGTGATAATCAGACGGTGAAAGAATACGGAATAAAAGATGAGCAGATTATTGCAGTAGCACAGGGCATATACCGTGATGAAAAATACATTCCTTGCACAAACATGTTATATCGTCTTTTTGTGCGTGTTTGGTGTTTGAATTTGAGGTTAAGAGCATATATGCTTCGTATTTTAAGACATACAAAATCATGGAAGATAGTTAATGAAGAGGTTTGGGGTAAAAAGGAAGATAAAAATAATGAGTAAACAGGAATGGACAACCGTTATAAAACCAAAAACGGGTGTATTCGATATTAATCTAAAAGAAGTGTGGCAATATCGCGACCTTATATGCATGTTTTTAAAGCGTAATTTCACAAGCTCATACAAACAAACTATATTAGGTCCGTTGTGGTTTTTAATAACACCTCTATTAACATCATCTATGTTCACAGTAGTTTTTGGACAAATTGCAAAAATATCTACAGATGGAGTACCACAATTTCTTTTTTACTTTACCTCAAATACTGCATGGACATATTTTGCAACGTGCCTCAATGCAACTGCAAATACATTTACGGGTAATGCGCATATTTTTAGTCGCGTATATTATCCACGTCTTGTTGCACCAATTACTTCGGTTATATATGCGCTGTTGTCGTTCTTTATACAAGTTTTACTTATGATTGTGCTAATGGTGTTTTTCGTATATGGCAGAGGTGAGATGATTTATCCTAACTTATGGTTAGTCTCCGTGCCGCTACTTATTATTGAAATGGCACTCATGGGAATGGGCTTGGGAATAATAATATCCTCTATAACAACAAAATATAGGGATTTATCAATTTTAGTAGGCTTTGGCGTTCAACTTTGGATGTATGCAACACCTATTGTTTATCCGCTATCTCAGGTACCGTCATTTTTAAAAAATGCAATAGCATTAAATCCAATGACACCAATTATAAACAATTTCAGATATGCATTTTTAGGTTGCGGTGTGTTGGAAATCACAAGCTGGATATATAGCTGGATATTCACAGTAGTTGTGTTATTTATCGGAATTTTAATATTCTCTAAAGTTGAAAAGACATTTATAGACACTGTTTGATTTTTGAAAGGATCATGTCAATGGGCGAAACTGTTATCAAATTAGAAAATGTAAAAAAACAATATCGTCTTGGTGTTATTGGCGGCGGAACTCTTCAAGGAGATTTACAAAGCTTGTGGGCAAAAATCAGAAGAAAAGACGACCCTAATACTACCATAGACTCAAAAATATATTCTAAGAATGAAAAATTTTTGGCGCTCGACGGTATTAATCTCGAAGTTAAAAGGGGAGACACACTTGGTCTTATTGGTGGTAACGGAGCCGGAAAGTCTACAACACTCAAATTACTCTCGAGAGTTACTGCTCCAAGCGAGGGTACAATATATATAAACGGAAAAATTTCCTCTATGTTAGAGGTTGGAACGGGATTTCACGGAGAGCTTACCGGCAGAGAAAATATATATATGAACGGTGCTATCCTTGGAATGAAAAAAAACGAAATAACAGAAAAAATAGACGAAATTATAGAATTTTCCGAATGCGAAAAGTTTATTGATACACCGGTAAAACGATACTCGTCTGGAATGTTTGTAAAGCTCGCATTTGCGGTAGCTGCCCATCTTAACAGTGATATTTTGCTTATGGATGAAGTGCTTGCAGTAGGTGATATGAAATTCCAGAAAAAATGTATAGATAAAATGTTATCTATTGCAAAATCGGGAAGAACGATAATCTATGTAAGTCACAATATGTCCACAATCCGTCAGCTTTGTAACAGATGTGCAGTTATGAGCAAGGGCAAAATCATATACGACGGAGATGTTGAGCCGGCTATTGATTTGTACCTTAGCAGCGCAAAAATGAAAAAAGGAATTCATATGGATTTTCAAAATGCACCACGACCCAACTTTTTGACTGATAAAATTCATTTTGAAAGTCTTGACGTGTTAGATAAAGAAACTCCAACATACTGCGATGGAGAAAATGTTAAAGTCAGAATACGATTTAAGACACTTAAGGATATTAAGAATTTATCTATACGTATGATGATACATAACGAGGACCAATCACCAATAGCAACAACGGGTTGCTATAACTTTATGGAATGTGATGAGGGAAAAACGTACGAAAAGGAATTTTCGTTTGATGTTTCACCTCTCTCTACCGGAGTATATAAAATACTTATGGTTGCGTTTGAAACAGACGACATAGGAAGTGTAATAGATGCAGACGCGGTATGGCCTGCGCTTGTATTCGACAGAGAAAAGACAAGCACACTGAATTGGAAAAGCAGATTATTCGGTGATGTTGAATTAAGCGATATGATGCTTGTTGAAAGGTAATATACTAATAGGAGGCAAAAATGATTAGTATTGTAATTCCGTGCTATAATGAGGAGGAGGCAATCCCCTTATTTATAGATGAAATTAAAAAGACCGAAAAGGTACTCAAAGAAAAATTCAACGAAGTGATTGAGTACATATTTGTTGATGATGGCTCTACAGATAGTACTGCACAGGTTATGAAAAAACATAGTGATACTATAAAATACATTGTATTATCGAGAAACTTTGGCAAAGAGGGTGCTATGTATGCAGGTCTTAAAGCTGCCAAAGGTGATTTTGTTGCAGTTATGGACGTAGACCTTCAAGACCCTCCCGAGCTTCTTTGCGAAATGTATGAATGTGTTAAAAACGGTGAGTATGATTGTGCAGCTGCAAGACGTTGCACCAGGGACGGTGAGCCGAAAATAAGGTCGTTTTTTGCAAGACAGTTCTATAAGCTGATAAATAAAATTTCGGAAGCTGATGTTGTTGATGGCGCAAGAGATTATAGACTAATGTCAAGAAAAATGGTTAATGCAATTCTTTCTATGAAAGAGTATAACAGATTTTCTAAAGGTATATTCGGTTGGGTAGGCTTTAAAACAAAGTGGATTTCGTATAAAAATGTAGAACGTGTTGCAGGTGAAACAAAGTGGTCGTTCTGGAAACTGCTGATTTATTCTATTGAGGGTATTGTTGCATTCTCCACTATGCCACTATCCATTGCAGCGTATACAGGTTTGATTTTATGTATTATAGCAATGATAATGATTTGTGTAATTGTAGTAAAAACACTTGTTTTCGGAGACCCCGTTGCAGGTTATCCATCACTTATATGTGTTATTTTCCTCTTAAGCGGTGTGCAACTGTTTTGTGTTGGAATTTTGAGCGAATATATGTCAAAATTGTACTTGGAATCTAAACAACGCCCTGTATACATCATAACAGAAAGCAATATAGATTAAATAAAAAATGCCTTTCAATTGAAAGGCATTTTTTTGTAAGTATTTTAGTCTACATACTCTTCTATTATAGCGCAAATTCTAAATGCACCATTGGTTCTGTTACTTAATGTAACAGTCTTTTCGCCATCTGAGGGCAATTCAATTCTTTTGGAAATATGGTTTTCATCTTTATAGTTTTTGTCATAACAGGTCATTTCTCCTACTTGTTTTTCGTCAACATAGACAACTCCGGGGACGCCGTAAGTAACAGAAGTTAAATAACTGATATATATAGCTTGTGCAGTTGTTTTAAATGTAACACTTCCACTCAGTTTTGCCAATGCAACACCGCCCTCAGGGAAGAATGGATACGAGTAGTAGATTGCGGGTATGTCATATGCACTGTGGTTTGCAAATCTGTTATTTACTGATGTCATATCCCAGCCATGTGAATAATTTAGTTTTTTGTCCGACATATAAATCATTTCATATTTTGCATTTACAATAGGAGAATCTAAATATGCCGGTTTGTTTTCTATTGGTTTTAAGAAAGTTTCAATACCTTTTTCGTCAAATGCAGCTACGATTGCATCTCCAATTAATCCATAAGCTCTTGGCTTTGGTTTAAAAGGTAAATAATTTGTGTCTGGATAGTTAAAATAATGTTCAACCCAATCAATAAATGAATCATCACTGCCTGACTCGGCATAAATGTCTTTTAAACATTGATATACATTTATGGTTTGTATACCGTAATGTTTTGCTAAAGCTTCTTTACTTTCAAAACTGTTTTTCCACAATTCAAATGACGCATCATTCTCGGCGGTGGGGTATGGTGAGTGTATTAAAATTACGCCGGGTGCACTTTCAGCCTCCATACACTGCCTCAACATTGATTCTACGTATGGTGTTTGATTTATGTAATCATTCATATCATCTACAGTAAAATCAATAATAACAAGGTCTGGGTTTTGACTAAGTACATTGTTCTTAAATCTGGTTGCACCATAATCAGATGATGTTTTGTTAATACCTGCATTCATAGCAACAACCTTTTTTTGGGGCATTTTTCCTTGTAAATATTCTTGTGTTGCTTTAATCCATCTTGTGTCGCTTGCTGTAAGAGAACCGCCTATACATATAACTTTAAATTCCTCTTTTTGATTTTCTTTGAGGAATGTAGCCATTCTCTTTGCAATTATTAGCGCTTGTTCTCTCGAACAGTTATCAAGAGGCATAAATTCTTTTACTTCATTACCTAAAATCCATTGTTTCGAAGCCATAAAGTAAACAGATTGCTCTGCCCACGAAGATATTTTTGAGTGGTCTTTGAATTTATCGGGCATTTCGAACTCAAAAGAAAATTCACTGTCTTTTTCGAGTGTCCAACCCTCTATGTTAATCTTTTTGTATATTCTCGAAAGCATTGTAGCAGCTTGCTCTCTTGTTAAGTTTGCATCAGGCTCAAAAGTTGTAGCAGATGTTCCCGATGTAACACCCAAATTCAAAGCCTTTAATACTTCTTCATCATTTGTATCTGCAAAAGGATTTGCGGCAGGTGATGCACTCTTACCTGTTGCAACCTCATAAATCTTAACCGAAAGAGCAGCTTGCTCGGCTCTTGTAATCTTTTGTGTTAAATCTGTGTTTTTAAGGCGAGCAGGGAATAGACCTAAGGTATTTGCTTCATTAAGGTCAGTAATAGCCCAGTCGCTTGCTTTTGTCCATACATTTTCTGCACTTACAATAGTAAATGATGATATAATCATACATATTGCAAGCAGTGATGAAATGATTTTTTTCATTTTAGTTTCTCCTTTTGTTTTCGATGTGTGTATATTATACCATTTAATGCTTTTATTGTCAATGAAATTTATAAATTTAAAAGTGCCTTTCACTATGAAAGACACTTTTAAAAAATTTAGTTATCGTATTCTTCTACAATAGCAAGTAGTCTGAATGGTTTTCCGTCTTCAACAGTTGTTATTTTAACTGTTTTTTCACCCATACCACCTAAATCAATTCTCTTCGAAATTGGAAACTCATTATTATATGTACCGTGTACACTTGATGCTTCTCCAACTTCTGAACCGTTAACTGTGATTTTTACACTATTTCCGTCAACATGTGAATAGGTTGGTAGGTAAAGAGCGTCAGCAGTTGTTTTGAATGTGATTGTTGCACCCTTTGCCATTGTTGTTGCAGCAGCTTCGGAGTTTGGATAATTCACAGCATTTGATAAAATAGGATATTGTGTATTTGTGTCAGGCTTATCCTTTGTTACAACAGTCCATTCAGGTGATAATTCAAACTTTTCGTTTGACAGATACAACATATCATATTTTGCTGATGCAAGCTTTGCTTCATCGCTTTTTGTATAAACAGGCTTTTGAACTATTGGCTTTATGAACTTATCAAGACCTTTTTTGTCAAATGCCTGAATTAAAGCCTCAGCATACAACTCATATCCTTTTGTTTTCGGATGCACGTCGTATCCGCTGCCTGACTTATTGTAGTATGTAGCAAGCCAATCCATAAATTCAGCATCACCATCTGAATCATAATAAAGGTCTCTCATATATTCGTCAACGTTTACAGTTTCAATACCATAATGAGTAGCTAATTTTTCTTTTTCATCATGATTATATTTCCACATCGAATATTTATCAGAATCTTCTTCAAAAGGATATGGTGCATGTAATATAATTACACCCGGTACTTTTTCGGAATTCATACATTGTCTTAGCATTGATTCTACATATGGTGCTTGGGTTTTATAATTTACTATGTCGTTTACAGTAAATTCAATTACAACAAGGTCGGGATTTTTACTTAATACGTTATTTTGAATTCTTGTAGCTCCATAGGTGGATGTAGTTCCGCCTATACCTGCATTTAGAGTAACAACCTTTTTATCGGGCATTTTTTCCTGCAGGTATGCCTTAGTCAAATTAATCCATCTTGTGCCGCCTTGTGTAAGAGAACCGCCTATAAATGCAACCTTATATTCGTCTTTTTCGGGTTCGGCAGGTTTTTGTTCTTTAAGGAATGTAGCCATTCTCTTTGCAATAATAAGAGCCTGTTCTCTTGTGCAGTTATCAAGTGGCATAAATTCCTTTTTTTCATTACCTAAAATCCATTGTTTTGAAGCCATAAAGTAAACAGACTGCTCTGCCCATGAGGATATTGTTGAATGGTCTTTGAAGTTTTCAGGCATATCAAATTCAAATTTGAATTCACTGTCCTTATCAAGTGTCCAACCCGCTATATTAATCTTTTTATATACTCTCGAAAGCATTGTAGCAGCTTGCTCTCTTGTAAGATTAGCGTCAGGCTCAAATGTTGTAGCAGATGTTCCTGATGTAACACCAAGGCTCAAAGCTTTTAATACTTCTTCATCTGTTGTATCAGTAAAAGGATTTTGAGCAGCTACTGCAGATATTCCTGTTGCAACCTCATAAATCTTAACCGAAAGAGCAGCTTGTTCAGCTCTTGTGATTTTATGTGTTAAATCTCTCTTTTTTAGGCATTCGGGGAATAAACCCATATCGTATGCCTCGTTTAAGTCTGCAACTGCCCAATCGCTTGCTTTTGTCCAGTTAGTTGCTGCGCTTACAATAGTGAATGTTGATAGAATCATACACATTGCAAGCAGTGTTGAGATAATTTTTTTCATTTTTTCCTCTCCTTTTGTTTTTTTTGGGGGGGTGAATATATTGTACAATAAAATACATTTTTTGTCAAGTGTTTTTCGTTTGTTTTTATAACATTAAGGTGTAAAATATATTGTTTTTTTGTGTATTTTTTATATGAATAAAATTAAACTAATCGCCATAATTATCATACCAAGAACAAAGCCGACAATTGTTGCTTTGCTTTTTTCGTATTCACGCGCCATCGGCAAAAGCTCCTCTATTGATATAAAAACCATAATACCAGCAATAAATCCAAACAGAATTCCAAATATTGTATCGTTAAAAATTGGTTTTAGCAGGGCATAACCTATAATTGCACCCAATGGTTCGGTCATTCCCGAAAGAAACGAAACCTTAAATGCAGTTTTTTTGCTGTTTGTTGAATAGTAAATAGGTACAGCGGTTGCAATTCCCTCAGGAATATTATGTATTGCTATTGCAAGTGCTATAGCAATGCCAAGGTGAGGGTCTTTTAGTGATGCAGTAAACGTCGCAAGACCCTCGGGGAAGTTGTGTATACCTATAGCTAAGGCGGTCATAATTCCCATTCGTTTTAATGTGCTTTTCTTTTTATCCTTGTTATGTAAATTTCCGATATCGCCCTCTGTGGATGGGACAAGAAAGTCAATTAAACCTATAAATATTATTCCTGCAAAAAATGATATTGCCGCAACGCACGCGCTTATTCTTTCGGTAAAAACAAGATTAAGATACATACGTGATTTTGCAAAGATTTCAACCATAGAAACATATATCATTACACCTGCACTAAAACCTAAGGACAGAGACAAAAATCTCGTGTTTGTTTCTTTTGTGAACAGAGAAAGTATACTACCCAAGCCCGTTGCAAGACCTGCAATAACCGTAACAAATAGCGCAAACAGAACATTTTCCTGCAAAATAAGCACTCCTTTACATATTTTTTAATAATATTATATGTAAAAACAATGTTATATGTTAAAGATATATTTGACAATTATGAAATTTTAGGATATAATATAGTAGAAATATTTTGCAATAAAGGTACAAGGGAGTGTTTTTTGGTGAGTATTCTTGAGATAAAATCGACGTCTAATGCTAAGTTTAAATATCTTAAATCTTTATTGACAAAAAAAGCACGTAGCAAAAATCTTGAATACACTGTTGAGGGTATTAAGTCGGTGAGTGATGCGCTAAAGTCCAATAAAAAAATAAATACTATTGCAGTCAGTGAGTTCTTTTATAAGAATTATGAATTTCAATATCCAGAGGATGTTGAAATTCTTATTGTTGAAACATCAATATTTGGGCAGTTATGCGATACAATCACTCCTCAGGGAATTATTGCAGTAATAAAAATGGACAATACAGATGATTTTAAATTTAAGAGTGATGGCGAGTATGTGTATTGTGACAATGTTCAGGACCCCGGTAATCTTGGTACTATAATAAGAACTGCAGAAGCGGCAGGTCTTGACGCGGTATTATTATCTCCAGGTTGTGTTGATATGTATAGTCCAAAGGTTGTAAGAGCAAGTATGGGTTCATATTTTAATATTAATATTATAACTGACGTTAGTATACATACAATATCCGATATGAAAGCAAACGGAGTTAAGATAATTGGCGGAGCATTGAATGAGAACACGGTTGATTACAGAATTGCAGATTACAAAGCGCCTGTAGTAATTGTTGTTGGTAATGAGGCTAACGGAATATCTGATGAAATGTTAAAGCTCTGTGATTGTGTTAAAATTCCCATATGCGGCAAGGCAGAGTCGCTTAATGTATCTGTTGCAGCAGGAATTCTTATATATGAAATATTAAGAAATAGGGGTTGACTTTTATTTAATTTTGTAGTATTGTTTAAAGAGTGTTAGTTTTAGATGAAAGAAGACAACAATGGAAAAAGTATTAAAATTTATATGGCTTACTCAAACAGGCATTACACCACCGAAAATCAGGTTATTGTTTGAGTATTTTGGCACAATAGATAATATATATTTATCAAAAAACTACGATATATTTTCTAAATTCAGCCAGAGGGACAAAGATTTACTTATAGATAAATCACTCGATAATGCAAAAGAAATATATAGAAAATGTCAACGATGCGGTGCAAGGGTTTTAACGTATGACGATGATATGTATCCCGAAGCGTTACGCAACATAAGCAGCCCTCCGTATGTTTTGTACGTTAAGGGCCAAAACATAAACTTAAACGATGAATTTTGTATAGGAGTTGTGGGAACAAGGTATTCTACCTCATATGGAGGTAATATTACCTCTAAGTTTTGCACACAAATGGCGCAAAAGGGCATTGTTATTGTAAGCGGCATGGCAAGAGGTATAGATTCTGTTGCTGCATATTCAGCTCTAAAAGCGCGCGGACTTACAGTTGCAGTGCTTGGTTGCGGAATAGATATTGCATATCCTGTTGCAAATAAAAGGTTATACCAGAGTATAGAAAGATATGGATTAATAATATCGGAATATCCACCCGGTATGCCCGCTGCGGTATGGACATTTCCAAGACGTAACAGGATTATTGCCGGTTTATCACGCGGAGTTATTGTTGTAGAAGGCTCTAAAAAAAGCGGATCTATGATTACTGCAAGGTTTGCAGAGGAATTCAGCAGAGATTTATTTGCAGTACCAAGAAGCATTGATGGAAGCGGTCTTGACGGTACAAATATGCTTATTAAAGAGGGCGCAATTCCTATGACTTGTATTGAGGATTTAATAGAGCAATATCCCGAATTAAAATACAAAACACCAATGAAAACAGATAATATTTTACCCGATGAGGATATTGCCCAAATTGATTACTCAACAATACAACCAAAAGAAGAACAAAAAAATATACAAAATACAGATGAAAATTCAGTTCATAACAGTAAAGATATTAATTCTGTTATAGAAAAAGCAAAAACAGATATTGAAAAGGATATAATAAAATTCATATCCTATGAGATTAAGCATATTGATAATATAGCAGATGGCTTAAATATGGGGTTAGCGGAGTTAAGTACAAAGCTTTGTATGCTCGAAATGTCCGGACTTATTGAACAGTTGCCCGGAAGATGCTACCGTATAAAAGATTAATTACAAAAAGGAAGGAAAAATATGGCAGCTAAGAATTTATTAATAGTTGAGTCGCCTGCAAAAGCAGGTACAATAAAAAAATATTTAGGTTCAACTTATACTGTTATGGCGTCTATGGGACATATAATTGATTTACCAAAAAGTCAATTAGGTGTTGAGCTTGATGATGGCTCATTCGAACCAAGATATATAACTATAAGAGGAAAGGGAGATTTACTCTCACAACTGAAGCGTGAAGCTAAAAAAGCGGACAAGGTGTATCTGGCAACGGACCCTGACCGCGAGGGAGAGGCAATAAGCTGGCATTTGGCGAATGCACTTGGAATTGATATAAATTCAAAATGCAGAGTAACTTTTAATGAGATTACAAAATCTGCAGTAAAAAAAGCAATAAAAGAACCGCGTGCAATAGATATGGACTTAGTTGATTCTCAACAGGCACGACGTGTTCTCGATAGAATTGTTGGATATAAAATAAGTCCAATTTTGTGGGAAAAGGTTAAAAGAGGCTTGAGTGCCGGCAGAGTTCAATCAGTTGCAACACGTCTTGTTTGCGACAGAGAAGAAGAAATAGAAAACTTTGTTCCTCAGGAGTATTGGACAATAGATGCTTTGCTTTCGTCATTAACCTCAAAATCTGTATTTGAGGCAAGATATTATGGCTCAAACAATAAAGAGCATAAACTTAAAAACGGTGATGAAACAAAAAAGATACTCGAAGATGTTAAGAAATCTGAGTTTATAGTAAATGATGTAAAACCCGGAACAAAAAAGAGAAAGGCACAACCGCCTTTTACAACAAGCACATTGCAACAGGATGCTTCAAGAAAACTAGGTTTCCAGACCGCAAAAACAATGCAGGTTGCACAGATGCTCTACGAGGGTATTAATCTTGGTAATAAGCTTGGAACAGTGGGTCTTATAACTTATATGAGAACAGACTCACTCAGAATTTCGAATGAGGCGCAAGCAGAAGCGATCAGCTATATAAACAGTAATTTTGGCAAAGAATTTTCGGAGCCAAAGCAATTTAAGACAAAGCGTTCGGCACAAGATGCACACGAAGCAATAAGACCAACGTCTGTTCTGATTACTCCTGCTGATATTAAGGATAAGCTTACAAACGACCAATATAAGTTGTATAAGCTTGTTTGGGAACGCTTTGTTGCAAGTCAAATGTCAAGTGCAATATACGAAACACAAAGTGTTACAATAAATGCAGGCAAGCATATATTCAAGGCAAACGGTTCTGCACTTATATTCAAAGGATATATGGCAGTATATGTAGAAGGCACTGATGAAAAAGAAGAAAAGGACAAGAAACTTCCAAAACTAGAGGCAAAACAAGTCCTGAAACTTCACGATTTGGTTTCCAAACAACATTTTACACAACCGCCTGCAAGATATACCGAGGCGACACTTGTAAAAGAGCTCGAAGAAAACGGTATAGGCAGACCGTCAACATATGCACCTACAATTTCTACTATAATATCAAGGGGATACGTATCAAGAAGTAAAAAGCAACTTTCACCTACAGAGCTTGGTAAGGTTACAACAGAAATTATGAAGAATAATTTTGATGATATTGTTGACGTTGAATTTACCGCAGGAATGGAAAGCAAGCTTGACGATGTTGAGGGTGGAAAAACACAGTGGGTAAAGGTAATTAGTGATTTTTATCCTCAATTTAAAAAGGATCTTGACAATGCACTTATAAACGTAGAAAAGGTAAAGGTAAAAGACGAAGAATCCGACGTAATATGTGAAAAATGCGGTCGAAGAATGGTATATAAGCTATCACGTTATGGAAAGTTCCTTGCGTGTCCGGGTTATCCTGAATGTCAGAATACAAAAGCAATCCGTGAGGGAACAGGAGCACAATGTCCTAAATGCGGCGGCGAAATTCTTGTTAAAAAGTCCTCTAAAGGAAAAATATATTACGGTTGTGAGCATATGCCAAAATGCGACTTTATGGCGTGGTATGCACCTATTAAAGACGAAAAATGTCCTGAATGCGGAAGCCTTTTGATGAAGAAGAATGGCAGAGGCGAAAAAATTGTATGCTACAACGAAAATTGTGCATATGAGAGAAAGACGGGCAAAAAGAATGAGAGTTAAGGTTATTGGAGCAGGTCTTGCCGGTTGCGAGGCTACGTGGCAACTCTTAAAAGAGGGGATTGAGGTAGAACTCCATGAGATGAAACCTAAAAAATTCTCTCCGGCTCATTCGATGGATGGTTTTGCTGAGCTTGTCTGTTCAAATTCCTTAAAGGCTGACAGAATTGAAAATGCATGCGGACTGCTTAAAGAGGAGATGCGATTATTTGATGCTCTTATGCTTAGTGCAGCAGATATATCAAGAGTTCCTGCTGGCGGTGCATTAGCGGTTGACAGACACATTTTTTCGGATTATATAACAGGTAAATTAAAAGAACATCCACTTCTTACGGTTGTTAATGAAGAAGTTACCAATATAAATACGGATGAATACACAATCATAGCTACAGGGCCCCTTACTTCCGACTTATTAAGTGAGGAAATAGGTAAGCTGACAGGTAACGATAAACTCTATTTTTACGATGCAGCTGCACCTGTTGTCAGTGCCGAAAGCATTGATTTTGATAAGGTATTTAAAGCGGCTCGATATAACAAAGGAACTGCTGATTATATAAACTGTCCTATGAACAGAGACGAGTATGAGGCATTCTATAACGAGCTTATAAATGCGCAGACGGTACCTCTTAAACAGTTCGAAAATCAAAAGGTTTTTGAGGGTTGTATGCCGGTAGAGGTTATGGCAAAAAGGGGAGAGAAGACACTTCTTTTCGGACCATTAAAGCCGGTTGGACTTGTTAATCCCAAAACGAACAAAGATGACGCTTATGCAGTTGTTCAGTTAAGACAGGATAACAAAGATGCAACACTATATAATCTTGTTGGATTTCAGACAAATTTGAAGTGGGGTGAACAAAAACGTGTATTTTCTATGATACCGGGCATTCAAAATGCCGAATTTGTAAGGTATGGGGTTATGCATAGAAATACATATATTAATGCACCAAAGGTATTGGATAAATACTATCGCATGAAAGAATATCCCAATATATTCTTTGCAGGACAAATAACGGGAGTTGAAGGGTACGTAGAAAGCGCTTCAAGCGGAGTTTTGGCAGGTTATAATATGGCAAAACTCATTAAAGGTGAAAATATGTGGGAGCCTGATGCAAAAACAGCAATAGGTTCACTGCCTATTTATATATCGGGAGCCTCAGCTGATAATTTTCAGCCAATGAATGCTAACTTTGGCATTATAGAGGGCCTTGATACAAAAGTAAAAAATAAAGCGCAACGTTATCTGGCTATTGCCCAAAGAGCGTTGCAAACAGTAAAAAACCAAGTGGAAAGAAAGGAAAATTGAAATGGAAAAGATTAAGAATTTTGTAAAAGAACACAAGGTGGTATCAGTAGTTGTAGGCGTAGTTGTTATTGCATTGATTGTTTTGGCAGTTTGTTTATCAGTTAAGCCAAACGGTGCAAACACAGACAGTGAAAAAGAAACATTCAAACCTACATTTATGTATTTTGTAAGCAAATCTGACGAAACATTTGAGGAAGAAATGAAAGTTGTTGAGGCTCTTAAAAAGGATTTTGAAGATGAAGTTGTTTTTGACATAAAGGATATCGACGAAAATCCTGAAGCTATAAAAAGCTTCCCTATGGTTGAAGGCAACACACCGTTTATTATAATGCTCGACAGTAATAACGACCTTAGCGTATTCAAACCAGGTGTAGTTGATAAAAAAGAACTTAAGGGTTATATAAAAGAGGCTCTTAAAAATTGATTGGAATAATATATTATCTTTATTTCTTAATAACAGGCTTTTTGTATATAAATCTGTTTTTTAAAGAAAAAGATATTTATTTCAGATTATGGCTTGGTGCAGTATGCGGAAATTTAATTTTGATGGTTGGAATTGTACCTCTTGCTTTCATCTTTGAATTTTCGTATATAAGCCATATTTTGCTGATATTTATAGCAATTATACCTTATATTCTTATAAAGCTATATAAAAAAGATAAGGCAGAAATTAATTTATACAGTGAAGAAAAAACACTTAATATCCGGACAGTATACTATCTTATACTCCCGTTGACACTGTTGATATGCGTGTTATTAACAAACCACACACTTACCCCATATGAAAATGGTGCAGTAGCAAGCGGACAATCCACATATGGTGATTTACAAATGCACCTTGGTTTTATCACAAGTATTGCCGAGCAGGGCAAGTTTCCGCCCGATTATTCGTTCTTGTCGGGATATAAACTAAACTATCCGTTCTTTTCGGATATGCTTTCATCAAGTTTATATCTTCTTGGAACACCGCTCAGGTGGTCGTATCTCTTACCAAGCTATTGTATGGCATTATTGCTTGTTTTGGGCTTTTATATTTTGTCATTTAAAATAACAAAAAGAAAGAGTGTAGCAACCATTGCTACTTTGTTTTTCTTTTTAAACGGTGGTTTTGGCTTTTGGTATTTTATTGATGGTGCAAAGGCTGACCCGTCGTTATTTACGCGCATATTTACGGAGTATTATAAAACTCCCACAAACTATAACGAAATGAACATACGCTGGTCAAATACCATATGTGATATGATTGTTCCGCAACATACAACTATGGCGGGCTGGTGTATGATAATTCCTTGCATCTACCTTTTGCTTGATGCAATTAATAAAAAAAGCAAAAGAAACTATATTTTGCTGGGTGTTATTGCTGGCTCAATGCCGATGATACACACTCACTCATTTCTTGCACTTGGTATAATAAGTGCGATAATGTTTTTTGCGTATTTATTTGATACTGAAGATAAAAAGTCATATATTATTAATTGGACTGTTTATGGTGGGATTGCATTGATAATGGCAATGCCACAGCTTTGTTTATGGACATTTACGCAAACTGTCGGAAATAGCTCATTTTTGAACTTTAACTTAAATTGGGTGAACGAAAATGACACATATTTGTGGTTTTATATTAAAAATTGGGGTATGACATTTTTATTGGCAATTCCGGCTGTTTTTAATGCGGACAAAGATAAAAAGAAACTGTTCTTTGCATCTTTTGCAATATTTATTATTGCAGAGTTTGTCCAATTTCAACCCAATGCATATGATAATAACAAGCTATTCTATATTACGTATATGATAGTACTCATTATTGTATGCGATTTTTTGCTGAAATTATATGACAAATTAAAGGGTATAAAGCTCCGAGGATATTTTGCAATATTAACAGTTATTTTGTTTACACTTTCGGGTACGCTTACCATTTGTCGTGAATATGTATCCGGAGGGCAATATCAGACATTTAGTAAAGATGATATTAATATAGCAAAGTATATAAAAGAAAATGTTCCGAAAGATGCCATAGTTCTTACCGGAACAGACCATGTTAATCCTGTAGTTACTCTTGCAGGAAGAACAGTATATGTAGGATCATCTCTATACGTTCATTTTCACGGATTTGGAGATGAGTTCGATAAAAGAAGTAACGAAGTATATGAAATATTTAACTCATCAGCGCGGGAGATAAAAGAATTTTGTAAAGACAAAAACATTTCGTATGTTTTTGTTGGTCAGCACGAAAAAGAAAATATAAATAATTTAGATTCATTTAACGATTTACAATGTGTTTATAAATCAGGCAACAATATGCTATATAAAATACAATAGTAACAGAGAGGAAGAAAATCAATGGAAAAGGTTAAGCCAAGAACATTAACGGGTTTTATGGAATTACTGCCAAAGGAGCAGATAGAATTTGAAAAGATTCTTTCTATTCTAAGAAAAAATTACGAGAAATACGGGTTCTATCCATTAGACACACCGGTATTGGAAAGCTCAAGTGTTTTATTGGCAAAAGCAGGCGGTGAAACCGAAAAACAAATTTATCGTTTTAAAAGAGGGGACAACGACCTCACTATGAGATTTGATTTAACCGTTCCTCTTGCAAAATATGTAGCACTCAACTATAACGAACTTAACTTCCCGTTTAAGCGTTATCAAATTGGTAAGGTGTATAGGGGAGAGCGTGCTCAAAAAGGCAGATACAGAGAGTTTTATCAGGCAGATATTGATATAATCGGAGATGGAGAACTAAGTGTATTGCATGATGCCGAAATCCCTGCGATTATTTGCGATATATTTAAAGGTCTTGGTATAGAAGGATTTAAAATTAGGATTAATAATAGAAAGATTTTATCAGGTTTTTTTGAAATGCAATCTCTTGCAGATAAAACTGAAGAAGTTTTGCGCGTTATAGATAAACTCGAAAAAATTGGCAAGGAAAAAGTTGTTGAAGAATTGTGGGAGATAGGTGTCTCAGGCAAAAATGCAGATGAAATTTTAAATTTTGTCGGAATTTCAGGAACAAATGAAGAAAAACTTGCTTTTGCAAATAAATATACAGGTAAAAATGAAACCTATGATAAAGGTTACGAAGAACTAAGACTTGTAACAAATGCCATTAAGGGCTTTGGCGTTGATGATGAAAACTTTATGATAGACTTTTCTATAGCTCGCGGTCTTGATTATTACACAGGTACTGTGTACGAAACTACAATAACAGACCATCCTGAATTTGGAAGCGTCTGCAGTGGCGGAAGATACGATAATCTTGCGGAATTCTATACCGATCAGAAGCTTCCGGGTGTTGGTATTTCAATAGGCGTTACAAGATTGTTTACAGTTTTAAACGAAACCGGATTCTTTGATATTGAAAACACAACACCTATTGATATCTTAATTGTTCCTATGACCGATAATATGGATTATTGCATAAAGGTGATGTCAAAATTACGAAATGCAAATATAAAGGTGCAAACCTACTATGAAGATAAAAAGTTTAAGAAAAAAATGAACTATGCAAACAGAATAGGTGTTCCGTATGTTGCAATTATAGGTGATGATGAAATATCTCAAAATAAAATTGCACTAAAGAATTTCCAGAGTGGCGAGCAAGTTGTCTGCACAGTTGAAGAAGCAATAGAAATGATAAAATAACAACATCGAAAAGAGCTGAAAATATATGAAACAAGAAAATAAAATGGGTATTATGCCTGTTAATAAACTTTTGATAACAATGTCATTACCTATGATGATATCTATGCTTGTGCAGGCTTTGTATAACATAGTAGACAGTATTTTTGTGAGTATGATAAGTGAAAACGCACTTTCTGCTGTTTCGCTTGCATTTCCTATACAAACACTGCTTATTGCAGTAGCTACAGGAACGGGTGTTGGTGTTAATGCAATACTTTCAAGAGCATTAGGCGAAAAAAATCCCGAAAAGGCAAGCAGTGCCGCAATGCACGGAGTGATTCTTGCTATAATAAGCTTTATTGTTTTTGTGTTTATAGGGATTTTTGCGGTAAAGCCATTCTATAGAACTCAAACTATGGGAGCAGATATAGAAATATTTAATTATGGTGTACAGTATGCAAGTATAGTATGTATTGCTTCTTTTGGAATATTCGGACAGATTATATTTGAAAGATTATTGCAGTCAACAGGTAAAACAATTTACAGTATGTATGTACAGGCAACAGGTGCAATGATTAATATAATTTTAGACCCGATTTTAATATTTGGCTTGTTTGGAATGCCAAAGCTTGGAGTATCAGGTGCAGCGCTTGCAACGGTTACAGGGCAAATTGTAGCTGCTATTATGGCTATCTTCTTTAATTTTAAAGTTAATAAAGAAATAAAACTATCATTAAAATGCTTTAAATTTGATAAAAAAATGATAGGTACTATATATTCAGTGGGCGCACCGTCAATTATTATGCAGGCAATAGGCTCTGTTATGAACTACGGAATGAATTTAATACTTATTGGCTTTACGTCTACTGCAACTGCAGTGTTTGGAATTTATTATAAAATACAAAGCATATTCTTTATGCCGGTATTTGGTTTAAACAACGGTATGGTCCCGGTTGTTGCATATAACTATGGTGCAGGTAACAGAAAAAGACTTGTAAAAACCATAAAACTCAGTGTTATGTATGCTATGATTCTTACATTGATGGGATTTTTAGCATTCCAGATTTTACCTCATAAGCTTTTAGGATTGTTCGAGGCGTCAAGCAATATGCTTGAGATAGGTATTCCGGCGCTTAGAATTATCTCAATTTCATATCTTGCAGCAGGTTTTTGCATTGTTGCAGGCAGTGTTTTTCAGGCATTGGGTAATGGAATATATAGTCTTATTGTTTCGGTTGCAAGACAACTTATAATTCTCTTGCCGACGGCATTTATACTATCAAAGCTTGGCGGACTAATGGCTGTATGGTGGGCATTCCCAATTGCTGAGATTATGTCGTTTGCAGTATCATCATTATTTATGAGTAAAATAAACAAGGATATTATTTCAAAAATCCCTGATGGGAATATATAATTCTAACACCAAAAAAGGAGAGGATAAAATGGCTAAGAAAACGACAAAGAAATCTGCACACAAGAGTAACAAAAGTGCAGATAAGAAGTCTGCTTCAAAAAAACAACTAAACAGGAGCTCTGCCAATGTTTTTGGAGTATATTCTGCTTCGGGTTTGCTTGTGAGCATATTTTTAGCAATATTCATATACTTCAATGTAGATGATGGGGGAATAATTGGCGGTGCAATACGCGATTTTCTGTTCGGAATCTTTGGCTTTATGGCATATTTTCTTCCTCTGCTTATAGGTGGCGTAACAATCTACTACATAGTTAATAAATCAGTAAAAGGTTTCTGGCTAAAAATAGCATACGGATTTGGAATTCTTGTTTCTGTAGGTGCTTTTTTAAGTATTATTTATGCCATAGAAAACTACTATGCATTTCACTGGGGCATTATGGGTATAGGCGGTGGAGTGTTAAGCACTGCTATTGCTACATTTTTAGTTAAGCTTGTCCAGAAAGCTGCAACAATATTAATACTCATATTGTTTTCTATATGGTGTCTTAGCAAGCTTACAAATATTTTAATTTATTCATATCTTGGAAAATGGGCTGTTATAGGCGCAAAAAAACTGTGGAATTATATTCTGAATCTTTTTGCTGATTTAAAAGAGAATAGTACAAACAACAACGGTGCTTTTGATGAGAAAACACATAGAAAGCGTCTTATATTTAAAAACGATGAGGATAATGCATTGCCCGAACACAACTCAAGAAAAAGATTAGAGGGTAATGACGTAATTGATACTGACGGAATTGATGAGGTTTTTGGTACTATAGAAAACGAAAAAATCGAGCTTGAAACACCCTCTGAAAAAGAATATGTACAAGAAGAAATATCCGAAAATCAGGAAGATGGGGAACAAACGGAGAATTCTAAGGTTTCTAAAATTACAGATAAAGAAAAAGAGGAGTTCAATAAAGAACTTGATAATGCAATAATATACGAAGAAATTGAGTACGAATACCCCGATATAGATCTTCTAAGCGAGCCTGCAAGTGTTTCGAGCGACAGACGTGAAGAACTAAGACGTACTGCCGAAAAATTAATAAGTGTCCTTGCTGATTTTGGTGTTAAGGCAAAACTTTTGCATGTTACACAAGGACCCGCTGTAACACGTTTCGAAATTCAGCCCGATACAGGTATTAAGCTCTCAAAAATTGTTGGTTTAGCTGACGATATTGCACTGAATCTTGCAGTTCAAACAGTATTGGTGGCGCCTGTTCCGGGAAAGGCGGCAGTAGGTGTAGAAATACCAAACACTAAGGTCAGTATGGTATCTGCAAGAGAAATTATTGACTCCGATGAGTTTAAAAATGCAAAGTCAAAGCTTACGGTTGCTTTGGGTAAGGATATAGGCGGTAATGTTATTGTAGGCGATATTGCAAAGATGCCGCACGTACTCATTGCTGGTGCAACGGGTAGTGGTAAATCTGTTTGTATAAATACCATTGTAATGAGTATTCTTTACAAAGCAAAACCTGATGAGGTTAAGCTTATTATGGTAGACCCAAAGGTTGTGGAATTAGGTGTATACAACGGAATACCGCATTTGTTGATTCCGGTTGTTACTGACCCTAAAAAAGCCGCAGGTGCACTTAATTGGGCAGTTGCAGAGATGATGAGAAGATACGACCGCTTTAAAGAAACAGGTGTAAGAAAGATTGACGCCTACAATCAGCTTATGGAGCAAACGGGCGGCGATAAAATGCCAAACCTTGTTATAATAATAGACGAGCTTGCAGACTTGATGATGGTTGCGGCAAAGGAAGTTGAAGATTATATTTGTCGTCTTGCACAGCTTGCAAGAGCTGCCGGAATTCATCTTATAATTGCAACTCAAAGACCGTCAGTTGATGTTATTACAGGTCTTATAAAGGCAAATGTTCCGTCAAGAATTGCGTTCTCTGTATCCTCTCAGGTAGATAGCCGTACTATTTTAGACAGAGGCGGTGCAGACAAGCTTCTTGGTATGGGAGATATGCTATATCATCCTATGGGTGCAAGAAATGCCATAAGAGTTCAGGGCGCATTTGTTTCTGATAAGGAAATAGAAAAGGTTTTAAGTTTTATTAAAGAAAACACGGGCGATACACATTATAGCGAAGATTTAGCAGAACAAATAGAAAGATGTGCAACAGGCGAAAACGGTGTAACACCTGATGTTGAAGAAGATGGCGACCCATTATTGCAGGAGGCAATAGCACTTGCAGTAGAATTAGGAAAAATCTCCACATCTATGATTCAAAGAAGATTAGGTGTTGGATACGCAAGAGCAGGCAGAATAGTCGACCAGATGGAAGCACGCGGAATTATAAGCGGTGCAAACGGTTCAAAACCACGCGATGTGTTAATCAGCCACGCAGATATGTCATATATGCACGATGAGGGATATGATGATGAAGAATGATTTTTTGCCTATATGCAAAGAAGATATGCAAAAAAGAGGTTGGGAACAGCTTGATTTTCTTTATATTGTAGGTGATGCATATGTTGACCATCCATCGTTTGGACATGCAATTATATCACGAGTTCTCGAAAAACACGGGTACAAGGTAGGTATAGTTGCATTACCTGACTGGAATAAAAAAGATGATTTTCTTAAAATGGGCAAACCGCGTCTTGCAGTTTTAGTTAGTGCAGGTAATATAGACAGTATGGTAAATCACTATACTGCAAGTAAAAAACGTCGTAGCGAGGACGTATATGCACCAGGCAACAAATCAGGACAACGCCCCGACCGTGCAACAATAGTTTATTGCAACCGCGTAAGAGAATGTTTTAAAGATGTACCGATTTTAATTGGCGGTGTTGAGGCAAGTCTGAGAAGATTTGCTCACTACGATTATTGGGATGATAAAATAAGGCGCTCAATCCTGTTCGATTCAAAAGCAGATTTATTAATGTACGGAATGGGCGAAAAACAGATAGTTGAAGTCGCAAACAGATTAAATAACGGCGAAAATATAAACGATATTACTGATATTCCCGGCACATGCTATATATCAAAGGATTACCGCAACGGCGATGTTATAATTCCGAGCTTTGAGGAATGTGTGAGCGACAAAAAAGCATACGCAAATTCATGCAGAATTCAATATTTTGAGCAAAATCCATATACGGGAAAGGGAATAGCTCAAAAGCACGGGGACAGATACCTCATTCAGAATATTCCAATGAAACCACTGAGTACAGAGGAGCTTGACGAAGTATATTCACTTCCATACACAAAAAACTACCACTATATTTACGAAAAAGACGGTGGAATAGAAGCTATAAAGGAAGTAAAGTTTTCACTCAGTGCTAACAGAGGGTGTTTTGGCAGTTGTAATTTTTGTGCGCTTGCCTTTCATCAGGGCAGAATTGTAACCTCGCGCAGTGATGAATCCTTGCTTGCAGAAGCTAAGGAAATGATTAAAGATAAGGATTTTAAAGGATATATTCACGATGTAGGCGGTCCTACTGCAAATTTCAGAGGACCTGCATGTAAAAAACAACTGATATCAGGTGCATGTAAGGACAAACAGTGCTTGTATCCCATGCCTTGTAAAAATATGGATATAAGCCATAAAAACTATCTTGAGTTATTACGAAAGTTAAGAGCACTAAAAGGCGTAAAAAAGGTATTTATACGTTCGGGAATACGCTTTGATTATCTTATAAACGATAAAGACGACAAGTTCTTTTACGAGCTTTGTGAACATCATATAAGCGGTCAGCTTAAGGTTGCTCCCGAACATATAAGCGATAATGTTCTAAAACATATGGGAAAACCGCAAAATAGTGTGTTTAACAAGTTTTCCAATAAGTTTTATAAAATAAATCAAAAGCTTGGTAAAGAACAGTATCTTGTGCCATATTTAATGTCATCACATCCCGGCAGTACGCTTAAGGATGCTATTAATCTGGCATTATATTTGAAAGATAGTAATATTAATCCTCAGCAGGTTCAGGATTTTTATCCGACACCGGGAACTATTTCGACGTGTATGTTCTATACGGGAATTGACCCGATTACAATGGAAAGTGTTTACGTACCAAAATCACCAAAAGAAAAGGCGATGCAACGTGCACTTTTACAATATAAAAATCCTGAAAATTACGCACTTGTATATGAGGCACTTAAAAAAGCGGGTAGGGAGGATTTAATCGGCTACCAAAATAGATGTCTTATACGTCCTCCAAAAGGAGATATATTAAATAAAAATGTAATAAGGAGTAATAATAATGGCAAAACTACTTTTGGGAAAAGAGATTTCAAAGAGAATAAAAACAGAGATAGCAGAGGAAGTAAAAATACTTCAGGGAGAGGGAATAAATCCAGGTCTCGCAGTAATAATCGTGGGAGATGACCCTGCTTCAAGAGTGTATGTTAATAATAAAAAGAAAGCATGTGAAGAATGCGGCATACATTCCGAAGAATATGCACTGAGCGCAGATACCACACAGGAAGAATTATTAGCGCTCATAGATAAACTAAACAAAAAAAGCGATATTTCAGGCATTCTTGTGCAACTTCCGGTACCAAAGCATATAGATGAAGAAACTATCATAAACGCAATTGATCCAAAAAAAGACGTTGATGCCTTTCATCCCGTAAATGTGGGCAAAATTATGGTAGGTAACTATGATTTTGTGCCATGTACACCTGCAGGTGTTATGGAACTTATAAAAGAGAGTGGCGTTGAAGTTTGCGGAAAAGAATGTGTTGTTGTTGGCAGAAGTAATATTGTTGGTAAACCGCAGGCAATGCTGTTGTTGCACCAGAACGGTACAGTTACCATATGCCACTCAAGAACAAAGGATTTAAAAGAAAAAACAAAGCAGGCAGATATTCTTGTTGCAGCAGTTGGAATTCCTAATTTTATTAAAGGCGATATGATAAAAGAGGGAGCGGTTGTTATTGATGTTGGAATAAACAGAATGGAAGACAAGACGCTATGCGGAGACGTTGAGTTCGAGAGCGCACAAAAGGTTGCAGGTGCAATCACTCCTGTGCCAGGCGGTGTTGGACCTATGACCATTGCAATGCTTATGAAAAACACTGTAAAAGCAGCAAGGGTTAATAAAACAAAATAAATTTAGCATTCACAAAAGGGACAGTAAATATGGACATTCAAATTTTAATTTCACAGATGATTCAACTGTTTTTAGTAATTATAATTGGATATATTATATATAAGCTGAAGGTTGTTGACGACAATTTTACAAACAAATTCTCAAGACTTATATTAGACGTTACAATGCCATGTATGGTTTTAGGCTCTGTTCTTAAATTAGAGGAGAGTCAGGCATTAAGCAATGTACTTACTGCATTATTTGTTGCCATAGCAATGTTTTTTGTTATTTTACCAATAATTGGTTGGATTCTAGCAAAAATTCTGTTTGTTAAAGAAAATCAGGTTAGTATGTATGTTTTTATGAATTCATTTTCCAATGTTGGATTTATGGGTTTCCCTATAATAAATTCGTTGTGTGGGAGTACAGGATTGTTTTATGCAGCCATATTTAACCTTATTTTTAACTTGAGCATTTATACCTTAGGCGTTTGGCTTATTAGTAGAAATAATTCAGAAAAAACATCCTTTAATATAAAACAGTTGCTATCTCCGGGAGTGATTTTGTCGTCGCTTGCTCTTGTGATATATTTTGCAAGACTTGATTTCCCTGTAATTATTGACGATACAGTATCATTAATTGGTTCAATCACATCACCATCGGCAATGCTTTTAATAGGTTGTTCTCTTGCAAGAATTGATTTTAAAAATATATTTAATGATTGGCGCTTGTACGTATGGACATTGATAAAACAAGTTGCATTGCCTTTACTATTATGGATGCCATTCAATTTAATAATTAAAAATGAATTGGTTTTGTATGTAACGTATATTTTATTTTCAATGCCTGTTGCAAATTCCGCAGTATTGTTCGCAACAAACTATAATGGTGATGAAGAACTTGCGGCAAAAACTGTTTTTTTAACAACGGTATTTTCTCTCGTGACAGTACCATTGTGCTTGTTAATTGTAACGTAATTATAAACAAGAGAAAAATATGGGAAAGATTTTATATCTTTCCCATTTAATATTTATCCTGCACACTTTGAGCAAGGCGTAAGCCCTGCATTTATGGCTTCTGTTATTGTAACTTTATAACTGTTTTTTCCTCCACAATCGGCGTCATTATGATATTTCTTTCCGTTTGGTGTTCTGTACACATTTAAATTTGTATCTGGTGTTGTATTTGCAAAATCATTTTTTAAACTGTTTTCACCTGTTAAATAGTCTATGTATATATTAGGTTGTACGTTGTAACAGTACACACAAAATTTAACGCCTATACCGTTATCCTCAACAGAATATGCCTCAAGTAAAACTCCGTCAGCAACAAGGTTTTTGCCTGTGAACACAGGTGTTGAACGATACATAACATTGTTGTTTGTATCTTCTATATAATCATCAACCATATTTTCAAAAGGCAACATTCCCTCAACGTTCATATATCGCGTGCCTGTAATCAGGTTACGTTCATTTGCATTTTCGCCCGTAAGTTGAAAACCAATCAAATGACATCTGTTATATACATAACCACCGTCAACAAAGTCGTAATATTTGTTTTTCCAGCCTGTAGGTTTAACAGAGCTTATGCTCTCTCGCTTTTGCGTTGGCATAATGTCTGTACCCACAGATGCCATAGCAACATCACAACGTCCCATTTCATCAAGGTCAGCATAGAATTCAAATGAACCGCCTATAATTTCATAATCCTTAAAAAATGGCTTGTTGTTATTTATTATAACATAAGGTATTCCGCTGTATTCGGGTACTAAATTTGTGATTTTTTGATATTCATCATCATCAAAACTGTTGCAGATAATAGAAATTGTACGTGTGTCATTTTCCCAGGCAACTCCTAAATTGAAACCCTCTGCAATATATCGGATAGGGAGCATTGTTCTGCCATTAATAATCTTTGGTGCAACATCGAGTGTTGATAGCTGGTTATTAAGATAAGCGTTTGTGCTGTCAATATTTAGTTTTATTGTATCATCTTCTATTTTTAACGTTACAGTTTGTGTGTTGTCATTCCAATCAACAGTACCGCCAAATGCTTCTATAATAGACCGTATGGGCACAAGTGTTCTTGAGTTGTTTATAACAGGTGTTGTTCCGCGCCCTTTGTCGATTTCTGTTCGATTACCGTTAACCTCCATTATAGGATTGTTAATTTGCATACTTACAACAATGTCAGACTTGCTTGTGTTTTCGGTATACGCACAACCTGGCAACAGAATACTGAATACAAGAAATATACTTAGTACTTTATTTAGATTTTTCATAGTTATTCACCCTCATATTATATTTATGTATATTATATCATAAGATAATAATTTATGCAATAAAAACTCATTTAACTAACAGATTGTCGTTTCTCCATTCTTTTCCAATTTATATAACCATATAAATCGTTTATATAAAAAGCAATAAAGCATGATACTACCGAAATATACTGAGTATCCTCAATACTTGCCAGACACCATTTTTTTGTCTCCTAAACAAAAGCATCCACAAACATATCTTCTAAGACCTAACGATATGTTCATGAATGCTTTAAACATTCTACTACTCGGTAGCAGTTATAATATTTATTTGTAATACGTATTATTTTGAAAATTTAGTGAATAAGTAAACAACCAGAGCTATCGCAGCCATTACAATAAATATTGCCGCCATACCTTGCCACATAAGAGTGCCTGCACCCATTAAATCTGCATAATTTATATTCATATTCATATCCTCCTTAAACTGCATTAAAGACCCATGAGTTTCGGAACAAGATTCAGAATCATACCTCCGGCAATAACTGAAGCGATCTGTCCTGAAACATTTGCGCCTACAGCATGCATGAGAAGGAAGTTCTGTGGATCAGCTTCCTGACCGAGCTTCTGAATTACACGCGAAGACATAGGAAATGCAGAAATGCCTGCCGCACCAACCATCGGATTGATTTTGTTCTTTGTAAACAGATTCAGTAACTTTGCGAAGAATACACCTGCAATACTGTCAAATATGAATGCCACAAGACCAAGCAGCATAATAATAAGAGTCTGTATGTTAACGAACTGATCAGCCTGCATGCTGAATGAGATTGTTATTCCCAACAGAAGTGTTACAAGATTTGCAAGAACCTTCTGGGCACACTCTGAAAGCGAATCAAGTACACCGCACTCTCTTAAAAGATTTCCGAACATAAGGAAGCCTACAAGTGCAACTGAGGTTGGAGCAATAAAGCCTGCAATAAATGTTACTACAACAGGGAATGCAATTCTTAAGAACCTTGACACATTCGCAGGATTGTATGACATTTTAATCTGTCTTTCTTTCTTTGTTGTAACTGCCTTGATTGCAAGTGGCTGAATAATCGGCACCAACGCCATATATGAGTACGCCGCGACGGCTATAGGTCCCATATAATTCGATTTGAGTACCTGTGATACCAGAATTGCAGTCGGACCGTCTGCCGCACCGATTATACCGATTGAAGCCGCATCCTTCAAGTCAAAACCTAATATAACAGCTGCCACAACTACAAAGAATATTCCGAACTGTGCTGCTGCGCCGAAAAGGAACATCTTCGGGTTAGAGAGAAGCGGACCAAAGTCAATCATCGCTCCGATACCGATGAACAGTAACAGCGGCATTGCCTCTGAGGCATGAATACCTACATCATATAACCACTGTATAATTCCGGCAGCTGCAATGCCGCCCTCTAAGGTCTGATCCAAAACTCCCGACATCGGAAGATTAACAAGTATTGCACCAAAGCCCATCGGTAACAATAACGATGGCTCATAATTTTTCTTAATTGCAAGATAAATCAATAATATTCCTACAGCATACATGACAATCTGCTGCCACGTTACCGCCATAAATCCATCTACTAAAAAGCTCATAACACACCTCTTTTATTAACTTTCCTTTGTTCCTTTAGTTTTTTTCTTTTTATATTTCTTAAAATATTAAGTATTTTTCATGATAACTGAACCGATACATTCACTTACGTGTTCACAAGCATCAGCACATGATTCAAAGCGGTCAAATATCTCACGCCACGAAATCGTAACGAGAACATCTTGTGAATTCTTCATAAGCTCACGCATTGAAGAAAGATAGATTTTATCGCACTCATCCTCAATATCGTTAAGCTTGATAATGAGAGACTGCATTTTTTTTGATTTCTTGAAGTTTGCAAATTCATCAATAATCTCGCAGAGATATTCACAAGCTTTCACAATCTGTTTTGCAAATACAATCGCAGATGGATTAATTTCTGTGATGTTGTTGATATAGAGTTTCTGCACAACATCCTCAATCTTGTCGGTTACATTATCAAGATTGTGGCTGAGCATATCCAAGTCCTCGCGGTCAACAGGTGTTACAAATGCCTTTGCGAGTGCATCACCCATTTCGTGCCTCTTTAAATCTGCACTATGCTCAAATTCGTGTATTTCTTCAACCATTTTTTCAACCCTGCCCGGATCGTAGTTTTCCAGACAATTTACAAGATAGTCTGCTGCTTTTTTTGACAATGCAGCACATTGAGAAAAGTTTTCAAAGTAAAATTTATCGCCTTTAGCCATTTTTTACCTTCCTTTCTGTTATGTAAATAACATCATAAATATTTTTGTCATTATAAAACCTACAAGTCCGCATCCGGGGAAGGTAAGCACCCATGTGAGCACCATTTCCTTAACCACTCCAAAGTTAATTGCAGACACTCTTTTTACTGCTCCTACACCCATAATGGACGTTGTCTTTGCATGTGTTGTTGATACAGGGAGACTGAATACCGAACAGAACAAAAGTGAAAGAGCTGCTGCAATGTCTGCCGAAAAACCCTGATATTTTTCAAGCTTTACCATATCCATTCCAACGGATTTGATAATTTTCTTACCGCCCATCGCAGTGCCAAGAGCCATAACTACAGAGCAGAGAACCATCAACCACATATACTCGCCTGCAATATCTATATCAGACGGCAATGCCTGTCCTTTTGACATATACACGCAAAGCAGAATAACACCCATAAATTTCTGGCCGTCCTGTGCGCCATGCATAAATGCCATTGAAGCTGCACCAACTATCTGTGCACCTCTGAAAAATGGCTCTGTTTTTGGTCTGTTTGCTTTGTAGAACAGCTTTGTTACAAGCTTGCACACAAGCCATCCTAAACCAAAACCGAGAGCAACAGAAATGCCTATACCGTAAACAACCTTTATCCATTCAGCGCCGTTTACACCCTCAAAGCTTCCGTGAAGTGCAATCGCACTACCTGTAAGACCTGCAATAAGTGCGTGGCTTTCACTTGTGGGGATACCAAATACCCATGCAAGAGTCGCCCAGAGAACAATAGCAAACAAAGCAGCGCTCAGGGCTATAACAGCCAGATCGGGATTTGTTCCAAAGTCAACCATTTTCGTAATTGTCTCTGCAACCGTTGCATTTATAAGCGTCATCACAAAAACACCGAGGAAGTTGAATACCGCAGCCATAAGGATTGCCGCTTTCGGTGGCATACACCTTGTTACGACACAAGTTGCAATAGCGTTTGGTGCATCCGTCCAGCCGTTTACTAAAATAACACCGAGTGTCAGCATTACTGCCATAAACAACAGCGGATTTGCAGTCATTTGATTCCAAAAAACTAAAATTGAGTCCATAAACACCTTAACCTTTCATTATTCCCATTCAATTGTACCTATTGGCTTTGGTGTTAAATCGAGTAAAACTCTGTTAATTCCAGGAACTTCGTGTGTAATTCTGTCTGTAATATGGTGAAGGATTTCGTATGGAATTTCTTCTATTGTTGCGCTCATAGCATCAACAGTATTAACCGCACGGATAATTGCAGGCCAACCCTCATAACGCTTAGAATCCTTAACGCCAACGCTTTTGAAGTCGGGGACAGCTATAAAATATTGCCATACCTTTGTATCAAGGTTGTTTTTAGCAAATTCTTCTCTTAAAATTGCATCAGCCTCACGAAGTGCATTTAATCTATCGCGTGTGATTGCACCAAGGCAACGAACGCCAAGTCCGGGACCAGGGAATGGCTGACGATAAACCATTTCATCAGGAAGACCTAATGCTGAACCTACAACTCTTACTTCGTCTTTATATAATAGTTTTACAGGCTCAACAAGCTCAAGTGTCATATCTTCCGGTAAGCCGCCAACGTTGTGGTGCGCCTTTACTCCGTCGCTTTCTAATATATCGGGGTAAATTGTTCCTTGTGCAAGGAACGACACATCAGTGATTTTTGATGCTTCTTCGTCAAAAACCTTAATAAATTCTCCGCCTATAATCTTTCTCTTTGTTTCGGGGTCGGATACACCGCTTAATAAATCAAGGAAACGGTCTGTTGCATCAACATAGATAAGGTTTGCATCAAGTTGATTCTGGAATACATCAATAACCTGTTCGCTTTCGCCTTTGCGCATTAATCCGTGATTTACGTGAACACATACAAGCTGCTTGCCGATTGCTTTAATTAAAAGCGCAGCAACTACAGATGAATCCACGCCGCCTGATAATGCTAACAATACCTTTTTGTTTCCAACCTGTTTACGAATGCTTTCTATTTGTTCATCAATAAAAGCATTTGCAAGCTCAACGGTGTTTATTCTTTTCATATCTTCGGGTCTGACATTACAATCCATATCTATAACCATTCCTTTCATTATTTTTCATTATATATAATACCACGTATCAGCAAAAAATTCAATATTTTCGTATAAAAAAATATATTTTTTATATTTTTGTCAAAGATTTAGGTTATATGACATAATCTTATATCAAATTTTACAGTTCATATATAACAAAAAATGGTCATATCCCAATAAGGATACAACCATTTTTGCATTATACATTATTATCAGCAACAACCGCAGTTATTATCAGGAACTGATGGGTCATCCTGACCACACTCTAAAAATTCGCATCTTTCGGGTGGAAAGAACTCATCCACAGGGAAGTCGATTCTTTCAAATAAATCACAAGGGTTATCGTCTGTTGCACCTACACACTCTTTTTGAGGGACACAAAAGTCGTAAGAGGGGATAAGAAGCTGTACTTTTCTTTCCAATTTAATGATTGAGAAGATACCAAGAGATACAAACACTCTCTTTGCTTCACCGCCTAAAGTCAGGCTTTCGTCAAATACACGACAAATTGATTCAGGAACGGAAGCTATATCAAAATCATCGTCGCAACAACAGCTGTTTTGGCAGCTTCTTACATCTACAAGCTTTGCGCCAAGAGTTATCGGGTCAACAACCTCAACAACTGCTTTTGGCATATTTGTTTTTTTCCATAACTGAGCATCAAAAGCATCTTCTTTAAATTTAGACTCAAATACCTTTGCATTGCCCTCAGAGCCGAAAAGTATAACTTTTTTGTCAAATGTTGCAAGACCCTCCACTGTAGTTGGGATACCAACACCTGTGAATGCAGCAAGAGTAATTTTAAAGAAATACTTTAAATCTACTGAGTAGAAGCCTCTGTTAAAAGGTACAGGCTCAACATCTGAAAACACCCAGATAATCTCTGCCTTTGTAAACTTAACACTGATTGCTCTGTCAATTACTTCCTGGCCACAGGCTGTTAGATATACGCGTATGTTTTCAAGACAATCTTTATCGCGGCAACTATCGTATACTTTATCGGTATGTATGCAAACTGCTTCTCTGAAATTTGTTCCGCAACAATTATTTGTTGAGTTTAGTTGGTCATTACATTTTTCCATTTTTAAAACTCCTTTCTATATTGGATAGCACGATGTGCTAACACCTGATATAGAATATGCAATATTCGTTATTTTTGTTAAAAGGAATTTTAAAAATATTTTGAATAGTAGGGGAGATAATGTTATTTATTGGTTATTTGGGCAATGTTTTTTATTCTGATTGAAAGAGTACCATCATCATTATTTATAATTTCCATATGTTTATTGTCGCGGTAATACTCAGCAGGGAATGAAATCTCTATTCCTGTATCAGTTGCAATTTTAACATTAGCGCTCATTTTTTTAGTTACGTAGCTTGTAACCTCAACTTTTTCGGGAACTTCTTCTTTTTCAAGTTTTTCCACAAATTCCTGTTTCATAACAGGTTTACCGTCGAAGATGTTTTCTGCAACTACTTTTGTATCAACATACTTGAACTCGTTTTCTTCTATGTTGTCTACAATATATTTTTTCATTTTTGCATTTACTTCTATCGAATCGCCGCCGTTTGCTTCGGTTACCTTTTTTGCAATTCTCTTTACCTTGTTGATGGCTTCCCTTGCAGATAAGTCAAAAACACCCTCAAGCAGAATATCAGCAATAAGGTCGGTTTTTTCACCGTCAATAATACGTTTTTTGCCGCAATATTTGATTTCTGAATCATTAAAAAACACAAATGCACACTCACTTAATCGTTGAGTAGGCATTGGGAGAATTGCATAGTGGTTTATAAGTGCATTTTTTATACTTCCGTCTTCGCGCACTACCTGATGTGTGTAGCCTATTTTATTATCAAACTTTAAAACTGCAATAGTAGACTTATCGTTTGCAACACAATCACATACAATAATATCGCACGACTCGGTCTCGGATGCGTTTGATATTCCATCATAAAATCTGTGTGCAACAAATTGCGAAAAGGAAACAAAATCACTGTCTTTAAAATATTCATTTAGTCTTTGTTGGAAACCACTGTTTTCTTTAAATTCGCCACTTCTTAAACTGCCCTCGCTTAAAAGTCTGTCGATATGCTTTGTTAAAAATGCATTAATCATACCGTCGCTTGCATCAAGCTCCGTATCTGAATATACAGTTATGCCTGAATTTGCATCAAGAATATGTAAAATTGCTTTTTTGATTGATACTATCATTTTTATATCTCCATTCAATAATCTAAAAAATATGGCTGTTGCAAAAGTTTGCAACAGCCATTAATATTTCACATTTTATTATTTTTTAAAAAATGAGGGAACGTCTATATTGCTCATTCCTGGCTTTAATTTTCTTGAGAATATTGCATCATCATCGTCGGGTGAGAAAGATGGAACATTTCTCTTTACAGGAGTTCTGTCTGTTGACGGTGCAGTGTTTGGATTAAACTTAGGAACATTTCTCTTGAATTCAGAATTTCTTCTTGCATCATCATTAAGACCTGTTGCTATTAATGTAACCTTAATTTCGTCTTTAAGGTTATCGTCAACTGCAGTACCAACAATAATATTTGCTTCTTCAGAAACCATATCACGAACAATGCCCGAAACTTCGCCCATATCAACAAGTGAGAACTCGCTTCCGCCTGTGATATTTAGTAGTACGTTTGTTGCACCTGAAATATTTGTTTCTAATAATGGACTTTCAATTGCAGCACGAACAGCATCCTGAGCAGCTGTTTCGCCTTTGCCTATACCGATACCCATATGTGCAACGCCGCTGTCTTTCATAATTGTTCTTACGTCAGCAAAGTCGCAGTTCATTATACCTCTTTGTGTAATTACTTCGATTATACCTTGAACACCTTGACGAAGAACATCGTCAGCAAGCTTGAACGAATCATTAATTGTAACTTTTTTGTCTGCTATCTTCAAAAGCAAGTCGTTGGGGATAGTAACGATAGCATCCACTCTTTCTGCAAGCTGCTTAATACCTTCTTCTGCGTTTCTCATTCTTTGAGGACCTTCAAAGAAGAAAGGCTTTGTAACAACTGCAACCGTAAGTATACCTAAAGACTTTGCAGCTTCTGCAACGATAGGGGCTGCACCTGTACCTGTTCCACCACCCATACCGGCAGTAACAAATACCATCTCTGCATCTTTAACTACATTTTTTATTTCATCTTTTGTTTCTTCAGCAGCTTGTCTGCCAACTTCAGGCTTTGCACCTGCACCAAGTCCGTTTGTAAGCTTACCGCCAATTTGTAATACTGTTGATGCTTTAACATTTGATAGTTGTTGTGCATCAGTATTAATGCATATAAACTCTGCTTTGCTAACGCCTGCTTCTATCATACGGTCAACTGCATTGTTACCGCCACCGCCGATTCCGACAACTTTAATTCTGGCGCCCTCCAAAACATTGTTTTCTTCTAAATCAATAGGCATAACGCTCATTTATATATCCTCCTTCGTGGTTTTGAATTTCATAATTATGGTATCATAATATTATATACTATCATTTTACTATTTTTTTCGAAGTAATTCAATACCTTTTCAAAAAATTGTCTTAAAAAATTATGAAAAATATTTGCCTCTTTTTTAGGCAATATACACAAAAATACGGTTTTTACCTTATATGAAGTCTATAAAAACTCAAAATGTGACAAAAATTCACATAAAATTATATTTCAAATAAATGTATAAAAATTTACATATATAAAATTAAAGTAAACATGTGAATAATATTGACAAATTTGCTTAATTGTTGTATAATTATTTGGTATATTATTTTACGAGGTGAAAAAAATGGCAATGACAATGACGCAAAAGGTTCTTGCTGCCGCTGCCGGACTTGACAGTGTTAAGGCAGGAGATTTAATTATGGCAGATTTAAGCTTGGTTTTAGGTAATGATATTACTTCTCCCGTAGCAATAAGTGAATTTGATAAAATCGGCTCAAAATCAGTGTTTGATAAGGCAAAGGTTGCACTTGTGCCTGACCACTTTACTCCTAATAAGGACATAAAATCAGCACAACAATGCCTTGCAGTAAGAAATTTTGCAAAATCACAGGATATTCTGAATTATTTTGAAGTTGGCGAGGTTGGTATCGAACACGCGCTATTACCCGAAAAAGGACTTGTTGTAGCAGGCGACGTGGTTATTGGTGCAGATTCACACACTTGTACATATGGCGCTTTAGGTGCATTCTCAACAGGTGTTGGCTCAACTGATATGGCTGCAGGTATGGCTACCGGCAAGGCCTGGTTTAAAGTGCCTGAAGCAATAAAATTTAATCTTACAGGTAAACTGAATAAATATACAAGCGGTAAAGATTTAATATTGCACATAATCGGAATGATTGGTGTTGACGGTGCATTGTATAAATCTATGGAATTTACAGGTGAGGGTATGCACACTCTTACTATGGACGACAGATTTACCATTGCTAATATGGCTATTGAAGCAGGTGCTAAAAACGGTATATTTGAAGTTGACGATTTGACAGTTGAGTATATGAAAGAACACTCAACAAAGGAATACAAGGTATTTAAGGCTGATGACGATGCTGAGTACTGTCAGGTTATTGATATTGACCTTTCGCAAGTACCGCATACAGTTGCATTTCCGCATTTGCCTGAAAATGCAAGAACTCCGCAAAATTGGGGCGATGTAGACATTGACCAGGTTGTTATAGGCTCTTGTACAAACGGAAGAATTTCCGATTTAAGACGTGCTGCCGAGATTTTAAGAGGAAAACATGTTAAAAAGGGAATAAGAGTAATAGTTTTCCCTGCAACTCAAAAAATTTATCTCGAAGCGTTAAAAGACGGTACACTTTCAACTCTTGTTGAAGCAGGATGCGTTATTTCAGCTCCTACATGCGGTCCATGTCTTGGCGGTCATATGGGAATATTGGCGCAAGGGGAGAGATGTGTTTCTACAACAAACCGAAACTTCCTCGGTCGTATGGGACATATCGAAAGTGAAGTATACCTTGCAAGTCCTGAAGTTGCTGCTGCAAGTGCAATTACAGGCAAGATAACTGCACCTGAGGAGGTAATGTAAAATGAAAGCAAATGGTAAAGTAATTAAATATGGAGATAATATTGATACGGACGTAATAATTCCTGCAAGATACCTTAATACTTCATCACCCGAGGAATTGGCAGCACATTGTATGGAAGATATTGATACTTCATTTGTAAACAGAGTTCAAAAAGGCGATATTATGGTTGGCGGTGCAAATTTTGGTTGCGGCTCATCAAGAGAACATGCGCCGATTGCAATAAAGGCAAGCGGAATATCATGCGTTATAGCAAAGGATTTTGCAAGAATATTCTTCAGAAACTCAATAAACATCGGTTTACCTATATTGGAGTGCCCCGAAGCATCAGCAGATATTGCCGAAAATGACGAGGTTGAAGTTGACTTTGACACAGGCGTAATAACCAATAAAACAAAAGGTAAAACATATCGCTCAGCGGCATTTCCTCCATTTATGCAGGGAATTATAAATGCCGGCGGTCTTGTTGAATACATAAAGAAAAACAATTAACAGCTTTTAAGAAAGGAGTAATAAAATTATGGCAGAATTTAATATAGCAACAATACCTGGCGATGGAATTGGTCCTGAAATTGTTGACGGTGCAATTACAGTTTTAAAGGCTGTTGAGAAAAAATTTAACCACAAATTCAACTTTACGCAAGTTTATATGGGCGGTTGCGCAATAGATAAATATGGCGAGCCGCTTCCGCAAGAAACTATTGATATATGCAAAAAATCCGACAGTGTTCTTTTGGGTGCAGTTGGAGGTCCTAAGTGGGATAATGCTCCAAAGAGACCCGAGGCTGGTCTTTTGGGAATACGAAAAGAACTTGGCTTGTATTCAAACCTGAGACCGTCTATTCTAAAACCACAATTAAAAGAAGCATCACCATTAAAGGATTGCAAGCTCGAAAACGGACTTGATGTAATGGTTGTAAGAGAGCTTACAGGCGGAATTTATTTTGGTAAAAGAGAAAAGGCGCAAGATGGCAGCTGGGCGTCGGACGAAGAAAGATATAGCGTTGAAGAAGTAAAACGAATTGGCAAAATTGCGTTCGAAACTGCAATGCTTCGTCAAAAAAAGCTTGTTTCTGTTGATAAAGCAAACGTGTTGGAATCATCAAGACTTTGGAGAAAAACTATAACAGAATTGTCAGCAAATTATCCTGAAGTTGAACTAACACATATGTATGTTGATAATGCGGCCATGCAGCTTGCTATAAATCCATCGCAATTTGACGTTATGGTAACTTCAAATATATTTGGAGATATTTTATCTGATTTATCGTCTGCAATAGCAGGATCAATCGGAATGCTTCCGTCAGCATCACTTGGTGCAACAAAATGCGGAATGTATGAGCCTATTCATGGAAGTGCTCCTGATATTGCAGGAATGGATATTGCAAACCCGATTGCTACAATAGTTTCAGCAGCTATGATGCTCGAAATGAGCTTTGGTTTAATTGATGAAGCTAAGGCGATAAATAATGCAGTTGACAAGGTACTTAACCAAAATTACAGAACATCAGATATTATGTCTGACGGTATGACAAAAGTCGGCTGCAAAAAAATGGCAGAGCTTATTGCTGAGAATTTATAATTATAATAAATAGGGTAGTGTAGGATAATCTTACACTACCTTTAAATTTAACACACAAGGAGTTATGTGATATTTTATGCCAAATAACACCCCGAACAAATGTTCTAAAAGGATTGTAATCGACTACAGAGCACATAAAGAAACAATAGAGGAGTTAGAACGTATGGGATTTAAAATTATTCCTACATTAAAAGTTCCTTTTCTTTATGATGCAATAAACGGTCATGCTGATATACAGATTTTTAAAACAGAATCATGTATTATAACAGCGCCTGAGGTCTTTGATTATTACAAAAACATACTAACTGATATTGACGTTATAAAAGGCTCAAAAAGTCTGCAGAGCGAATATCCGCACGATATTGCCTATAATTGTGCTGATGTTGGCAATTACCTGATTTGCAAGCGCTTGTACACGACGATAGAAATTATCGAATATGGGTTAAGGTATAAAAAGAAAATTCTGAACGTCAACCAGGGATACTCAAAATGCAGTATTTGTATTGTAAATGAAAATACTTTAATCACAGCAGATAAATCCATTGCAAAAATATGCAGAGAAAATAAAATAGACGTATTGGAAATTGATGAAGGTCATATTGAATTAAAAGGAATGAATTATGGATTTATTGGCGGTGCAACAGGTTTGATAGATAAATCAACGCTTGCAGTAAACGGAGAAATAAAAACACACCCAAATGGTAAAGATATTATTTCATTTTGCAAAAACCATAATATCGACATAGTAGAGTTGAGAAAAGGCACATTATATGATATAGGCTCTATTTTTACACTCTAAGTTAGATAAAGAGCAATTTAGCTAACTTAGATTTATATTTTAATGATATACAAAAAACAGCTCCCCTATAAAGAGCTGTTTTAATTTTACTGAATTTTTTTATTCTCTTATTTGCCCGTCTCCTAATATTGTATATTTAACAGAGGTCAGCGCTTCTAATCCCATAGGACCGCGTGCATGCATTTTCTGTGTGCTGATACCAATTTCTGCACCAAACCCAAACTCAAAACCGTCAGTAAAACGAGTTGATGCATTTACGTACACAGCAGCGGCATCTACTTCATTTAAAAATTTACGTTGTGCGTTGTAATCGGTTGTGATTATGGCTTCGGAATGACCTGTGTTATATTTATTTATATGAGCTATTGCCTCGTCTACCCCATCTACCGTTTTAACAGATATAATATAGTCGTTATATTCAGTATAATAATCCTCATCGGTTGCTTTTAATGCATTGGGATAATATTTAATACAATCTTCATCTGCCCTGATTTCTACACCATTCTCATTTAATTTATTAAAAATAACCGGCACATATTCAGCACATATTTTTTTATCTATAAGTAATGTTTCAACTGCATTGCACACCGACGGTCTTTGTACCTTGGCATTTAATATAATTTTAGTTGCCATATCAAAATCTGCACTGCTATCTACATATATATGGCAGTTTCCTGCAGCAGTTTCAACCACAGGCACAGTTGCATTTTCTACAACACTTCGTATAAGTCCTGCACCACCGCGCGGAATAAGCATATCAACGTAACTATTTAATTTCATAAGCTCAGTTGCAGTTTCACGTTTTGTATCTTCTATAATATTCAATGCACCTTCAGGAATTCCTGCGTCATATGCAGCTTTTTGCATAATCTTCATAAGTGTTTTATTGGAATTAATTGCCTCACTGCCGCCTCTTAATATGCATGAATTTGAAGTTTTAAGGCATAGCGCAGCAGCATCCACTGTAACGTTAGGGCGAGCCTCGAAAATAATAGCAATAACACCCATCGGTACGCGTCTTTGACCTATTTCTATACCGTTAGGTCTTTTCCACATTTTTATTGTTTCGCCGATTGGGTCATCAAGTGTTGCAACTTGTCTTACACCCTCTGCCATTGCATATATTCGCTCTTGCGTAAGGGTAAGTCTGTCTATCATTGCTTTTCTTGTTCCCTTGTCAAGTGCGGCGGTAATATCCATTTTATTTGCAGCAAGAATTTCATCGGTATTTTTTTCGAGTGCATCTGCAATAGCGTTAAGTGCATTGTTTTTTGTTACTGAAGAAATAACCGCCATTTTGTAAGATGCATTTTTTGCCGCCATTCCTTTTTTTGTTAATTCGCTATTCAATATAAATACATTCCCTTCGTCAGATTATATCTCATTATAATTTTTAGAAACAAATAATGTACCCGTTGGCTTTGCATCTAAAATATTGTATATTAAATCCATATTATTTCCGTTGGCTATTATCATATGAATGCCTGCATTTGTTGCTATATTGGCAGCCTCCATTTTGGTTATCATACCGCCTGTCCCCTGCCCTGTTACTGCATCGCCAGCGAAATTTCGCACATCATTTACATCGTATACAACAGATAAAAGCTTTGCATCGGGGTTTTTGTGCGGGTCTTCAGAGTAAAGTCCATCAATATCCGAGAATAAAATAAGCAAATCTGCTCCAACAAGCTCTGCCACCATTGCAGACAGTGTATCGTTGTCGCCTATTTCAATTTCATCAAAGGACACAGTGTCATTTTCATTAACAATAGGAATTATACCCATATCCAAAAGTGCAGTAAATGTATTTTGAATATTACTTTTTCTTTTTGGTACATCAACATCGTCTTTAGTAAGAAGAATCTGGGCCACCGTGTTGTGATATTCAGAAAAGAGTTTATCGTAAAGATACATAAGCTCACACTGTCCAACTGCTGCTATAGCCTGCTTTTGACGGGTATCGTCAGGTTTTTTAGAAAGTCCAAGCTTGCCAACTGCAACACCGATTGCGCCCGAAGTTACAAGAATAACTTCTTTGCCCTGGTTTCTTAAATCGCTTAAAATCATAGCCATTCTGTCTATTCTTTTTAAGTTCATTTTTCCTGTACTGTATGTAAGAGTTGACGTTCCTACCTTAATTACAATTCGTTGTGCTTTTGCTACATTTTTAAGTAAGTTTTCCATTTTTTTGTAATTGTTCCTTTCTATTTAAAACACATCTTACAAGGCTCTTTTCCGCTTTGTTGTGCTTGTTTTAAGGTTATTTTCTCACTGTTCTTCTTTAGGCTTGAGCAGTTTTCTTTGTGGTATTTTTTGCCTGACTTTGTTATCCAAACATATTCAACAGAACTTTCAACTGTGGTTGTGGTATCTGTTGTAGTATTTGTGTCGTTTGAATTCCCCTCAGCAGTAATCTGCGATATACGTTCTTCAAGTTTTGTTGTCTTTTCGTATAACGCATCATAATACAGCAGTAAACTGTCATACTCACTTCGTTTCACACTAACCAAAGTATGTGTAAAAAATCCCGCAATAAATGCTATTACAAGTCCGATTATCAAAAGAAATCTCGTTTGATTTTTCTTGTGTTGTTTAAAGTTTTTATTCATATTATTTCCTCTTGCTTATAAGGAATTTGATATTAGTTCTTTTGCATGATTATATGCAGATTGCGTTATTTCTCTGCCGTCTATTATTCTTGCTAATTCCATAACACGTTCTTCCTCGTTTAGATGCTTTAACTCAGTGCAAGCCATTTCACCATCAATATTTTTTAAGATAAGATAGTGGTTTTTGGCATTGGCGCAAATTTGTGCAAGGTGTGTTATGCATATAACCTGTTTGCATGCACCGATTTTCTTTAGTTTCTGAGCTATTTTTATAGCAGCATTTCCCGAAACACCGGTATCAATTTCGTCAAAAATCAACGTATCAACATCGTCGTCTGTTGCAATGATGGATTTTATTGCAAGCATAACTCTTGAAAGCTCACCACCCGAGGCAATGCTGGCGAGTGGTTTTAGTGGCTCTCCGGGGTTTGTACTTATCATAAATTCCACTTTATCCATTCCATTTTCGTAAAAATCTTCAACTGTTTCTATATTAACAGACATTTTTGATTTTTCCATATTAAGCTCGTGCAAGGATTCTTCAATTTTTTGCGAAAGAACGAGCGATGCATCACTTCTTTTTTTGCTTAATGACTTACCTGCATTTTTTAACTCATCGGTTTTTCTTTCAATTTCTATATTAAGCCTTTGAAGTTGTTCGTCGTGAGTTTTTATATCATTTAGCTCTTTCTTTGCATTTTGCAAAAATGCATTGATTTCTTTAATTGAAGCACCGTATTTTCTTTTTAATTTCGAAATAAGGTCAAGCCTTGACCCGATATCATTTAAAATATTCTCATCATATTCAACGTTATTGCCAAAATTTAATATCTCATGTGATATATCCTCAATGGAATACATAGCCGATGACAAACCATTGTAAGCATTTTCTAAAACACTGTCATATTCTTTTATTCCATCTAAGGCTTTTATGGCAATACATAGCGAATCATAAGCAGATGGAGCATCACTATTTTGATATATGTTTGAGTATGCCTCGCTTATACCTTGTGATATTTTTTCGGCATTTTCATAAATCTGTTGTTGTTCTGTTAAATCTTCTTCTTCGTTTTCACTTAGATTTGCCTTTTCAATTTCATCTATTTGATATTCTAATAAATCTATACGGCGAAGCATTTCCTGCTCGTCCTGATTG